>JAKUUR010000001.1 GCA_022448455.1 Candidatus Thioglobus autotrophicus
TCAATTGAAAATATATCGATGCGTTTCCATGTACGTAATGGTAAGTCAATTCAGGCACTTAAAGATATATCTCTGGAGATCGAAGAGGGACAAATTATTACCGTACTTGGACCATCAGGTTGCGGCAAAACCACACTCCTAAATATTATTGCAGGTTTTTTGTCTCCGACTGAAGGGCAAGTCGTTCTCAACGATCAGACCGTTCTCGGTCCAGGTGCTGAACGTGGCATGGTTTTCCAGCAGGGGGCACTCTTTGAGTGGATGAATGTACGTTCAAATGTAGCCTTTGGGCCACGAATGAAGGGTATGCCAAAAGCTCAACAAAATGAAAAAGTCAAGCACCTGTTGGAAATTGTCGGGCTTAGCGATTTCGAAGACAAAGCGGTTTACGAACTCTCGGGTGGAATGCAGCAAAGGGTTGCTTTAGCACGCTGTCTAGCAAACGATCCAGATGTCATTTTGATGGATGAACCCCTGGGTGCACTGGATGCACTAACTCGTGAAAAGATGCAGGGCCTGGTACTCAAACTCTGGAAGGATACCGGGAAAACAATCCTATTAATAACCCACTCGGTTGAAGAAGCAGTTTTGCTTGGCGAGCGACTTCTGGTATTGGCTCCAAGACCAGGAAGGGTCCTAAAAGAATATAAACTCCCTTATGCTGAAATGGGTACCGGTAAGGATCTTCGAGAAGTCAAAAAATCTAAAGGCTATATCGAAACTCGAGATGAAATACTTTCCATTATTTGGGAGATGGAAGAAGAAATTATGGGTAGAGTGGAGAACAACTAATGGCCATTTTACTGATCTATATTGTAGTTTTTATTGTCTCTTTTTATGTAGTACACTTAGTGTCAAAGATGATGACTGCTCGGAAGGACTATACGAGTCTTAAAACTGTAACATTTGGCGATGAAAGCGCCGTTTCACCTAACCGACCCGCATCAATTATCTCAGTTCTGGCTATTTTTATGATTTGGGGGGCATTTACGGGCTCAAAATTGGTGCCGTTTCACGCGCCAGGTCCATTTATTGGTGAAACTACTTTTACCTATACCGCAATGAATGCAGCGGGTGAGACCGATGACGCACAAGTTTTCGTTACTGTTTACGATATACAGTCTGGCAAAACACCTCCGGAAATGGAAATTGACCCAGGTACAGGATTTGCAAAAAACGATACTGCCAATATTGTAGCTTGGCGTAGCGGGTTAATTAAAGTAAAACGTAATGATATTGGTAGTAAAGAGGATGGTTATAAAGTTATTGCTATCGATGGTCAGGAGATCTCCCCTAGTTCAGAAGTTTTTATAGATGATGCTCGAGTCTATATGACCGCTAAAGGTACACTGAGCTATACTCCAGAAAAAGGTTGGCAAATGCAACCGATCTGGCTACCTGCACCTGAAGCTGTTTGGTCAAGACTAGTTCTTGTAGCCTCTGAAGGGTATAAAAATTTTAGCTTGGTAGAGCACCTTGGTTGGTCGCTTATTCGTGTAATTGTTGGATTTTTGGCGGGAGCCCTTATTGGTATTCCGCTTGGTTACGCGATGGGACTTTCGGGCTGGTTTCGTGGTTGGTTCGATCCAATCGTCGAATTTATGCGTCCAGTTCCGCCACTTGCGCTTATTCCGCTGGTAATTATCTGGTTTGGGATTGGTGAACAAGGCAAGATAATTTTGCTCTTCCTTGCATCACTATGGATCATGACAATTTCTGCCAGAGCAGGCGTTTCTGGAGTCAATATTAGTAAAATTCATGCTGCATATTCTCTTGGGGCATCAAAGGGACAAATTATGAGACTGATAATTGTGCCTAATAGCCTACCTGAGATATTTACAGGTGCTCGTGTGTCTATGGGTGTTTGTTGGGGTACCGTTGTCGCGGCCGAACTTGTTGCAGCTCAGAAGGGTGCAGGTATGATGATAATCAATGCTGCAAAATTTCAAATGACCGACCTCGTTATTATGGGAATCGTTCTGATTGGAGTGATAGGATACTCTATAGATATTCTCATGCGTATTGCAGAAAATTATCTGGTACCCTGGAAAGGTAAATAGCCTTATAATTCTTGGTTTATTAGTTTCGCGTCAATTATGTCTGATATATTACCTAAAAAGGCACAAGTTGTAATTATTGGGGGAGGTGTTGTTGGCTGCTCGGTAGCTTATCATCTCGCCAAACTTGGCTATACTGATATTGTCCTTTTAGAGCGAAAAAAACTTACCTCTGGAACTACATGGCATGCAGCAGGGCTTGTAGGTCAAATGCGCTCATCTTTAAATCTAACTCAAATGGTTCAGTACTCAGGCAACCTTTATGAGACATTAGAAGCCGAAACAGGTATGGCGACAGGGTATCGTCGTACGGGCTCTGTGAGTATTGCAACTAATGAGGAAAGGCTAAAAGAATTTAAAAGAAACGCTTCTCTAGCTAAAGTCCATGGCGTTGATGTTCAGATACTGTCACCTTCAGAACTCAAAGAAAAAATTAATCTATTTAATTTAGATGATGTTGTTGGCGGTGCATGGATTCCTAAAGATGGTAAAGCTGATCCTGCAAACGTTGCGATGGCTCTTGCTAAAGGAGCTAAAAACAATGGAGTAAAAATATTTGAAGACGTTAAAGTGACTGGAATCCATAAAGAAGATGGAAAAGTCAAAGGTGTCCAGACTGAATTAGGCGAGATACAATCCAGTGTTGTTGTTAACTGCGGAGGAATGTGGGCAAGGGAAATTGGAAAAATGGCAGGCGTATCTGTACCACTTCATGCCTGTGAACATTTCTATGTGCTTACCTCATCTGTACCAAATTTAGGTGATATGCCTGTTGTAAGAGTGCCTGATGAGTCTGCATATTACAAGGAGGACGCTGGAAAAATTTTGATTGGTTTATTTGAGCCAAACGCTAAACCTTGGGGACAGAATGGGATACCTGAAGATTTCTGTTTTGATCAATTACAAGATGACTTAGAGCACTGTATGCCTTACCTTGAATTGGCAATGAAGAGATTACCGGTAATTGAAAACTTAGGTATAGAAACTCTTTTCAATGGCCCAGAAAGTTTCACACCTGATGATAATTTTCAAATCGGCGAATCACCTGAATTGAGAAACTTTTTTGTTGCAGCTGGATTCAATTCAATTGGTATTCAGGCTGCTGGAGGAGTAGGCAAATATCTTGCAGAATGGATTGTTGGTGGGGAACCTCCTTGTGATTTATGGGAGGTCGATATCAGAAGAAACGACCCATTCCAAAATAATAAACTTTACCTAGCTAATCGAGTCACGGAGACGCTAGGTTATCTATACGAAAATCATTTCCCATATCACCAATATAGCACTGCTAGAGAGCTCCGTCGAACACCACTGTATCAATTCTTTAAAGATCGTGGTGCCTGTTTTGGGGAGGTAGCAGGATGGGAAAGGGCTAACTGGTTTGTGCCTCAACATTTAATTGGTAAAGTTCGGGCTGAATATGAGTATTCATGGGGAAAACAGAATTGGTTTGACTTTCATAAATTAGAGCATCAAGCTATCAGAGAAGCTGTTGGCATGTATGAAATGTCATCTTATTCCAAAATCAGAATCAAAGGCTCTGATGCAATGGATTATCTTCAACTCATTTGCGCAAACGATGTTGATGTTTCAACTGGAAGAATTGTTTATACGCAATGGTTAAATGAAAAAGGTGGAATTGAGGCTGACGTCACAATTACACGTTTAGATGTTGATGATTATCTCGTTGTAAGTGGTACGCTATGTGCTAACCGTGATATGAATTGGCTGAAAAAGAATATGCCTAAGGATGCACACTGCTCTTTATTTGATTCTACAAGCGCAGAAGGTTGTATTGCAATTATGGGTCCTAATTCACGAGAACTTTTACAATCATTAACAGACACTGATTTAAGTAATGAAAATCTCCCATTTACCAGTGTCTGTAATCTAGAAATTGGTATGGCAACGGTTCGGGCACACCGTATTACCTATGTTGGTGAGTTGGGATGGGAATTATATTTTCCCATTGAATTTTCTAACTATATTGCTGAGTTGATTGAGTCAATAGGAGAAAAATTTTCTTTGAAACTTTGTGGAATGCATTCTGTAGATAGTTGTCGTATTGAAAAGGCTTACAGACATTTTGGTCATGACATTACAGATGAAGATCATGTGCTCGATGCGGGCCTTGGATTTGTTGTTAAGCCTGATAAAAAACCTTCTAAATATGGAAAATTTATTGGTTATGATGCTGTAAGGAAAAAACAAACTAACGGATGTGAGAAGAGGGTAATGCAATTCCTATTAATTAATCCAGATATAATGCTCTACCATGACGAACCTATTCTTAGGAATGGCGAGATAATCGGCTATTTAACTAGCGGAGCATACGGACATACGTTAGGCGGAGCAGTTGGATTGGGTTATATCGACTGTAAACCTGGTGAAAGTGACGAGGACTTGATGACTGCTGAATACTGTATTGAGGTTGAAGGTGTCATTGAAAAAGCTAGCACATCACTAAAGCCCATGTACGACCCTCTAAATAAAAAAATTAGAATTTAATATAGAATGGTATATGTTTTTTTTGGTGTATCTTGCTCTGGAAAAACCACTATAGGAAAAAAAATATCTATTAAATTAGATGTTCCATTCTATGATGCCGATGACTTTCATTCTGAAGCAAACATTGAAAAAATGAGTCAAGGGATTCCTCTTGACGATTTTGACCGACTAGCTTGGCTTCAAAAAATTTCCAAAAAAATAGATGAATGTAATGAAAAAGGAAATGCCATTTTTGCATGTTCAGTATTAAAGGAAGAGTATAGGGAAATATTATCTGATTCATTTCAGAAAAAAGTTATATTTATTTTTTTAGATATTAGTAGGACTGAAGCTGTAAAAAGATTAAAAATGAGAGCGAACCATTTCTTTCCAATAGAATTACTAGATAACCAGTTTGAAATACTTGAGAGCCCATCTAATGCAATTAAAGTTAATGCTAGCAATGATATAGATCTAGTATGTGATGAAATATATATTCAGATAATGGTTGAACCTACTTTAGGAAATTAAGATTGAGACATCATTGCCTTAATTTCATTTACGATGATTTCAATACCCTTGTTTATCTTATTTGTATCAATTGCAGAATAACCAAGATGTAAATAGTTTTTTGGTGAGTCTTGACTAAAGAAAGACGCATCTCCAGGCCTTAAAACTACGCCTTTTTTGAGCAATTCTTGACAAAGTTTTGCACTATTAATAGATTCTGGTATTTTAATCCAGAATGTTGATCCTCCGACCGTCGGTGCACATGACAACAAAGGTTCTTCTTTAATTTTTTCATTAATTAAATTCCATCGCTCTTTATTGGTTCTCTGTATTTTGGTAAACATATTGTGGTAATGGCCCAGTCCAATAAACAATGCAACTGAGCGTTGATTGTTTGCAGGTATATGTCTCAACATCAAACGTCTTAAGGCCCTTGCTTCTTTGATAAAGCTTTCTGCTGCAACCATATAGCCTAGACGAAGGCCGGGCGCAAAAGCTTTTGAAAAACTACCACAATAAATAACATTATTATGATCATCTAAACTTTTTAAAGAAGGATGGGGTTTTTCTTGAAAATTAATCTCGGCCTCATAGTCATCCTCTATGATGACTATGTTATTTTGTTGTGCACTTTCTAACAACTGTTTTCTTCGCTCCATACTCATTGTCACGCCGGTAGGGTACTGGTGACTCGGTGTGGTGTAGATCATATCGATATGAGGTTTGATCTCATCAACCATGATGCCTTCATGGTCTACAGAAATTGGAATAATATTATCGGTTCTAAAGCTATAAATATTCCTAACATCTGGATATCCAGGGTTTTCGATACCAACAACTGTTTTTTCCTTAACCAGAAGGCTTGCCAGGATATAAATGGCATTCTGACTACCAGAAGTTATTAAAATTTGATTTTTATTGGCCCAAATTCCACGCTTTGGCAGTACTTTGGATTGAATTTGTTGAATTAGAGATGGATCGTCACTGTCCACATGGTCAATATTCCACTTTTTAATCTCTGGAACGGTTGAGGATTGCCTTACCACCTCTCGCCATTCATAAAAAGGAATTAGGCTATTGTCAAGCTGACCTACAGTAAAAGAATAAGGCAATTTTTGCCAATCTTCTGATTTTTGAATATTGGTTTTAAATGACGGTTTTTTTGTAATTAATTGGTCAAGCCATTGTGGTGATTTCTGAGTTACTGATGAAACTTCTTTAGTATCAGAATAATTTTCATAAATTTTATCGTTTACAAAATAACCCTTCCTCGGTTGAGCAGTAATATAGCCGTCAAACTCTAACTCTTTATATGCAGCTATAACAGTGTTTCTAGCAACTTTTAGGGATTTCGCCAGGTTCCTCGAAGAGGGCAGAGATTCATTCGGTCCTATTAAGCCATTTGTAATAGCATCTACTAATTGTTGACGAATTTGAAGTTGCAGAGTTCTTGGTTTATCAAGCCTTAAAGAAAAAAACTGATTCCACATTTCGTTCATAAGTCTGGTCTATTAATTGCAAGTTTGCTGGATCTATACATATCTTTATTCTATACCTCTTATATTTTACAATTCAATACTCTGAATTGCAGTAAATTTAATATCAAGGATTTATTATGTCTGAAAGCACAATTATACAAAATGATAAGAAACATGTTTGGCATCATTTAACGCAGCATAAAGCTTTTGAATCGAGTGACCCTCTTGTGGTTTCAGAAGGGAAAGGGATGTATGTCACTGATATCAAAGGTGATGAATATCTAGACGCAACTTCTGGCGGAGTATGGACAGTCAACCTTGGCTATGGAAGGGATGAAATGGTAGATACTATCAGTAATCAGTTGTCAAAAATTCCTTACTTTGCAGGTTCTATTGGTAATGAGCCAGCTGCACAATATGCAAAAGAGTTAACCTCAATTATGCCTGGTTTAGATCGTGTTTACTATTCGAATTCAGGTTCTGAGGCTAATGAAAAGGGCTACAAAATGGTACGACAAATTGCCCATTTTCATAATGAAGGAAAAAAACACAAAATTATATATCGTGACCGGGATTATCATGGAACAACCATTGGAGCAATGAGCTCTTCTGGTCAAATTCAAAGAACAAAGCAATATGGACCATTTGCGCCTGGTTTTGTTGAAATGCCAAATTGCTGTTGTTATCGCTGCCCGTTTGGTAAAAAATATGGTGAATGCAATATTGAGTGTGCTCATGCTCTTGAAGATGTCATTCAAAAAGAGGGTGCAGATAATATCGGTTCTGTAGTTTTAGAGTCAATAACTGCAGGTGGTGGAGTTATTACCCCTGTGCCAGAATATTTCCCAATCATTGAATCAATCTGTAGAAAGTATGATGTGTTGCTTCATATTGACGAAGTGGTTTGCGGTCTTGGAAGGACAGGAAAATGGTTTGGTTATCAAAATTATGATGTGCAACCCGATATTGTTACTATAGCCAAAGGTCTGGCAGCCGGTTATGCAGCGATATCAGTAACAGTTACTACTGATAAAGTTTTTGAAGCGTTTAAAGAGGATCCAAGTAATCCTGACAGCTATTTCAGAGATATATCTACATTTGGAGGATGCACGGCTGGTCCAGCAGCTGCTTTGGAAACTTTAAATATTATTAAAAGAGATAAGCTTCTTGACAATGTTAATACTGTTGGTGATTATTTAAAAAGTAAGTTGCATGAACTTGAAGAAAAACATCAAATAATTGGTGAAGTTCGTGGAAAGGGTTTGTTTTGTGGCGTAGAGCTTGTCAAAGATAGACAAACTAGAGAGCCAGTAGATGAAACAGTTGCAATGTCAATCGTTGGTCATTGCTTAAAAAATAAAGTAATGATTGGTAGAATTAATAGATGTTTTGAACATAACAATAATGTATTACTATTTAGTCCCGCTTTTATATGTACTAAGGATGAAGTTGATCTTATTGTTGAAGCGGTTGACAATGCCCTTGAAGTTAATTAATAGTTAATATATATAAACAGGATATTTGATATGATTATTGGAGTACCAAAAGAAATTAAAAACCATGAATACAGAGTTGGCTTAACACCAAGAAGTGTTAGGGAATGTGTTAGAAACGGCCACAAAGTGATGGTCCAAAATAATGCTGGTAGCGGAATCGGTGCAAGTGATGATGATTACATTGATAATGGTGCCGAAATTATAGCGACTGCTGAAGAGATTTTTGCAACTGCAGAAATGATCGTCAAGGTTAAAGAACCTCAAGCAAATGAACGCGCTATGCTGAGAGAGGGTCAAATACTTTATACCTATCTTCATCTCGCTCCAGACCCTGAGCAGACAAAAGATTTAGTTAAGAGTGGTGCTACATGCATTGCTTACGAGACGGTAACGTCTCCTCGAGGCGGTTTACCATTATTAGCTCCAATGTCAAAAGTTGCTGGGAGAATGGCTATTCAGGCAGGTGCACACTTTTTAGAACACCCTAATGGCGGCATGGGAGCCTTGCTTGGTGGTGTACCTGGTGTTAACCCACTAAAAGTTGTTATTTTAGGGGGAGGTGTTGTAGGTGCCCATGCCGCTCATATGGCAGTAGGAATGGGGGCTGATGTTTGGGTGCTTGACAATAATCCTGACGCATTAGAGAAACATTGGCAACAATTTGGTCGCAGTACGAATACCGTTTTTTCAACTCAAAGTACAGTTGAAGAATATGTACTAAAAGCTGATTTAGTCATTGGAGGAGTTTTAATACCCGGTGCTGAAGCGCCAAAACTAGTTACAAAAGAGATGATTAAGGCAATGAAGCCTGGTTCAGTTGTTGTTGATGTTGCAATAGACCAGGGTGGCTGCTTTGAGACTTCTAAAGCAACAACGCATGCAGATCCAACATATGTGGTGGATGATGTTGTTCATTATTGTGTAGCCAATATGCCTGGTGGTGTTCCCAAAACATCAACATTTGCGCTTAATAATGTAACTCTCCCATTCGCAATTGACATTGCCAATAAAGGGGTTAAACAAGCATTACTTGACGATGAACACCTTAGAGCCGGTTTAAATGTTCATAAAGGCAAGGTAACATGTCTTGAAGTAGCCGAAGATTTGGGTTATGAATACGTTTCAGCGCTTGAAGCGCTACAAAATTAATATTAATAGGAGAAGTAAGAATGGCGAAAATGACTGCAAGTGAAGCCTTTGTTGAAACAATGGTTGTAAATGGTGTTAAGGATATCTTTGGCATTATGGGTTCAGCATTCATGGATGCTATGGATATTTTTGAACCTGCAGGCATAAGATTAATTCCAGTGGTTCATGAGCAAGGTGCTGCCCATATGGCTGATGGCTATTCCAGAGTGAGCGGAAAGCATGGTGTTTGTATTGGTCAAAATGGCCCAGGTATCTCAAACTGTGTGACTGCAATTGCTGCAGCTTATTGGGCTCATAGTCCAGTGGTAATTGTTACGCCAGAGGCCGGTACTGGCGGTATTGGTTTAGGTGGATTCCAAGAAACCAATCAGCTGCCAATGTTTCAAGAATTTACTAAATATCAAGGTCATGTCGTCAATCCAATGAGAATGGCTGAATTTACTGGCCGTTGCTTTGATAGAGCAATGAGCGAAATGGCGCCTACTCAACTCAACATACCGAGGGATTATTTTTATGCTGAGGGCGAATTTACAATCCCTCAACCTCGAAGAATTGATCGAGGTACGGGTGGCGAAGAAACTTTAAATGAGGCTGTAGCTATAATCGCTAAAGCACAATTTCCTGTAGTTGTTTCTGGTGGTGGTGTAGTGATGGCCGATGGCGTTCAAGAATGTATAGCATTAGCTGAGCGTTTAGGAGCTCCAGTTGTGAATAGTTATCTCCATAACGACTCTTTTCCTGCAAGTCATGACCTTTGGTGTGGACCATTAGGATATCAAGGCTCGAAAGCAGGCATGAAACTGATATCACAGGCAGACGTTGTCATTGCCCTAGGAACTCGCTTAGGACCGTTTGGAACGTTACCTCAGCATGGAATGGATTATTGGCCAAAAGACGCTAAAATCATCCAAATAGATGCAGACCATAAGATGCTTGGACTGGTTAAGTCAATTACTGTAGGTATTTGTGGTGATGCTAAAGCTGTCGCAGAAGCGCTTTGCGAAAAATTAGTTTCTGCAAAACTTTCCTGCGATTCTACGAAAGAAGAAAGGGCTAAAAAGATTGCCGATGAAAAAGCGGTTTGGGAACTAGAGCTGGATGAGTGGATTCATGAAACTGACTCATATAGCATGGACATGATCGCCAATAAGGAGGAGGGTTGTCTTCACCCTAGACAAGTTTTACGTGAACTAGAAAAAGCAATGCCTGAGGACGTCATGGTGTCAACAGATATTGGTAATATTAATTCTGTTGCAAATAGTTACCTTCGTTTTGAGAAGCCTCGTAGCTTCTTTGCAGCAATGAGCTGGGGTAATTGTGGATACGCCTTCCCAACAATAATCGGAGCAAAAGCTGCAGCACAACATAGACCCGCTGTCTCTTATGCGGGTGACGGCGCCTGGGCGATGAGTATGGTTGAGACGATGACATGTGTTCGCCATGATATCCCTGTCACAGCAGTTGTCTTCCATAACCGCGATTGGGGTGCAGAAAAGAAGAACCAAGTAGACTTCTATGACAGACGCTTCGTTGCTGCTGAACTTACAGATCAACACTTTGTGAATATTGCAAAGTCAATGGGCGCTGAAGGCATTCGTGTTGATAAACTTGAGGATGTAGGTCCGGCACTGAAAAAAGCCGTAGACATGCAAATGAATGAAAGAAAGACAACAATTATTGAAATCATGTGTACTCGTGAACTCGGTGATCCGTTCAGAAAGGATGCATTGAGTAAGCCAGTCCGTCATTTGGCTAAATATAAAAACTACAGTAGCGATACAAAACATCGTTAAACTTTAACTATTTGTATTGTTGGGCAGCTTTTCCTGTCCTGATAAACAAATCTCATCAATAACTATGAATCATTCTGATGTTATTAAATATTGGTTTTCTGAAAAAAGTAGACAACATTGGTTTTCCTCGACCTCTGAAATGGACTTTGAAATAAAGCAACGTTATGAGAAGCTCTGGACAAGCGCTGCATCTGGAGAACTTAACGATTGGCAAGATTCTCCTCAAGGTTGTTTGGCGTTGGTTATTGTCTTAGACCAGTTTCCTTTGAATATGTTTAGAGGTAAATCTAAAAGCTTTCAAACCGAGGAGATGGCTGTTGAAGTGGCTTTAAAAGCAATTAATAACGGCTATGATGAAATTTTGAATACTGAAGAATTGCTTTTTCTCTTTATGCCTTTAATGCACAGTGAAAATCTTGAACATCAAGACATACAGGTTAAATTTTTTGAGAAATATGATTTCAATGATGAATATTCCAAGCATCATAGGAATATCGTAAAGAGGTTTGGTCGTTTCCCACATAGGAATGATATATTGGGTAGAAAAAGTACTCCAGATGAAGTTGAATACTTACTTTCTGACAGCGCATTTAAAGGCTGAATTGGCTTCAGTGAGTTAGTCTATTTTTAAGAATTTCCTTCTGAAATGTGTCAATATTTCTTCAGTGTAACCGTTTGGTTGATCCTTACCTTCAAAAGCAAGAGCCAATGATGCCTGGTAAGCAAAGCTATCATAGCTAGGCGCAAGATTTATGTAGTTTAGGTCATGTTTGTTTTGTTCATCAACAACCAGTGCCATATCTTGAAAAGCCTTGTGGACCTGTTCTGGTGAGCATATATTGTGATGAAGCCAGTTCGCCATGTGCTGAGATGAAATTCGAAGAGTTGCTCGATCTTCCATAAGTCCAACATGATTAATATCCTGAACTTTAGAACAACCAATACCCTGGTCGATCCATTTAACTACGTAACCTAAAATGCTCTGTGCATTATTATTAATCTCATTGACCACCTTTTCCTCAGATAATTGCTCTGGCGACTTCAGGAGAGGAATCACTAGCAGTTGGTCTTGGTTTGTTTCTAGCTTTTCTAAAAGTAGCCTTTTTTGTTGCTTAAAAACATCATAACGATGGTAGTGCGTTGCATGTAATGTTGCTGCAGTAGGAGAGGGTACCCAGGAACAGCTTGCTCCTGCCTCAAGATGTATCATCTTATTATCAAGCATTTCACGCATTTGGTCTGGTTGTGCCCACATACCTTTGCCTATTTGGGCTTTATTGAAAAAACCGCACTCTAGGCCAGTATTCACATTGTTAACTTCGTACGCGAAATACCAGTCCTCCTCTTTAATTACGTTTTTACATCTCATTGCTCCAGCCATCATGGAGGTATGAATTTCGTCCCCAGTGCGATCTAAGAAACCTGTATTAATAAAAATAATTCTATTTCTTGCTTCATGAATACATGCTTTTAAGTTAAGCGTTGTCCGTCTTTCTTCGTCCATGACACCTATTTTTAAAGTATTCTCATCCAAACTAAGTGCCTTTTCAACTAAAGAAAATAGTTTCACTGTAAATGCAACTTCTTCTGGGCCATGAAGTTTGGGCTTGACAATGTAAACGCTACCCTTTTTTGAGTTTGATTTACTTTTCAAGTCATGAAGAGTAATCAATGTGGTAACCATTGCATCCAAAATACCTTCAGGAGTTGGAGAGCCGTCTGAATTTTTCACGAGATCCGTCATCATATGAAGGCCAACATTACGAACTAAGGTCATACTCGTTCCAGGCAAGGTAAAGTTTTGTCCGTTAATGTCAGTATATTGCTTATCTATATTCAATGAACGAGTCATTGCCTCTCCACCTTTAGTAAATGAGGCATTGAGCTCTCTCTTCATTAAACCTAAATAGTTTTGATAAGCATGAATCTTTTCAGAAAAAGTTACCGTTGAAGCAGAGTCCTCGAAGTCAACAATAGTGGTAACAGCTGACTCTAATATGACATCAAAAATACCGCTTTTGTGAAAGCTCTTTTTTTGGTCTCCAATAATTTCAATATGAAGGTTATTATTATTAAGTAGTACATTCCCTGCATCATCAAAACCTACAAATTGCTCGGGGTTGACCAAGGTAGCTACTTCGCCATCATTCAAATTAAAAATTAACGCTCCTGTGTACCTTACTCGTGAATTAATCTGTCTGTAAGAGGCGCCTTTTAGAGGTGCAACCTCATCCAAGAAATCACAAGCCAATTCAGCTGTTCTATTAACGCGTTGAAGGTTGTGAGCAAAAGATTTTGTCATGCTGCCTCTATTAGGTATGACGTTGGTGCCATATAAAGAGTCAAATAGACTGCCCCAACGAGAGTTAACTGCATTGAGTACAAATCTTTCATTGGTTATTGGTACGACTAATTGAGGTCCGGCAATATTGGCGATCTCATCATCCACTTTATTAACATTAATAGAGAATTTGGGAGGTTCAGGCACAATATAGCCAATATCTTTTAGGAAGTTTTTATAGGCAGCCGGATCTATCTCATTGTTTTCTATATGCCATTTATCAATTTGAGTCTGAAGAGAGTCACGCTTTTTTAGAAGTTGAGTATTTTCATCCTGCAAATCATTCAAAATATCAGAAAGAGATTGAAAGAAATTTTCGGCAGAAATGTCTAAACCTTCACATACCTCATTTTCAATGAAATCAAAT
This sequence comes from Candidatus Thioglobus autotrophicus, assembly GCA_022448455.1. Classification (GTDB taxonomy): domain Bacteria; phylum Pseudomonadota; class Gammaproteobacteria; order PS1; family Pseudothioglobaceae; genus Pseudothioglobus; species Pseudothioglobus autotrophicus_A. The sequence continues at coordinate 13,679 of JAKUUR010000001.1, forward strand.
AGGCTTTGTTCAATACTCAGGTTGCCAACGATACACTGTGTTTTACTCACAAACTTTCCTTTTCTTTGATAACAATTACACCATCTTCGTCAGCATATAAATACTCACCTGGTGTGAATGTAACTCCTGAAAAGTTGACAGTTAAGTTGCTATCACCAGCTCCATTTTTAATACTTTTAAGTGGGCAAACTCCAAGTGCGAGAATACTAATCTCCATCTTATTGATTGTTGATGAATCCCTAATCAATCCATGAACTAAAATACCTTCCCATTCATTTTTGATTGCGTCAGCTGCTCTTTTATCTCCTAACATTGCACAATTCATAGAGCCGCCTGCATCAATTACTAATACTGAGTCCTTGCCATTAGCCTTTAAGGCTTTTTCAACAAGTGAGTTGTCTTCATAGCACTTGATAGTAACAATACGGCCTGAAAATGAAGTTTTTGCACCGTAACTTTTATATACTGGATCTAAATACTGTACATCAGGATGTAGCTTATCTGAGATATCACAGGTTGTCTCATTCATTGTTTTCTCCATAGATTTCAAACATCCTTTTCTCGGAACCATAGGGATAATAATCCATCACACCATTTTTTTTAATATTTTCTTGAATCGACCCCCAATACTCTGCATCTAGTAATTTTTGATAGCGAGAATTAAATGTCTCTTTCATATGTTTACTTGGCAACATAAAGTATTGAAATTCTTCAGGAAAAACATCATTTGGGCCAACGTAATACCATGGCTCTGATGCCATCTCTTCTTCATAAGTTCTTGATTTTGGTATCTTTTTAAAGACCGGTGTACTCATTAAAGTGATTTCATCATAGTCATAGAAAACGACACGATTTTGACGGGTAACACCGAAATTTTTTGTCAACATATCACCGGGAAAGATGTTTGAGTTAATCAACTCATCAATCGCTTTACCGTAGTCATTAATGATATGGGTTTGTTGCTTTTTGTTGGCTGTTTCAAGGTAAATGTTAAGTGGAGTCATTTTGTTTTCTATATACATATGTTTGATAATCAACAAATCATCTTCAATCTCTAAATTTAAGCCAGCTTTTTTCTTTAACTCATTAAGCAAAGAGTCATCGATATACTTCATTGGAAAGGCCACATTGGAAAACTCCCATGTATCTGCAAGTCTTCCAACTCGAACGTGATTTTTAACAAAATAATATTTCTCTTTAACCATTTCTCTTGTGCCCATCTTTGGTGGCTCAAAATGGTCATTAATTACTTTAAAAACGTAAGGGTACATCGGGAAGGTGAAGACTGACATAACCATACCTTTGATTCCGGGAGCTATTATTAGCTTCTCACTGGTGATTTTTGAATATTTTAAAAAGTGTCTGTAGAGTAGAGTCTTGCCCTGTTTATGAAGACCAATAGCGCTATATAGAAGCGCTCTAGTTTTTCCTGGCAGCAGTTCTTTTAAATAATCAACTATGGCTGCGGGGTAATCAGTAGTAATAAAGAAGTATGACCTAGAGAAGCTAAATACAACTGAAATGCTTCCAGTATCAGTGAGCAAACTGTCAACATAAAGTCCACTCTTTTCATCGTTTAGTAGTGCGATTAAAAGTGGTTGGTCGGAGTATAGTTGGGTAATAATTTTGCCAACAATATATGCACCTTTACCTCTAATAAAAGGGGTTTTTATTACTTGAATTTCGAAGGTTTGAGATTTTAATTGAGCTATTTGTTTGTAGAGTTGTTCCTGTAAGCGCTGGATATCTTGATCGAGGTTGCCGAACTTGCAATTAAAAGAAAAGCTTTTAAGGATTTGAGTAAAAGTATCTTTGAGTTGCCCTTGTTCAACAAAGAAGCTTTCAATTACAGGTTCATCCATGTCAATGTAGCTAAGCGACACGCAGGGCTTGGTAAAAATATATTGATTGTTGTAAAAGCTTCTAGAAAACAAGCGACAAAACACTGAGTTATAAAAGGTTTCCGCTAATTCCGGCTGTTTATGTTGTGTAATCAGTTCAATGTAGGCAAGTTTGGTGTTTTTCCAAAATTCAGAATTAAATTTATCCAAATCCGTTTGCTGATGCATTACAACTTTAGCGCCGTAAACACTTTGTTTTTTTAGATTTAAATCAACAGATAGTTTTTTGCAGAAGGCATTAACTTTTTTGTCATAGAAATTAAGTCTAAGCTTTGAATCTTTTTCAATTTTTTCCCATTCCCTTTCTTCAAAGCACCTTTTTGCCTCTACCGAGGCTCTTTTAATGTTGCGATAGTGCTGCTCAAAGCCACCCAAAATCTTTTTAGCAATTGTAAGTGACAATGTATCCGAAAAATCATCAAACATAAAGAACCAAGCAACAAAAAAAATTAAACTTCATTTGGTGAAGAAAGCACAATTGTTAGGCAGCCATTTCTTAGTTAAACTGCTCTTCTTCTGTGGAGCCTGTCAATGCGGTCACCGATGACAGGCCGCCCTGAATTACCGTGGTAACATCATCGAAATAGCCAGCCCCAACTTCTTGCTGATGTGATGCAAAAGTGTAACCCTTTTTGGAAGCTTTAAACTCAGGCTCCTGCACTTTGTTTACGTAGTGCTTCATACCTTCCCCTTTTGCATAGTCATAAGCCAAGTCAAACATGTTATACCACATATTGTGAATACCCGCTAAAGTGATAAACTGATACTTATAACCCATTTCTGCGAGCTTCTCTTGAAAAGAGGCAATCTCAGAATCGTTTAGATTTTTCTTCCAATTGAATGATGGCGAACAGTTGTATGCCAATAATTGATTAGGATTTTCAGCTAAAACTGCTTCCGCGAACTCGCGCGCAAAACCAAGATCAGGTTTACCAGTTTCGCACCAAACCAAGTCTGCGTATGGTGCATAGGCAACGCCACGAGAAATGGATTGTTCTAAACCATTTTCTACAACATAAAAGCCTTCCGAAGTGCGCTTGCCTGTTATAAATGAAGCATCGTACGGGTCTACGTCAGAGGTCAGTAGGTTTGCCGCTTCTGCATCAGTCCGAGCTAATAAAACGGTGGGCACTCCCATAACATCTGCTGCCAGTCGAGCAGAAATAAGTTTTTGTATTGCTTCTTGAGTGGGTACTAAAACCTTACCGCCCATGTGGCCACACTTTTTAACAGCGGCTAATTGATCTTCGAAATGAACTCCAGATGCACCATTTGCGATCATATTTTTCATCAACTCAAAAGAATTCAATACACCACCAAAACCGGCTTCAGCGTCAGCAACAATCGGTAAAAAGTAATCAATATGACCCTCATCACCAGACTCAATGCCTTTTGCCCATTGAATTTCATCTGCTCTCTTGAAGGTATTATTGACACGCCTTACCATGGTTGGAACTGAGTCATATGCATACAATGATTGGTCTGGATACATTGTCTCAGAGGTATTTCCATCAGCTGCAACTTGCCAACCTGATAAGTAGATTGCCTCAATACCTGCTTTTGCTTGTTGCATCGCCTGGCCGGCAGTAATAGCGCCCATACAATTCACATAGCCTTTTTTAGCGGTGCCATTTACTAAGTTCCAAAGCTTTTCTGCACCACGATGAGCATAGGTACATTCGGGTTGAACTGAACCACGCAAGCGTACAACGTCTTCTGCGCCATAAGTGCGCTTAACATTTGACCATCGAGGGTTATCTTGCCAATCTTTTTGCAGTGCTTCTATTTGTTCTTGTCTATTCATATTTTTTTGCCCCTTTGTAATTATTATTTGTTTTTTAATCCTGGCAGTTTTTAGACAGGTTGCTAGTCTAGCATCAATGTTGTCTTTTTGCATTGATTAGATTTGTTTGTTGTTTTCATGATACCAACAATAAATTTTAAATATTCAATAATTTCACTATATAATATTTATTTTTCATAATATGAAATAATTATGATTTTAAGATCTCTAGACAAAAAATACAATGCCATTGAAAAATGCCTTCAAATCCTGTCTATATTTTCACTTGATAAAACACAATTTAGCATCAATGAAATTTGTGAAAAATTGGATTTTAATATATCTACTACCTATCGCATCTTGAGCACACTTGAGGAATATGGATACGTTTCAAGATTAAAAAATAAAGATTATGTAGTTGGAACACAGGCTCTTTATTTAAGTGCTATTTACACTCAAAGTAATCACTTAGAACAAATTCGTCCTATTGTTGATGCAATAAGAGATATATCCGGTGAAACTGCTTCATTCTTTGTAGAAGAGGATAGCATGCGAATTTGCCTATATAGGGCTCATTCGCGTGATGAAATTCGTCACAATATTGAACAGGGTAGCCGTTTGGAATTGAATCGTGGGGCTTCTGGAAGAATTATTCTTGCTTATGGCAAAAGAAAGAATGACAAAGCTGGATTTTATAAGGAAATTAGAGATGATGGATATTACCTCTCAATTCATGAGCATAACCCATCTTTATTCGCTATAGCTATTCCAGTTATTTCAAAAAGCAATATATTTGTTGGTGCTATAGTTGCCTCAGGTCCAATTAGTAGATTTAATGAAAATAAAAAGAGGTTATTGTTAAATATCTTGAGATCTAACTTAACAAAAATTGTCATGCCGTAATAATTCTTTATTTCAAGGTAAATAGTATTTTTACTTAATTGCAGAGATCATTAAAACTAGCAATAGTCATATATATGAGTATACTGTGAAATTTTAGCGTTGTATTTATATCAAATTAGTTAGTTTTAGTCGAGAAATGTGAATGAATAAAAAACTTTACCAAACAGTAATTGAGTATATCAATAAGGAAATAAAAAGCGGTAATCTTACTAATGGAGATGCAATTCCTTCTGAATCTCAACTATCCAAATTGCTAGATGTTAGTGTTGGTACCATCAGAAAAGCAGTTGACAAATTGGAAAACAACAACACCTTGTACCGCCAACACGGTAAAGGCACATTCGTTTCCGATTATGGATTCGACAATAGATTACTAAACAAACTAACCAAAAAAGTTCAAAAAAAGTTTCCTCGCATATTACTACCTGAATCAAGCGATGAAAGAGTTCTACAGGCCGCTATAAATATCTCTAGAAAAAAAATTGCACAAATTGTCCTTCTCGGTGATGAAGCTAAGATCTCTCAACAGATAGCCAGATTAAATCAAGGCTTGGATAGTGAGTTTAAATATTTAGATACGAAGGATATTCAATTAAAAAATATTTATGCCGAAATCTTTTATAGAAAAAGGAAGCATAAAGGGATGTCGTTGGATGAAGCGAAAAAGCTGTTAGAAGACGATACAGTTTTTGCTATGTTAGCTTTAGAAAATGATGATGCGGACGGAGTTGTAACTGGAGCCATAACGCCTAGCCAGACAGTTCTTAGTAATGCCCTAAGGATAATTGGGGTTGCTGATAACAGCAAGCTTGTTTCTAGCTTCTTTCTAATGATTTTTGATGCAAAACATCAAAGCTATGGTAGTGAAATGATATTTTCTGATTGCGCGATGAATGTTGATCCTGATTCTGATGAATTGGCAGAAATAGCAAAAAGTGCATACAAATCAGCTAAAAGCTATCTTGATATCGAACCGAAAATCGCTATGCTTTCTTTTTCAACTAATAAAAATACAAAACATACTCAGGTAGAAAAAGTAAGTGTTGCGACTAGCACTTTAAGAAAGAAGCTTCCCGAGGCTGACATTATTGGCAATATTCAGCTTGATGCTGCTTTAGATAGTATTGTTCTTAAAACAAAGTCTCCAGAAGCAAATTTTACACCTCCAGCTAATGTCCTTATCTTCCCAAACTTAGATGCTGCGAATATTGGCTATAAGCTTGTTCAACGATTTTCAGGCGCTAAAGCCATAGGGCCAATTCTTCAAGGGATGGCCAAGCCAGTAAACGATCTATCAAGAGGTTGCAGTGTTGATGAGATATTTAATACAGTAGTCATTACTGCAAACCAGTGTAAGTAAACTACATACTGATGTAATTTGGACCGCCACCCCCTTCTGGAGGCGTCCAAGTAATATTTTGTGCTGGGTCTTTAATGTCACAAGTCTTACAATGAAGACAATTTTGAGCATTTATTTGGAAATAATCCGACCCTTCTTTTTCAATGATTTCATAGACTCCGGCAGGGCAGTATCTCTGTGCCGGTTCGTCATATTTTTGAAGATTATAATCCAGCGGAATTTTAGCATCAGCTAGTTTTAAATGAACTGGCTGGTCCTCCTCGTGGTTCGTGCCAGAAAGAAACAAGGAAGAACTAATGTCAAAACTTAAAACATCATCTGGTGCAGGGTAGGATTTTATTTTAGAATCTTTGGAAGGCTTTAAAGAGTCACAATCTCGCTCATCATCCTTGATATCAATTGGTAATTTATTACGAAAAATATTGGACTCAATGAAGTTGTAAATTGAGCCTCCATAAAAACCAAACTTATGAAGTGCGCTACTAAAGTTTCTTGCTTTATGAAGCTCCTTGTAAAGGCCGCTAGACTTAAACATATCGTCAAAATCGCAGACCTCTTCGGTAAGTACTTTATTTACATATTCTGCAGCAAGGATTCCAGACTGTAATGCGCAATGACTGCCCTTGATTTTTCCGGGATTCAATGTGCCTGCGTCGCAACCAATAATCATTCCGCCATCAAAGTCCATTTTAACGAGTGAGTGAAGACCTCCTTTGGTGATAGCTCTTGCACCATAAGAAACTCGTTTGCCGGACTCCAAGAATTCTTTAATCTTAGGGTGTTTTTTATATTGTTGAAACTCTTGAAAAGGGCTATGGTGAGGATTGTTGTAGTTCAAGTCCACAATCAGTCCAACCGCTATTCGGTTATCGCTAAAATGATATAAAAATCCTCCACCTGATGTACCCTTATTAAGTGGCCAACCAATTGTATGAAGGACATCGCCTAAGCTATGCTTATCTGTATCAACCTCCCAAATTTCTTTAAAGCCAATTGCGAAGTGTTGTGGTGTTTTACTTTCATCTAGATTGAATTCTTTAATCAGCTGTTTACCTAAGTGACCCCTTGAACCTTCTGCAAATATAGTTTGTTTTGCATAAATATCCATACCCGGCGTCCAGTTACCTTTTTGATTTCCCTGCTTATCAAGACCCATATCGCCTGTTGCGATTCCACAAACTCTGCCGCTTTTATCAAGTAAATAATTCTGAGCAGGAAACCCTGGAAAAATATCGACACCGAGTTCGATAGCTCTTTCTCCAATCCATTGACAGAGTTCACCTAGAGAAATTAAATAATTACCATTGTTGTGTAATCCTTTAGGTGTAAGCCAAGAGGGCACTTTGATACTTTTGTTGCTGCCGGTTAGGAGATAAACATCATCTCTTTTAACAGGAGTATTAAGAGTGGGGCAACTACTTGCCTCTTCAGGAAAAAGGTCAAATAATGTTTCAGGTTCAAAAACAGCTCCTGAAATAATGTGAGAGCCTATTTCAGAGCCTTTTTCTAATAGACAAACGGAAAGATTTTGATTAAGTTGTTTTAGTTTGCATGCTGATGCCAGGCCTGATGGTCCTCCACCAACAACTACAACATCATATTCAATTGACTCTCTTTCCATTAAACAAACTCCAATAGAAGTTATAAGACATGGTCATTCAATTCTTTTAAGGCACCAAATAGATCAGTCTGCCATACTAAATCAGCCATTCTAGCCATTGGTGCATCTGGGTCACTGTTAATGACCACAATCACCTGAGAATCTTTCATGCCAGCAAGGTGTTGAATAGCGCCCGATATTCCAACGGCTAAGTATAGTTTAGGCGCAACAACTTTACCAGTCTGGCCGACTTGATAATCGTTTGAAATAAAGCCTGCATCTACTGCAGCCCTTGATGCACCAACCGCCGCATCAAGTTTGTCAGCTAATTGCTCAATTAAAGCAAAATTATCCTTTGATCCAAGTCCACGCCCACCTGAAACAATTCTATCCGCTGTTGTTAGTTCAGGTCGCTCTGATTGAGATTCATGAAGAGAAATAAAGTTTGATTTTTGTTCGGGTATGGGCAATGATAACTCTTCAACGGTGGCAGAACCTCCGTCACCAGAATGTTCAAAAGCAGTGGCTCTAACTGTCATCACGATAGTGTCATCACTCGACTCAACAGTCGCCATGATGTTGCCCGCATAAAGTGGTCTCACAAAGGTGTTATTTGATTTGATTTCACATACATCAGATATTGGTTGAACGTCTAGTAGGGCGCCTACCACTGGTAAAATATTTTTACTATAGGTGGAAGATCCAGAAAGCAGGTATTTATAATCAGTCATCACCTCTGCCACTAATTTACTGGCAACCCCAACACTTACATGTTCTAACTTTGAGTCAGCAATAACTTTTACGGTATTAATACTCTTTAGTGAAGCAACCGAGGCGGCATTAGCCGAATCATCTGTCAGCACTAATGCATCAATCGTATCTGAAAGTTGAGTTGCAGCTGTTATTGCAGCGCGACTGTTAGAGCTTACTTCAGACCCGTTTAGTTCGATTAATATTAGTGCAGACATTACAGGACCCCCAACTGGCTGAGTTCGGAAAACAGCTCTTCAGCTGATTGGACTTGTTTTGAAGCCCTATCCTTGGTTCCAGACTCTTCAACACTGATAACTTTGACTCTAGGGCTGATATCAATGTCAAAGCTTGATATTTCGATCGTTTCTAAAGGTTTGGATCTCGCTTTCATGATATTAGGCAAAGAGGCGTATCTTGGTTCATTGAGCCTCAAATCAACAGTAACAATGGTTGGTAAATTTAACTGTCTAGTTTCAATTCCAGAGTCAATTTCTCGACAAACTTCGACGCTTTTCCCATCATCACTTAGTTGAAATTTAGAGATAAAAGTTCCCAGTGAATAATCCAAAAGGCCAGAGAGAATTTGCCCGGTTTGGTTGTTGTCATTATCGACAGCCTGCTTACCCATAATGACAAGTTGAGCCTCTTCGCGTTTAACAATATTTGCCAAAATCTTACCTAGATGAAGGGGTTGTAGGTCAAGCTCGGAGTCTGTTTTGACAAAAATAGCTCGGTCCACACCCATTGCTAAAGCAGTTCTCAGGGTATCTATGGTTTTTTCTGTCCCAATACTGACAGCTATGGTTTCGCTAGCAGCATTGCTCTCTTTAATCTTTAAAGCTTCTTCAACAGCAATCTCGCAAAAAGGGTTCATTGCCATTTTTGCATTAGTCAAATCAACTAATTGAGTTTGTTTGTTAACCCTGGCCTGAGTGTAAGGATCAAGTACACGTTTAATTGGGATAATTATTTTCATACTCAGTCAAGTTTATCGTTAAAAATCTCGCGATAATACCATATAAATTAGTTTTGTCTAGAGATAGAAAAGACAATATTAGAATACCATATATTGATTGATTTTGTTTTTCTGGAGATTTTTTAATACTAACTCAATGGAAATCTTAATTTCACCTCAGCTCCCACCTGCAATAATCGGCTTTTTAGAGTAATTTCTCCTCCGTGAAGTTGCATAATCTTCCTTACGAATCTAAGGCCTAGGCCAGTACCTCTGGATCCTGAATCTGGCCTTGCAACTGAGAAGAAGCGAGTAAACAGTTTGCTTGAAACGTGAGGCGGTATGCCCGGCCCTTCATCGAGTACAACGATTGTTACATATGTATTGGACTCAGAAGATTTGATAGTAATGGTGCCAGCCTTAGGACTAAATTCTAGTGCATTTTTTAAGATATTCCCTAAAGCTTGTTCTAGGAGTATTTTTTCAGCAAAAACTGTGCTTTTCTTTTCTATATCGTCAAGATTTATAGTGATATTTTTACTGACAATTAAACGATTATGAGTAGGCATTTTTAAGACATTTTTTATTGTGAACAAGATTTTGAGTGTGTCTGCGTTGGTTAGTTTTTCACGTCTTTCAATTCTGGAAAGATCCAGTAACCTTGTAACAAGGAGATCCATTTTCTTATTTTCTTTAAGAATGGTTTTAATCCATTGTTTTCTAACTTTAGCTTCTTCAGTTAATTCTTTATGTTTTTGATCATCTTTCTCTTCTAGAAGATAATTCTCAATACCCATCGGTATTAACAGATTTTCTGCAGTTAGCCGAATCCCAGTAATGGGAGTTCTTAATTCATGTGCAAGTGTTTCAATATATTCTTCAACGTCATCCTTAAGTTCAACATCACTTCGAGCATTCTCTAGGGCCATAGCAAGTTTATTAAACTGAACGTTTAAATTAGGAATCGATACATCTTCACCCTTGAAAAGCTTTGTAGCATATTTTTCCAGGCGACGAATGTTTCTTGAAATTCTGTAGCTACCTAAGGCACCAAAAAATAAAGAGAGGAGAAATATATAGAAGATGAACCTATATAAACGGGCTTTATTCATTAGGTCTAACATCGGAGCTACTACGACAAGAACTCCTTGAACTTGTTGTCTGTTGTCATAAATAGGGCTTGAGACATGTAAGAATTCAGGTTTATAAAAATATTCAATATTTACTCCTCTTGCTTTCCAAGGGCCACGAACAGTTTCGGCAGAAATTCTACTTATCCCACGCTGACCTGACAATGCTGAGTCGACCTCTAAATGAGCTCTCATGTCTGTTCCTAGGCTTAAACCACGAGAGTCCAAGATAAGAATACCATCCTTATCAGTAATGTAAATCGCTAGATTCTGTAATCTTTCATCACCATGTGGTGACTGGAAGTAGTCAACAATAACACCTTCAAAAGTAGTAAGATCAATTTCAGCGTCTTTGATATTTTGCGAGGCAATTTTGCTAAACATAATTGCTACCTCAACCATGACCTCTTTCGCAGATTCTATACTTGTGCGATGAGCAAAAAGCCAAACCAGAGTGCTACTGATTACAAAGTAAAGAATAAATAGTTTGGTGCCAATATTTAATTTGAAGTATTTCATTCAATAAGACTGTAGCCGATACCTCTGTGCGTTTCTATGTAATCGTTCATTTCATCAATTTCGTGTAAACGTTTACGTATAGACTTGATGTGCGTATTGATTGTCTTTTCATCTGAGCCGTGGGGTCTATCCCATATAATATTCATCAAATATTCCCTTGTATGAACTTGATTAGGGTGCTTTATTAGGTGAGACAGAATTTTGAATTCAGCCGGTGTTAAGGTCAGCTCTTGATTATGAAACAATACTCTTTGCATGGCTTGATTAATGCTAAATTTTGATTTAGGGTTTTTATCAGCACGATCACGTCTTAGTTGTGAACGCACATGAGCAACAACTAATCTGGGACTAAAGGGTTTGGTTATGTATCCATTGGCACCTAGCCCCTCTAAACCAAGAACTTGGTCAGACTCATCATCCCTGGCAGAAATAATGATGACAGGTAAATTTGATTTGATGCGAACTTTTCGCAGGACATCAAAGCCACTCATATCAGGTAAGCCTACGTCAAGGAGCATAAGGTCTACTTCATTGTTCTCTATATAGTCTAGAGTATCACGACCGTTATCAAACCACTGGCAGCTAAAAGAATCCTGTTCAAGAATGAAGGCTATACTTTCAGCAATCGTTCTATCGTCTTCAACTATCAGAATATGTTGCATGCAAGTAAGCCCCTATAAGAAAAGATATTATTGTAGTGCAAAATTCAATAAAAAAAACAATCTTCACGCAATCTTCACCAAAACTTCATTTATAAAACATTTGACGTCTATCTGTATCACCTATGATGGGGTCATTGTTTTTAGTTAATTAGAGAAAAATGCGACGACAACCCCTTAAAGTTGCAAATGCCAGTGCTGGGATAGCAAAGCTCAAGGTTGTTATGTTTGATGATATCACAACACGTGTGCCGAAAAATTCTCTAATGACTAAAAACAATACTATTGAAACTCAGCGTGTTGACATTAATAATTTAATTCAGGACATGATTTTTCTTTTATTAAGAACCTCGAACACCCTTACCATTCACTCTCCGTTTGGTAACTGAGGTAGCGGCTTATAGCTGGCGGGTTGCTCCTACCAGCCAGCTAAAGCTTTTTTTAAGGAACCAAAAATGAATCAAGTACAAAATCAATCAATAGTCAAGAATCCAAGCGATAGTAGAACTAGTGCTTATTGCAAAAGAAATAACATTAATGAATATCAATTCAAAAAGGCCTTAGCCTGGTATCACAGCGCTATACAAGGTTCGAAACAAGGCAAAAGAAAACACTAAAAGTTTTTTTTAAGTCTTATACCCTCAATTTGTCTCTCAATTAATGTAGATCTTTTGATAAGGCATTATAATGTTCAATTCATGCAACTCAAATCAATCATAACAGCATCTGTAATCGCAGTTCTTTTGACAGCCTCTTCAGCGTCAATTGCGGGACTCAAGGTTGGTGACAAGGCGCCAAACTTTAGTTTAAAAGACCAAAACAATTTAACCCACACTTTGAGTGATTATGAGGGTCAGTGGATTATTTTATATTTTTACCCTAAAGATGACACTCCTGGCTGCACAACCCAAGCTTGCGATTTTAGAGATGCAGTAAAACGTATCATTGCAAGTAAAGCTGAGGTTTTCGGTCTTAGTCTTGATAGTGTTGCATCACACAAACTTTTTGCCGAAAAGTTCAACTTACCGTTCTCATTACTTGCTGATGAAACAGGGGAGGTATCTAAGTTGTATGATTCGTTACGCAATCTCTGGTTTTATAAAGTGGCAAAAAGAAATACCTTTATCGTTGGCCCTAAAGGAAACATTGCCAAAATATATCTATCTGTAGATCCAAAAACCCACTCCGAGATGGTCTTAAGTGACCTTAGTAGCCTCCAAAAAGCAGCTGGCAAGCCATAATCTAACTTGAATCTTCTTTGAAAGAATTAATAAGAGTTTGTTTTTCAACTTTTGACATTTTTTTTATAATTACCTCTCTTTGCAAAGCTTCACTTCGACTTGATGACTTTTCTTCATAAACTAATTTGCAAGGCCAATGTGAGCGGGTATATTTAGCTCCACCTTTAATTTCCCCTTTGTGTTGTTTGAGACGTTTCTCTAAGTTATTTGTGATGCCACAATAGAGACTGCCGTCTCTACATTCAAGTATATAAATCAGCCAATTATTTTGGGGTGTTGTACCCATAAAAAAACTTTTTACCATGTTTATTAAATTTGATAATGAAATATATTAAAATGCGCGTTTTTAAATAAAATATGTCGTGATAAACTAAGCTAGTTTTATTGTGATTTTTGTCTACAGTTAACTCAAAAAATTGATATGTTAAGTACCGTGATTCGTACAATTTGGCCATTATTTCTAGGAATATTTTTCATAGGATTAGGAAACGGCCTGCAAGGAACTCTAAGTAGCTGGCGTGCTGACTTTGAGGGTTTCTCGGTTTTGACAACAGGTCTGATAATGTCAGGGTTTTTTATCGGCGCATTAGCCAGTTCTATGCTGTCACCTAAACTAATTAAAAAGACGGGTCAAATTCGGACATATGCTGCATATGCATCGATAGCTTCCACGGCAATTTTAATTCAAATTTTGTTTATTGAGCCGCCAGTATGGTTTGTAGCTCGATTCTTGTCTGGCTTTTGTATTATTGGCATTATGATTATAGTTGAAGGTTGGTTAAATTCGATTTCCTCAAACGAAAATCGAGGGCAAATATTTTCATTTCACATGATTATTGTTTGGGGAGGTTTGGCACTTGGTCAAGGCTTATTTGCCGTCGATGACCCTTCAGGTGTAAGCCTTTTCTTGTTGGCGTCTATTTTGCTGTCGGTTTCATTAATACCGATACTTTTAACAGAAATTAAAGCACCAGAAACGGATGTTCAAGAGTCACTTGGCCTTCGAGCCTTATGGAAAGCCTCACCATCAGGTGTGGCAACGATTGGTCTATCTGGACTTGCCTCTGCCGGTTTTTTTGGTGTTGGAACAATCTATGCTATTAAGGCGGGCTTATCAGTGTCTGAAACAGCACTTTTTATGACACTTTTTATTGGTTTTGGAGCAGCCTCTCAATGGCCCCTGGGCTGGTTGTCAGACAAGATTGATCGAAGAAAAGTCATTTTGTTGTGTTGTGCCAGTGTTATTAGCATTTGTATCGTTTTGGCATCATTCGAATTTACAAGCACAATTTTTCTAATATTAAGTGCTCTAGTAGGTGCCTTTACTTTACCGCTATATTCACTTGGTGTGGCACAAGCCAATGATCGTCTGGAACCAAAACAAATGATCAGTGCGAGTGGAACTATCGTTCTTGTGTTTAGTGTTTTTGCAGCACTAGGGCCCCTTACAATGAGTTATTTTCTTGAACTCTTTGAAATGTTTGGGTTTATGCTCTATATGGGCATTGTTCACTTGATTATTGCTGTTACAATGTTAATGATGATGATGATTAACCAAGATGTTGATGAGTCTGAGCAGACAAACTTCCAGGTCATGGGGCAGAGGCCAAGTGTAGTTGCTATGGAAGTTATTGCCGAAGAGGCGCTGGAATCTCAATCAGACCAAGACACTACTTGATTGGTTTATTTATACCCCTTTGGAAAACCATTAATAAGGCACCTTTTTCTGTATATGAAGAATGCTTACTGCCAGGCTCAAAGGTAACAAAGTCGCCTTTTTTAAAAACCGTATTATCTGCATCAATCAGTTCACCCTCTATCACCAAAAACTCTTCAAAACCGATATGAGTGTGTGGAGTACTTCTTGCACCAGGATCCATCTTTAAAATAAAGCTACCAAAACCAGTTTTTTCCTCAAAACTAATCTTGTGCCAACTCATCTTTGGTACGATTGGACCGTATCGGTCGAAAGGTAAAAAATCTACCTTATAAATATCAGTTATTTTTCTTTTTTTCATATTGTAGGAGATTCTATTAAAGGCCTGATTGAAGCCAGTTGTCTTTTGCATAATAGCAGTCCTGGTCCACCAAATGTAGACTAAAAGCTTGTCTAGACTTAGTTGATTTATTGGCGGCGCTATAATGTGGTAATTGGCCGTGCAATATAATCAAGGTACCTGCCTCAACTTCTAGCATATCAAGGGGTTGGTCAGGCCATGGAACGTCATCTAAAAGGTCAAACTCTGTGCCTCCGTTTTCTGATAAACGAAATCGTTTTTTGAGTGGAATTTTGTGTCCACCAGTCATTACTTGTAGGCAGCCATTCTCTTCGTTTGCGTCCTCTAGTGCAAACCAAAAACCAATACAACTCATTGGTTCTGTATACAAAAAACTGGAGTCTTGATGCAGACCTACTTCACCTCCAATGCTAGGTTGTTTAAAGATATGCATTGACTGCAAAGCCCTCGGTGTTTTGATACCCAACTGCTTACCTAATTTTGGAAAGTTTAACTCATTAATCACTTCTTTGTATACGGGATCTAGAATGTGTTGAGCATGACCTATTTTATTGATAGATTTTTGTTTAGGGACAGTGAAGTTACCGTTTTGATCAATTGCCTTTTCTTCAAAGAAAAATCTTATTTGATCGCCTGAGTTCAAGAAATATTCGTCACTCGTTCTTTCTTGTTCATCAGTAGAAAACACTGAATGCTTTGAGGGTGGTGGTTGAAATTCATCAATTAGTTGCTCTGCTCGCTGCATTAAAAGTATTCGTTGACGACTGTTTATAAATTTTTTAATAACCACATAGCCATTTTGATTGAAAGTTTGTATTTGACTTTTTGTCAGCATAGAGCGAGTCTTTAAATATAAAAAATTGAATTTTAAATAATCTTTATTATATGAGGTTTGTAGTAGATCAGATGTATGCTTTATAGACTCTTCTTGTGATTTTTGAGAGAATTTCATAAGAGATTGTGTTGCAATATTTAGCAACTTCATCCACAGAGACGTTTTCACCAAAAAGCTCAACGCGATCACCTATTTGTGGATTCGGAACACCAGTTAAATCTATCGTTATCATGTCCATTGAAACCCTTCCAGCAATTTTACTTTTAACTCCATTTATGAAAACAGGTGTGCCATCTATTGCGCTGCGTGGATAACCATCAGCATAACCAATAGCCACAACTCCAATTAGTGTATTTTTCTTACAAATATAGCGACAACCATAGCCAATCGATTGTCCTGCTTTAAAGCTTTTAATTGATATAAGGACTGAGGACAGCGTCATTGCTGGTGTTAGTTTTTTTAGAGGGGTTTTTTCTGAAAATGGAGAAGATCCATAAAGCATGATTCCTGGACGGACATATTCTCTATGAGATTCACTCCACTTCAAAATTGCAGCTGAATTTGCAAGTGAACCCGGGTATTTTTCTGTGTATAGAGTGTTATCAAAGTTGCTGATTTGTTTGGTAGTTAGAGTGCTGCCTAGGTCATCGGCACTTGAAAAATGCGTCATTAGAGTTATTTCACCAATATTGTTGCTTTTTTCAAGTAAATTTATTGCATGGGTAAATGAATCGTCTTGAAAGCCCAGGCGTCCCATGCCAGAATCATATTTAACAAATACATCAATAGGCCTATTTAAATGAGCATCTAGAAGCCATTGAAGTTGTACTGAATTACATACTGTAACAATTAGACTATGTTTTTCAACAAGAATGAGTTCAGATTTTTCAAAAACTCCTTCCAATAATAGTATTGGGATTTTATCTATTCCAGAGCTTATTAATTCAATAGCCTCCTCGATGCAAGCCACGCCATAAGCATCAGCTACTTCGTTTAACTCTTTGGCAACTTTAATGGCACCATGACCATAAGCATCAGCCTTAATAATTGCGATGGCTTTTGAGCTAGGTGCTAAAGATTTTGCGTATAAATAGTTTTCCTTAATTGCGCTAAGATTAATAGAAGCGGTACACTTTCTAGCCATAATTTAAGAGAGTTTTGTTAGCATAATTAAAGCGACTCATATCTATACCCTCCATAGAGATTTCAGGCTCAATGCCTGAAATGATGCTTGCCAACAGTTTGCCAGAGCCGAGAGACATTGTCCATCCTAAAGTTCCATGTCCTGTATTTAGGTATAAATTTGAGTAGGGCGTTTCCCCAATGATAGGGGGGCCATCAGGGGTATTTGGGCGTAGTCCTGCCCAAAACTTCATGTCATCACATTCTCCTGTTGCATATGGAAAAAGCCTGTTTAATCCGTGTTTCAATAAAGATAGTGACTTTTCTCTTAACTCTAAGTTGTAGCCCGTTAAATGGGCAGTACCAGCAACTCTAATGTTATTGCCTAGTCTGGTAATGCCAATCTTGAAAGTGTCATCAATAATTGTTGATTGTGGTGCATCTTCATTATTCAGAACTGGCAATGTAATTGAATAGCCCTTAACTGGGTATACAGGAATATTAATACCAACTTTAGACAGGATTTTTGATGAGTAGCTTCCTAAAGCTACTATATAACTATCAGAAACAAATTCACCCAGATTTGTCTTTATTGCTGAGACTCTTTCTTTTTCTAATAGAATATCTTCAATATGAGTATTAAACTCAAATTTAACGCCCATTTCAAGGCATTTTTTATAAAGCTGATTTGTAAAAAGGTAGCAATTACCTGTGCAATCATTGGCAAATCTCAGGCCGCCAGTAAATTCGTTCTTAACATGATGAAGGCCGGGTTCTGCTTGGATACATCCATTTAAATCTAGGAGTTCATGTTGAATATTAAGTTTCTCTAAAACAGAAAGATCATTTTTAATATTTTCAATCTGTTTAGCGCTCTTAAAAAGGAGCAGAGAACCCTGTTTACGCTGTTCATAAAAGATATCTACATCTTCTTCTAACTCTAATAGGCATTTTTGAGAAAAGTTAGACACTCTAACCATGCGGCTTTTATTAATCTCATAGCTTTTTGAATTACAGTTCTTGAGCATTTGATACATAAATTTGACAGTTTCAGAATTTAGCTTTGGATTAACGATTAAAGGAGGGTACTTGCTAAGCATCCATTTAATTAAACTTAATGGAAGTCCTGGGGTGGCCCATGGAGAAGTGAATGAATAAGAAAGTTGACCTGCATTGGCATGGCTTGTCTCAAGGGCAACGCTGTTTTGGCGATCAATGACAGTGACATCATGCCCTTGTTTTGCTAAATAGTAAGCAGAAGTGGTGCCAATAATGCCACTTCCTAAAATTAATACTCTCATTTACACAATTATAAATCTTAAAAAAACAGAATTTTACCATTCAGATAAATGATAAAACTTTTCAACGATAGAATCAATCAAAAAAAATATCTACCAGTAATGTAAAAAACTACAGATTGTCTCTAATGAAAATCATTTTATGGATTATTTTGGTATTATTTGTATCTGTTAACACTAAGAATTTAACTCAATAAATCAATGTGGGTTAAAATTGTCCCTTTTGTCTATATTTAGAAAGAAATTATGTTTGAAAAATCTCTAACTTTAGCTGAAGTTGATTCTGATATTGCAAATGCAATTACTGCTGAAGAAGCTCGCCAGGAAGCTCATATTGAATTAATAGCTTCTGAAAACTATACATCAACTGCAGTAATGATTGCTCAGGGCTCTCAACTTACTAATAAATATGCAGAAGGCTACCCTTACAAGCGTTATTATGGAGGCTGTGAACATGTTGATGTTGTAGAACAGCTTGCAATAGACCGTGCAAAAGCTTTATTTAATGCTGATTATGCAAATGTACAGCCACACTCTGGTTCACAAGCAAATGCTGCAGTTTTTCAGGCCTTGTTGGTTCCAGGTGACACTATATTGGGTATGAGTTTAGCTCATGGTGGTCATTTGACTCATGGTGCTGCACCATCATTTTCAGGCAAGAATTTTAATGCAATTCAGTATGGCCTTAATGCTGATACTGGAGAAATTGACTATGATGAGGTAGATCGATTAGCGCAAGAACACAAACCAAAAATGATTATTGCAGGATTTTCTGCATATTCACGTATTGTTGATTGGGATCGTTTTAGATCTATTGCAGACTACGTTGGTGCGTACTTGTTTGTTGATATGGCACATGTTGCAGGTCTTGTCGTAACTGGTGATTATCCTTCACCAATAGCAATTGCAGACGTAGTGACAACAACTACTCATAAAACTTTAAGAGGGCCTCGTGGCGGTTTGATTTTAGCGAGAGCCAATGAAGAGATTGAAAAGAAACTCAACTCCGCCATTTTCCCAGGTATTCAGGGTGGACCACTGATGCACATTATTGCAGCTAAAGCGGTGGCTTTTAAGGAAGCAATGAGTGATGATTTCAAAGCTTACCAAAAGCAAGTTGTAGTGAACGCAAGGGCTATGGCCAATGTTTTCATGAAACGAGGTTATGAAGTCATTTCCGGCGGTACTGATGATCATTTGTTTTTAGTTAGTTTTATTTCACAAGGATTGACAGGAAAAGATGTTGATGCTGCTTTGGGCTCAGCTCATATTACAGTTAATAAAAATGCAGTGCCTAATGATCCGCAATCTCCTTTTATTACCAGCGGTATACGTGTGGGCACTCCAGCAGCAACAACTAGAGGTTTTGGTGAATCGGAATGCAGTGATCTGGCTAATTGGATGTGTGACATTTGTGATGACATTAAGAATGAATCTATTGTGGATGATGTCAGGGAAAAAGTTGAAAAACTTTGCGCAAAATTTCCCGTTTATAGGTAAATTATATGCGCTGTCCGTTCTGTCAATCAGATGACACTAAGGTACTGGACACAAGGCTTCTAGATGATGGCTCTCAAGTTCGCCGTCGTCGTGAATGTGTCGCATGTGGAGAGAGACACTCAACTCGTGAAACTGTTGATCTAAACCTTCCAAGACTAATAAAAAGTGATGAATCGAGGCAAACCTTTAGCGAAGATAAGCTGCGCTCAGGCTTACTAAAAGCTCTTGAAAAGAGGCCCGTTTCAATTTCAAAAATTGAAACAGCCATTCAAAAAATACAGCGCAAGTTGATGTCACAAAATGAGCGAGAAGTTGAATCTTCTGTTCTTGGTGAGTGGGTGATGGAAGAATTACGTGCTTTGGATGAAGTTGCCTATATTCGATTTGCTTCCGTTTACCGACAATTTCAAGACATTGAGGCGTTCAAAAGTGAAATTGATAAACTGATGAAAAAATAGAATTGCAGCTTAATAGCTAGGCATAATATTTTAGTAGGTTTCCCTTTTTGCTTTTTTCAATAGATTCTTAGAAGCAATGAATTTTTTTTAGCTCTTTATGAGTTGTAAAATTAATGCACAGTTATGGCTAAAACTAAAATTGAATTTGTTTGCAGAGAGTGTGGAGCATCCCATTATCAGTGGGCAGGGCAGTGCTTAGAGTGTGAGGCCTGGAATACATTAGAAGAGATTGTTGTCTCTCAAGTCACTTCATCTAGGCCTGAAAGCCTAAAAGACTTGCCGGCATCAAAAGTTCAAAATTTATCTGAAATATCAACCGAAAATAAAACAAGATTAACGACAGGTTTGAGTGAACTTGATCGTACCTTGGGTGGTGGCTTAGTTGATGGTTCAGTGGTTCTTATTGGTGGTGACCCAGGTATAGGTAAATCTACCCTTATTTTGCAAGCTCTGGCAGCTATTAATCGATCAAACGTAACATTATATGTCAGTGGAGAAGAGTCAGCTGAGCAAGTAAGCGAGAGATCGATTCGGTTAGGCATTAAAGCAGATATATTATTTATAAGTGAGACTCATTTAGAAAAAATTCTTAAGATTTCAAAAGAGGTTCAACCCAAAGTTATTGTTATTGATTCAATTCAAACTATGGTTACTGATCTTTCTACTTCAGCGCCAGGTTCAGTCTCTCAAGTGCGAGACTGTGCAGCTCAACTAACTCAGTACACAAAACAGACTCATACCATTCTTATATTGATTGGTCATGTAACAAAAGGTGGTGCACTTGCAGGACCACGTATCTTAGAACATATGGTTGATACTGTTCTTTATTTCGAAGGTGATGCAGGTGGTCGTTACAGAGTTATTAGGGCAGTTAAAAATCGTTATGGTGCGGTCAATGAAATTAGCGTTTTTGCAATGAGTGGAAAGGGTTTGCAACAGGTTAGTAATCCATCTTCTATTTTTCTTTCAAATCAAAAAACACCGTCACCTGGTTCGATGGTTATGGTGGTGCGTGAGGCTACCAGGCCGTTACTGATAGAAATTCAAGCTTTAGTTGATCAAGCAAATGGCCCAGCAAAGCGAGTGAGTGTTGGTTTAGATCAAAATCGACTTTCTCTGCAATTGGCAATTCTTCATAAACATGGTGGAATTGCGACCTTTGATCAGGATGTTTTTGTAAATGTTGTTGGCGGTATTAAAGTCAGCGAAACGGCTTCTGACCTAGTGGTTATGATGGCAATCGCCTCTAGTTTGAGAGATAAAGTCATTCCGAAAGATTGGATAGCTTTTGGTGAAGTTGGATTAAGTGGAGAAGTTCGTCCAGTTTTTAATGCCTCAGAGCGTTTATCTGAAGCCCAAAAACAAGGATTTAAAGTGGCTATAATCCCTAAAGCAAATGCTCCTAAAAAAGCAGATAAAGGTATCAAGATTGTCCCAATAGAGTTCCTAAATCAAGCAATTCGGTATTTAATCGAAAGCACTTAAAACTTATAAGTCTAGCCCTTTTTGTGCCTTTATATTGGCTCTAAATGCATGCTTAATGTCTAGTATTTCGCTAACAGTGTCAGCAACTTCAATTAAATTATCACTGGCAGCTCTGCCAGTAATGACGACGTGTTGATTTGTAGGTCGATTAGCAAGGGCTTTGAGGATTGATTTTTCTTCAAGATATTTATAATTAATCATGTAGGTAATTTCATCAAGCACTACAAGGTTAAAGTCAGAATTAGAAAGGAATTTTTTAGCTTCGACCCAAGCCTCAAGTGCCTTTCTTTTGTCTAATTCTTGATCTTGAGTGTCCCAAGTAAAGCCGGTTTCCATTAACACAGTAGAAACATTTTCATGGTTATTTAAGAAGATATCTTCACCAGTAGCTTGTGCACCTTTTAAAAAACGTACTATACCTACCTTCATGTCATAACCTAGAGATCTGCAAATCATACCCATAGCGGAGGAAGATTTTCCTTTACCATTTCCTGTTAATAAGACAATGATTCCTTTGTCAATATTTGCAGCCTCGATACGAGAATCGATATACGCTTTTTTACGTTGCATGCGTTTTTTGTAAGAGCTTTCCATAACTAGTATTTGGTTCTGTTCATAAATATTATTATAAAGCTATTTAACTTTTTTAACTAATTTGAAAATTGAATAGCTAAATTTATTTTCTAGAAACTGTAAGTTAACCCTAAAGTTGATAAACGACCTGGCGTTTTGTAGCCTTGGGCCATTTCATAATTTTTGTTTAAAGCGTTGGTCTGATTAAAATAAACACTCAAATCTTCATTGAAGTAATAACTTGTAGTTAAGTTAAGCAAACCATAGCCACCTAACTTTATGTTATTTGTATGAGCATCTTTATCCCAAGCCCATGATTTAGCTGTCCAATTAGCACTTCGTTTCCATTTGCCACTTGTTTTGGACACATTGATTCCAATAGAGCGATTAGGTCTTCTGCCTTTTTGTAAGCCGGTCGATTTGTTGATGGCTTGATTGAAATCAATATTGGCATCAAGCTGCCAGCTAAATAATTCTGTATCAAGAGTCAATTCAGCTCCCTTAATGTCAACAGTGCCATCATTTTTATAATAAGCATTATCTGTGAGCCAGTTGTTATCCGGATCTAGATAAGTAAACGCATCACTTACTTTACTTTTATATAGCTTTATTCCAGTTGTACCCCAACCGTACTCTTTTATTAAGCCCAGTTCAAAGTTTTTTGAGCGCTCAGGCTTAAGATCTGTTTGGCCTTGAGTTATATTTAAATTGTTTTTGTAGTGATCAGGAAGATTTGTAGCGCTTCCGTAAGAGCCGTTTAATCTTAGGCTGCTGCTGAGATCTTTAGCCCAATTAAAGTTATAAGTATAATGGGTGCTGAACTTGTCATGATCAACTATTCTAGCGCCAATTGATAATTCGTTATCAATAATTAATCCCTGCCATTGAGAGAAAAGGTCAGTATGCTTTATATTTTTTGCATTCCCTATATCTTTATCAACGGTATCTGACAATCCAACAGATAATTTACTATGATTAAATTGGAGCTCATTGATAACAGAAACAGTATTGAGCTTGTATTTGTTGCCTCTGCGCTGAGTATTTTGATTCATATAATCAAAGTTTGTGGTAAATTTATCGCTAAACTTTTGGCTTACACCAATATTAAATTGTCGTAAATTATTATCTGGCTTAGGGGTACTCCAGGAGTCATCATATTCAATAATAGCCTTGGTATTCATAAAGTTAAGATTAACAGAAGTTTTATCTGAAACTTCAGTGCCGATGTTTATTCCAACCGTAGTTCTATCAATAGGATCTAGATCGCCGTCTCCAGTAGCATCAATGCCATCTGTATGAAAATCAGTTAAAGAAATATTTGCATAGCTAGTGTCACCTTTAAAGTAAGAATTAAGGCTAACTTTCTTAGTACCATTGGATCCATATGAAACATCAATCTTGCTGCTACTAATTGAGTTAATGTCTTTATCCGTAAATACATGAATAACGCCACCTATTGCGCCTGGCCCATAAAGAGAAGAGAAGGGGCCTTTAGTAATCTCGATACGCTCTATTTGATCTAGCGGTATAACGTCAAGGTTAGGTTGACCTCCTGTAATGGTTACTTTGTTGCCGTCTAAAAGTAGCAAAGTGTGGCTTGCCTCATTTCCACGAATTCTCAATGCAGTTAGATTTCCTTGACCACCCTCGAATGAAACTCCAGGAATAGTTTCTAATAGCCCTGTAAAAGTACTTGCACCGGTTTTCTTAATATCGGATTTATTAAGCTTTATTGAAGTGGCAATTGGCCCAATTACGGGAGTTGATGTCCTATATTCTGTATTTAATGTGATTTTTATTGGCCCTAGTAAAGCGTTTGCAGTGTTAGATATTTGTATAGCTATAAGGATAATAGCCAAAAATAAGTTTTTAAGATTCATGAATACCTCCATTGATCCATTGATTAAAAAAGGCATCAGAGAAGGCATTGTAATGGAATACATTGCAACAACTCACCACCCATCGTAGTAGTTAATACAAAATTTGGTTATATATCGGACTCATCTTTTTGAAGAAACACCGTTGCGAGGGCAGTGTTGGATTTGCACCAACTTCAATAATTCAAATTCTCGTGAATTATAGTAGTTTTTTCTATTAAGAGGTTAATTTAAAATTTATTTAAATCTATCTACAAAATGCTATTCAATGCAATATTTAGTCGTAATTAGGAGTCTTAGGTAAAATGTTGTCAATTTTCACAATTTAGATTAATTCGATGAACAAAGTTTATAACTTTAGTGCAGGTCCTGCAGCATTGCCGAGAGCTGTATTAGAGCGTTTAAAAATTGAATTACCAGAATTTAGAGATGCTAAGGCATCTGTTATGGAAATCTCTCATAGAGGGGTAGACTTCCTGGTGCTAGCAAAAAAAGCTGAACAAGATTTGAGAGACTTAATGAGTATTCCAGATAATTACAAGGTTTTGTTTTTACAGGGTGGTGCTTCCCAGCAGTTTTCTATGGTTCCAATAAACCTTTTAAGAGGTAAAAAAATTGCTAATTACGCCAACACAGGTCATTGGTCTGAGAAAGCAATCCTTGAAGGATCAAGATATTGTGACGTTAACGTGTGTACAGATAGTACAAAAAATGGCTTTACTGATATTGAAGACTATTCAAGTTGGAAGATTGACCCTGATGGCGCCTATCTACATTACACTCCCAACGAAACTATTGCAGGTCTAGAGTTTGATTATATTCCTGAGATTGATATGCCATTAGTGGCAGACATGTCATCATCTATTCTTTCTAGACCGATTGATGTTTCAAAGTTTGGTGTGATCTATGCTGGTGCTCAAAAAAATATTGGAGTTTCTGGTTTGACAATCGTGATTGTTAGAGAGGATTTAATAGGGAAAGTTGTTCAACATCAACCAGTTTTATTTGATTACTCTACTCAAGCAAATAATGACTCTATGTATAACACCCCTTGCACTTTTGCATGGTACACGGCAGCGCTTGTTTTTGAGTGGTTAAAAGAGCTAGGTGGTATTGAATCAATTACTCAACATAACAAGAAGAAATCTCAGTTACTATACGAGGCAATTGATTTAAGTGATTTTTATTCTAACAATGTAGCCACAAGGTTTCGCTCTAGAATGAATGTACCTTTTTTTACGCCTAACCCTGAACTGGACAAGTTGTTTATTCAAGATGCTTTAAATGAAAACCTTTTGGCCCTTAAGGGACATAGAGCTATTGGTGGTATTCGAGCTAGCATATATAACGCAATGAGCATGGAAGGGGTTGAAGCTTTAGTATCATTTATGGGTGATTTTGAAAAAAATTCTTGTTAGAAGTATTAGTAATCTTAATGATTGACCTCTAACCCACTAAATCTAATAAAATTTACAATTAGAATGAAAGAGAAAACACTTAAAAAACTAAGATCAGAAATTGATGCTTTGGACAATGAGATCCAATTGCTTATAGCTTCTCGTGCTGATCTCGCAGCTCAGGTAGCTAAAGCAAAGAAAGAATCAAACACGCAAAGCGCCTTTTATCGACCTGAAAGGGAGGCTCAGGTTCTGAGTCGAGTTATTGGAAGAAACCAAAGTTTATTAAAAGATAAAGATGTTGCTCTTATTTTTAGAGAAATAATGTCTGCCTGTCTAGCAATTGAACAACCTCTCAAGGTTGCCTTTCTTGGGCCCGAAGGTACATTCACACAAGAGGCAGCATTAAAACATTTTGGCCATGGAGTGTCAACACTAGACTGTGGCACTATTGATGAGATTTTTCATCAAGTAGAGACTGACAACGTTCATTATGGCGTCGTGCCTATAGAAAACTCATCAAATGGTGTAATAGGAACCTCCCTCGACATGCTATACAGTCATGACCTTAATATTTGTGGTGAAGTTGAGATTGCTGTTGCCCATCACTTAATGATGCAAGATCAGTCTCAAGAAATTAATATAATTTATGCTCACCAACAAGCATTTGACCAATGCCATCGATGGCTGTCAAACCATTACCCTCATACAGAGCTACGTCCCGTAGCATCAAATGCACTTGCTGCTCGAATGGTGAAAGATGAAACCAATGCTGCGGCTATAGCTTCTAAGGCTGCGCTGAATCTTTATGGCCTCCAGCGTGTAGCAAAAAATATTGAGGACAGGGCTGGCAACGTTACTCGTTTTATTGCCATTGGTAAAGATGAGATTCCTCCTGGAGTTGAAGACAAAACTTCCTTATTGGTTGTTACAAAACATGAGCCTGGAGCCTTGTTTGATTTGTTGGAGCCATTTAAGAGTCGTAAAATAAATATATTGCAGTTGGCCAGGCACCCAATTCCTGGGGTGAAATGGGAGTACTTGTTCTTTATCGATATTGAAGGTCATCAAACTGACAAAAACGTTAGAGAAGCTATCTCTGAAGTTGAGAAGCAAGCTTTAAAACTAAATATTCTTGGATCTTATCCTGTAGCAATTTTATGAATGCATGTGAATCTATTCTTGGCTTGAGTCCATACCAAGGAGGCAAGTCGATTGAAGAGCTTGAGCGTGAGTTAGGAATAAAAAATGTAATTAAGCTCGCTTCAAACGAAAACCCTTTAGGTGCTAGCCTGAAAGTAGTTGAGGCTATGAAACTTTCGCTCAAAGAGGTTCATAGATACCCAGACGGCAATGGCTATGAATTAAAAAAAGCTATAAGTGAATACTTAGATGTAGCTACAGAAATGATTTCATTGGGTAATGGTTCTAATGAATTATTGGAATTGATCGCTAGAGTGTTTGTTTGCAAGAAGACAGACGAAGTGATTTTTTCACAGTATGCTTTTGTTGTTTACCCATTAGTTACTCAGGCGTTGGGTGCAACTGCAAAAGTAGCCCCCGCAAAAGAATACGGCCACGATTTAAATGCTATGCTTGAGTTAATTAACAATAACACGAAACTCATCTTTGTTGCCAACCCCAATAACCCTACAGGAACAATGGTAAGCGACGAAGAAATATATAACTTTTTAATTAAGGTGCCTAGCCATATACCAGTGGTTTTGGATCAAGCATACTTTGAATATTTGAATATTAATGATCAGGCTATTGACTGGTTAAAAGTATTTGGCAATTTAATCATAACTCGTACCTTTTCAAAGGCTTATGGCTTGGCTGGTCTAAGAGTTGGATACTCTATTTGTAGCCCAACAATCGCGGATTTTATTAACCGAATTAGGGAGCCATTTAATGTCAATCATACAGCTCAAATAGCTGCAATTTGTGCCTTGTCAGATTTAGACTATTTAAAGGAGTCTAGAAAGGTGAATGATAGTGGTTTAAAGCAGCTAGAGCAGGGCTTTAACCGCCTTAAATTAAACTACATTCCTTCTCACGCTAATTTCATTGCAGTTAAATTTTCTAATGCAATGAAAATATATAATAGTCTACTTAAAGAGGGTGTTATTGTGCGTCCTGTGGAGATGGATAATTTTCTTAGAATTTCGATTGGCACTACTAAAGAAAATACTTACTTGCTTCGAGCACTGGAAAAAATATTATGATGAAAAAGGTTTGCATAATTGGTATTGGGTTGATTGGTGGGTCGCTGGCGAAGGCGATTAAAAAAACTCATCAGTCTGAGATTGTCTTTGGTTTTGGAAGAGATAGAACTCGTCTTGAAAAAGCACAAAAAGGCAACGTCATTGACCAATATTCAACAGATATAGGTGAGGCCCTAGATGGTGCGAATATGGTAATTATCGCTATACCAGTTGGAAGTTATGAGTCAATACTTAAGGAAATGAAACCTCATATAGCAGAAGACATGGTTATTAGTGATGTTGGTAGCACTAAAGTTAGTGTTATTGAAGCCGTCAAGGCAGTGTTTGACGGTGCTCTTGATAACTTTATCCCAGCACACC
The DNA here is from genome assembly GCA_022448455.1 of Candidatus Thioglobus autotrophicus. Lineage (GTDB taxonomy): Bacteria > Pseudomonadota > Gammaproteobacteria > PS1 > Pseudothioglobaceae > Pseudothioglobus > Pseudothioglobus autotrophicus_A. The sequence continues at coordinate 41,631 of JAKUUR010000001.1, forward strand.
CAATTGCTGGCAAAGAGAAGAGTGGCTTTGAAGTGAGTGGTGCCGATTTATTTGTAAACAAAAAAGTTGTTATTACTCCTCTAGAAAATAACAATCCTGAATCAATAAAAATGCTTACAAAGATGTGGAAAGGGGTAGGGGCTGAAGTTGATTTTATGACTCCACAATCGCACGACGACTTGTTAGGTATGACTTCACATTTGCCCCATATGTTGGCCTTTTCTTTGGTTAATTACCTCATCAGTCAACACCCTGAAGCGTCCGTATATGCGGCTGGTGGTTTTAAAGACTTTTCTAGGATAGCTTCTGGCGATGCGATCATGTGGCGGGATATTTGTCTTCATAATCGAGATGCAATCGTTGCACACATTAAGGGCTACCAAGAATCATTGAATGTTCTAGTTGATGCCATTGATAGTCAAAATAAAGAACAACTTGAGTCATTGTTCCGTGAAGCGAAAAACACCCGTGATTCATGGATAGATTGAGGCATCTTGATGACTAGTTTTAAGGCTTATTCCTGCCACTCATTAAATGGCTCAATTAAAGTGCCTGGTGATAAATCAATTTCTCATCGATCAATTATGTTGGGATCGATTGCTAATGGCGTTACCAATGTATCTGGTTTTTTAGAAGGTGAAGATAGCCTTGCCACTTTGAAGGCGTTTCAACAGATGGGTGTCCAAATTGAAAGAACGGTCTCTAATATTGCTATTCGTGGTGTAGGTAAACACGGCTTAAAATCTCCATCGGAACCCCTTGATTTAGGCAATTCTGGGACCTCCATTCGACTCATGTTAGGCCTTCTCAGCGCCCAAAGCTTTAATTCTCAGCTTTGCGGAGACGAGTCTCTATCAAAAAGACCGATGGCAAGGGTGATTGAGCCGTTAAGTATGATGGGAGCCCTAATTGATAGCTACGAATCAAAACCACCTTTATCTATAACTGGCAATCAGAAATTATCAGCGATTAATTACACTCTTCCTGTTGCCTCTGCCCAAATTAAATCGTGCTTATTGTTGGCAGGGTTATATGCCGAGGGAGAAACTTGCATTGTTGAGAACAGCACAACGAGAGATCACACCGAGAGGATGCTGAGAGGTTTTGGTTACCCTGTCAATACTTCTAATGGCCAAATTTCGTTAATGGGTGGTGGTGAATTACATGCTTGCGATATAGAAGTGCCGAGTGATATTTCTTCAGCCGCTTTCTTTATCGTTGCTGCCAGTATTGCCAAAGAGGCAGATATAACACTGAATGCAGTAAACATTAACCCTACACGAACAGGAATCCTTGATATTCTTGACTTGATGGGCGCCAATATTACACTCACTGATGAGAGGATTGTTGCTGGTGAGTTGGTTGCTGATATTCGTGTCTGTTCAGCTGAACTCCGTGGAATCGATATACCGCAGGAGCTTGTACCCTTAGCGATTGATGAGTTTCCAGTTATTTTTATTGCTGCAAGCTGTGCAACAGGTGAAACCCTATTGACGGGCGCAAAAGAGCTACGCGTTAAAGAGTCTGATCGTATTCAAGTTATGGCTGATGGTTTGACAATTTTAGGTATTAAAAATGAGGTTCTTGAAGATGGAATTCGAATTCAAGGCGGTGAATTTAGTAAGCAAAATTTGGTAATTAAATCTCACTATGACCATCGTATCTCAATGTCATTTGCAATTGCCTCAAGTAGATCTGAATATGACATCAAGATAGAAGGTGTCGATAATGTTCAGACATCCTTTCCAAATTTTGTAGAGCTGGCTAACAGAATTGGCATGAATATTGAAGAAATTTGACGATATGTAGTGTTATATAAATCTTCAAAACCTGGCTCAGGGTAATTGCTATAATACGTTTTTTTTATAAAGAGAAAAAATATGACAATTGAAAATGCCGAATCTTTCTTTGCCTGGGATGTATTGAGTTGGCTTTTTTTAGCAATGCTCTTGGCAATCGTCATTGTATTGATTGATCTACTATTTTTCTCAAAACCTCAACCTGAAAGCGACATCAAAGTAACTGAAAAGAGATCAACTTTTAGAAAAGTTTGTTACTTTCTAATCTTCTTAAAGTTTTCAAAATCTGAAAAATATAGCCATCGACCTAAAGTTGTTCAGTGGTCAATTGAGCTCTTCCCGGTACTGTTGTTGGTTTTAGTCTTTCGAGGCTTTATCTTTGAGCCCTTTCGAGTGCCTTCGAATTCAATGATGCCAACACTATTAACTGGTGATTTTATCTTAGTTAACAAGTTTAACTATGGCTTCAGATTGCCGATAGTAAACTCTAAAATTATTGATTTTTCAAAGCCAGAAAGGGGCGATATTATTGTTTTCAGGTACCCCAATTATGAGCATAGCGCTGCCTATTCTGGCGTAGATTTCATTAAGAGAGTGGTGGCTCTTCCAGGTGATACTATTAGTTATGAAAAAGATCAACTAACAGTCAATGGTGAGACTGTTGATTATAGAAAAATTGGTGCTTATCAAGGCGTTGATTCGGGTAAAGCGATGAGCGGTTATCGTCACATTAGGGAGTTAATTGATCAGGCCGACCATGACATCTTGCTTCACCCTTTAGGACACTCTAGAGAGCTTTCTAAAACAACTGTTCCCGAAGGCCATTACTTTGTCATGGGCGACAATAGACCTCATAGTAGTGATTCTCGGTTCTGGGGTTATGTGCCAGAAAATTACATTCTTGGCAAGGCAATTGGTATCTGGATGCATTGGGATTGGAATCATAACACCATGCAGTTCAGCCGAATAGGTGGGTTCGACTAGTTGGCTGATTGCCATTAGTGTTAATCGTCAGAGCCTGTCTTTGAATGCTTAAATGACAGTCACAGCTTCCTGGTTATTTATTTGTTGGTAATAACTTTTAAAGCTTTGAGGACATTGATGGCTTCGTGAACAAAGTAGTCTTCCCTGAGTAGCTCTATATATTCCTTGTCTCTGTTCTCAGTGATTTCATCCTGCATTTCAAGGATGTCTTCTTCGGATAGTTCAGAAGGGCTCTCTGCCAATAAATGATTTTTTAAGTCTTTTTCTTGAGAACTTAAGTTAATTGCGTCTTCAAAACTGCTTAGAGTGATATCCTCTAAATAAATATCAGGAGCAATGCCTTTGGCCTGAATAGATCTTCCGGAAGGTGTATAGTAACGCGCTGTGGTTAACTTGAGGCCAAACCCATCCTCTAAACTTAATATTGACTGTACAGAGCCCTTGCCAAATGACTCTTGACCCATAATAATAGCACGTCTGTGGTCTTGCAGTGCTCCAGCAACAATCTCTGAAGCCGAAGCAGAACCTTTATTCATCAACACAATAATAGGGGCCCCATTTAGGATATCTCCTGCTTCAGTTGGGAAGGAAACGTCAGATTTCGAGACTCTACCTTCTGTGTAGACAACAATGCCATCGCTATCAATAAATAAATTGGCGACATCAATTGAAGAGTTTAGCAAGCCACCCGGGTTATTTCTTAGGTCAAGAATTAAGGAATCAAGCTTCGTTTCATTCTCTGTGACAAGCTCTGAAACAATATCGTCCACTAATTCTGCAGTTGGGTTTTGAAACTGTGAGATTCGAATATAACCAATACCTTCATCCAAAAGAAGACCTTTAGCAGAAACAATAGTAATAATTTCTCGAGTTATTTCAACAACAAATGGTGCGATATCGGGTCTACCAATAGTCAATTTAACTTTCGTCCCTGGGGCGCCTCTCATTAATTTCACGCCTTCTTCAAGGTTGATTTGATTAACATTTTGATCACCAATTTGTAGAATGATGTCACCGGCTTGAAGACCTGCACGGTATGCCGGTGTGTCATCTATGGGGGAGATAATCTCAATAAAACTACCCTTAGTACCAATAACAATACCCACGCCGCCAAATCTGCCCATTGTACTTTCATTTAAATCAGATTGATCTTCTGGATCAAGAAAGCTTGAATGCGGATCAAGCCCTTCAACCAGCCCCTTAATGGCGTTCTTAAACATTGTTTCATCATCAATCTCATCGACGTATAGTTGTTTGATTTGTGAATAGACAGCTGTAAAAGTGTTTAATCCTTCAAAAAATTCTGGAGAATCCAAGGGGGAATAATTGCCATCTGCAAGACAAACATTGGAGATGCTTGAAAACATAAATAAAGTAAATAGACAAATAGTTTTTAATAAATTTTTTAGAGATGACATGATTAAACTATTCAATGCTGTAATATTGGAATTAGTAGGATTATATTAATGAGCTAGATTGTACTTTGTTTTGTTTTATTAATTATGGAGAAATAAAAAAGTTTTTGTGGAGAAAAAACAATGATTTTTTCATACAATCTCTTGTAATTGTTAAAATCATCCATTGATATATATATTGCGTCCGTAGCTCAGATGGATAGAGTGTCGGCCTCCGAAGCCGAATGTCGGGTGTTCAAATCACCTCGGACGCACCAGTTTACTAAATATTTCAAATGTTGAGGTAAATGACATTTATTTATAAAAACGCAACCTTTTCAAGTTGTCGTACATATAGATACTCACTTTCCCGTATTTGGGATAAGAAAAAGAAGTTTGTTTTGTTTATAGGGCTTAATCCATCAACCGCTGACGAAAAAGTGGATGATCCTACGATACGAAGATGTGTTAATTATGCAAAAAACTGGGGATATGGTGGCTTTTTAATGGTGAATCTTTTTGCTTATAGAACAACATTACCTTCCAACCTTAAAAAAGTAAAATATCCTATTGGAAAGGACAATGATAAATATATTGTGACACTATCAAAAAAAGCTGATATAACTGTCGCTGCTTGGGGAAATAATGGAAATCTCTATAGTAGAGACAAACAAGTATTGAGCCTCGTTCCAAGCCTTATGTGTTTGAAGGTTAACAAATCAGGTCAGCCAGCTCATCCTTTGTATTTAAAAAAAGATTTAAAGCTAACTAAATTTGCTAGATTATGAAATATATCGTTATTGATCCCGTAATTCTGGATTTGGGTATTGTAAAAATACATTGGTATGGTGTAATGTATTTATTGGCTTTTCTGCTTGCCTATTTACTCGCTAAATACAGAGCAAATTTGAGTCATGAATGGAGTACTCAGCAAGTTGATGATCTCATTTTTTATGGAGCTTTGGGCGCAGTTTTGGGCGGTCGCTTAGGCTATATGGTGTTTTACAGTTTGCCAAGTTTTTTAGCCAACCCTTTAATTTTTTTAGATTTTCAAAATGGTGGAATGTCTTTTCATGGTGGTTTTCTTGGCGTTTTGCTTGCAATACTTTTATTTAATCGCAAGTCAAAAAAAAGCTTTTTTCAAACAACCGACTTTATTGCTCCATTAGTCCCTCTTGGTTTGGCCTTTGGAAGGATTGGTAATTATATAAATGCTGAGCTTTGGGGTAAGGTTACTACTAGTGCTTGGGGTGTATATTCACCTGACCAAAGCGGTATGTGGGCTCAGCGCTACCCAACACAACTCTTTGAAGCTCTACTCGAGGGTGTTGTGCTATTTGTCATTTTGTGGATTTTTAGCAAAAAAAATCGACCATTGATGGCTACATCTTCCCTATTTTTGATTTTCTATGGATTCTTTAGATTTATAATTGAGTTCATCAGAGTGCCAGACGCTCAATTAGGGTATTTGGCTTTTGAGTGGTTAACGATGGGGCAGTTATTAAGCTTTCCGATGCTCGTTATTGGTATTTATTTATTTTTTAGGTCTTACTATTCAGAGAAACAGTTATGAAGCAGTATTTAGATTTTTTGAAGCTCGTAAGGGATCATGGCTCGATTAAAACCGACAGAACAGGTACGGGCACGGTAAGTGTTTTCGGTCATCAGATGCGATTTAATCTTAAAGATGGGTTTCCCTTGGTTACAACTAAACGTATCCATCTTCCGTCGGTCATCCATGAATTGTTGTGGTTTTTGAGTGGTGAGACTAACATTAAATATTTACAGGAAAATAAAGTTAATATTTGGAATGAATGGGCAGATGAGAATGGTGAATTAGGACCAGTATATGGTGCACAGTGGCGTCATTGGAAGAATGCTGATGGTGAAGTGATAGATCAAATCTCAGAGGCGATGGAATTAATCAAAAATTCACCGGATTCTAGGCGAATTCTTGTTTCAAGTTGGAACGTTGGAGAGCTTGAAAGTATGGCCTTGCAGCCCTGTCACGTGATTTTTCAATTTTATGTAGCTAACGGGCAATTATCATGCCAACTCTATCAAAGAAGTGCTGATATTTTCCTTGGAGTGCCGTTCAATATTGCATCTTATGCGCTTTTAACTCACATGGTTGCTCATCAATGCAATCTTGAAGTGGGTGACTTTATATGGAGTGGTGGCGACTGTCACGTTTATTCGAACCATTTTGAGCAGGTTAATATTCAACTAGAAAGAACTCCAAAATCTTTACCAAGGCTTATTATCAAAAGAAAGCCTAACAGTATCTTTGATTATCAATTTGATGACTTTGAATTTTATAATTATGTTCATGACGACGCAATTAAGGCGCCAATTGCAATTTGATCATCATTCCTTGAATTCGCTGTATGGATAAATTACAAAAAAATATTTCTTATCAATTTAACAATGTTGAGTTACTTAAACAGGCTCTGACTCACCGAAGTGTTAGTAAAAAAAATAATGAAAGATTAGAATTTTTGGGAGATAGTATCCTTGGCTGTATTATTTCTCGTGAACTCTATCAACGCTTCCCATTAATTGATGAAGGACAGTTGTCAAGGCTCCGTTCTCACCTAGTAAGAGGGCAAACCTTAGCAAAACTAGCAAAAACAATCAATTTATCTGAAACCCTTGTTTTGGGTCAAGGCGAGTTAAAAAGTGGCGGTTTTCGACGTGAATCGATTCAGGCAGATGCTTTTGAAGCAATTCTGGGAGCAATATTTCTTGATTCTGACTATTTGACTGTTAGTGGCGTGGTTTTAAAGCTTTATGAAGACTTACTAAATGATGCTAGCCCTGAAGATTCATTAAAAGATTTTAAAACTCAGCTTCAGGAGTTATTACAAAAAAAAGGGTATTCTCTTCCTCAATACGAACTAATTAAAACGAAGGGTCAGGATCATGACGCTATTTTTTATGTACGTTGCATTGTCAGTGAGTATGACCTTGAGGTGGAGAGAGAAGCAAAAAGTATCAAAAGGGCAGAACAAGCCTGTGCCGAGTCTCTTTTAGAAAGACTGACTTCCTCATGAACTTTCAGTCAGGTTTTATTGCAGTCGTAGGTCGGCCGAATGTTGGTAAATCAACGCTCATTAATGAATTGATTGGTCAAAAACTTTCAATCACTTCTCATAGGCCACAAACCACTAGACATCGCATCCACGCCATAGACACTCAGATCAACTACCAAATGATTTTTGTTGACACCCCAGGTATTCATATTGGCAATAAGAAGGCAATCAACTCCTATATGAATAAAACTGCAAGCTCAAGCCTTTCAGGAGTGGATATGATACTTTGGTTAGTTGAAGCTCTTAAATGGACCAAAGAAGATGAACGTGCAATGGAGCATTTAACGAAAATAAAAGTTCCAATTATTCTTTGTGTGAATAAAATTGACAAATTAAACACTAAAGATGAAATACTTCCTTACTTAGAAAATTTAGGAGAAAAATTTCAAGCTAACGAAGTTTTCCCATTATCGGCATTTAAAAAAAATCACACCAATGACTTAAGGCAACTAATTCTGAAGTATTTACCACAACAAGAAGCATTATTTGAATCTGACTATGTGACCGACCGATCACAGCGATTTGTAGTTGCTGAGTTTATTCGTGAAAAATTGATGCGCAATCTTTCGGACGAACTACCTTATGATTTGACAGTTGAAATTGAAAAATTTGATTTGGATGGTCAAATGTATCGAATTGCAGCTAGAATTTTTGTTGAAAAACCATCTCAAAAAAAGATTGTAATTGGCGACAAAGGTAAAATGCTTAAACAAATAGGTGAGGAGTCTCGTGTTAGTATTGAGGGATTTTTAGAAAGGAAAGTTTTTTTAGAATTATGGGTTAAAGTGCGACAAGGTTGGTCTAATGATAAAAGGGCCTTAGCCTCTTTGGGTTATGACTAAAATAGAATTGACACCAGCATTTTTAATTCATCGGAGAATGTATCAGGACAGCTCCCTTTTGTTAGATTTTTTTACCCGTAACTATGGAAAAATTCGTCTCGTTGCCCGTGGTGCTCGTAGCAATAAGACCTCGTTGCAAATGTTTCAACGTCTGAATATTTCTTTTAAAGGTAGAAGTGAACTCAAAAATCTAACCAACTGGGAATCTAGTGACCAGCCACGCAGATTTTTAGGCAATGATCTAGTTCTTGCAATCTATACAAATGAACTTCTTTCAAGGCTATTACCGGAAGCTGAAAAACACCAAAAGGTATTTGATGGGTACTGGCACTACTTAATAATGATTAATGAACAATCAGATGCTGAAAAAGAATACTCCCTCAGATTGTTTGAAAACCTGTTGTTAGAGGAGCTTGGCTATGGTTTAGAATTTAATAAGGACTCTACAGGAAGTCCTATTGATTCTGAACTTGAGTACCAGTTTCAGGAGCACGAAGGCTTTGTTGCAAAAGTAGATGGTAACATACCCGGTGAAGTTCTGTTAGTGGTTAATGATGATGACAATGACCGTTTAAGTGTCGGTCATTTAGCTATATTAAAAAAATTAAATCGAAAGCGCCTAAGGTCAATCCTTGGCGAAAGGCCACTGAAAAGTAGGGAATTATTTTTTGCAAACTAGTTAAAAAAATTATGAGTATTTATTTGGGTGTTAATATTGACCACATTGCGACACTAAGGGAAGTAAGAGGTACTACATATCCCAGTCCACTAGAAGCTGCACTCATCTGTGAAAAATCGGGTGCTGACAGCATCACCCTTCATCTCCGTGAAGATAGGCGTCATATTCAAGATAAAGACGTTGAAGAGATAAAAGCAACACTAAAAATAAAAATGAATTTAGAGATGGCTGCAACCGATGAAATGCTAAAAATTGCTTCTCAAATTAGTCCTCAAGATTGCTGTCTAGTTCCAGAAAAAAGAGAAGAGTTGACGACTGAAGGTGGTCTAGATGTAGCCTCTCAATTACCACGTATGAAGGAAGTTTGTTCTCAACTAGAGGACAATAATATAAGAGTTTCACTTTTTATAGATGCTGATAAGAAACAAATAGATGCAGCAATGGCTTGTGGCGCACCTGTAATCGAAATCCATACAGGAAAATATGCTGATGCAATTAATCTTGCCGAACGTGAATTAAAATATAATGAAATAAAAGGGGCTTGTGAATATGCACACAGTTTGGGTCTTCAGGTTAATGCAGGACATGGTTTAACACTTGAGAATACTTTTGCTATTGCAAAAATTGATTCAATTGTTGAACTCAATATTGGTCACTCAATTATCTCCAGGGCAGTTTTTGTAGGCCTAGCGAATGCGACAGCTGAAATGAAAGCCTTAATGTTGGAGGCAAGGGGTTTATGATATATGGTGTAGGAACTGATATTGTTAACATCGACAGGGTAAAAAAGATCCTTTCAAAAAATCGAGATGGCTTTGTTAAAAGAGTTTTAAGTGAGCATGAACAAGCCTTGTTTGCAAACAAGGCTGACAGTGCGGCATATTGTGCAAAGCGCTTTGCAGCCAAAGAAGCCTTTGCTAAAGCTCTAGGGACTGGAATCGGTCGTGTAGTTAGCTTTCAAGATTTAACCGTTCGAAATAATGAGAACGGTAAACCGCACTTCATTCCCAGTGAAAAATTAAGACAGTTCTTGGTAGAAAAGAAAATTAAACAGGCTCATTTAAGTATCTCTGACGAGAGTCAAAATGCGATTGCATTTGTAGTTTTGGAGACGTTTGACTTGTAGCTCAAGATTAATTCAAGGCTTCATTATTAAAAAACACATTGCAATTTAAAAACTAAAAAGGTATGTCATCCTCAAATTCATCTTTTGAGACTGGGGTAATGCTTGGTTCTGTTTGATCCTTTACAGTTACATCCTCACTTGGGGCGCTAGAACTTGAATCGTCACGACGATCAAGCATCTGCAAAGTTCCATTAAAACCACTGACAACAACTTCTGTTGTCCATCTTTCGATCCCATCCTTGTCAGTATATTTTCTTGTTTGTAATTTTCCTTCGACATAGACTTTTGAGCCTTTGTCTAAATATTGACCCGCAATCTCTGCTAGTTTGCCAAATAAGCTGACACGATGCCATTCAGTTCTTTCTTGTTTCTGGCCAGTGCTTTTATCTGTCCAAGATTCACTTGTAGCAACAGATAAGTTACTAATTGCATTACCATTAGAGGCGTATTTTACTTCTGGCTTTGCGCCAAGATTTCCAACTAGTATTACTTTATTAATGCCTGCCATATCTACTCCTGTAATGTTTCTACTTTATGTCGCAAAGTTATCATGAAAAACCACCAGATAATTGCCACAAATATGCTCAATAAGAATACACTATTTAAGTCATAAATGCTATAAATAAGACCACCAATAGCGCCACCAAAAAAAGTCCCTAAGAACTGAGAAGTTGAAAAAATACCCATTGCAAGTCCGCGCTTGGAGGTGCTTGCAGTTCTGGATAAAAGCGAAGGTAATATAGCTTCGATTGAGTTAAAGGCAACAAAGAAAATAGTCAAAATTACAAGAAACACTGTGAAGTTTAAGTTTAAGGTAAAAAACATTCCCTGACTCAATATCAAAAGAGCAATACAAAAAAGCAATATAGGTTTGGTTTTTTTATATCTCTCAGAAAGAATAATTAATGGCAACATACCAACAAACGAAAGCAACATTGCTGGAATATAGAGTTGCCAATTATCAATCATGTTGACAATGTTATTTTCAACAATCAATAGAGGCATTACAATAAAGCCGCTAGACAGTATCATGTGCAAACTAAACACACTGAAATCAAGGCGTAATAAGTCGGGGTTTAGAACTTCTCTGAAAGCAGAAATGGATAAACGGTAATATTTTTTTGGCTTGGCATAAGGCAGAGTAAAAACAAACAAAATAGCAATAATTGAAAGTAAGCCAATAACCCAGAAAAGTCCAGACAATCCTACCGATGATGCAATTATGGGTCCAATAATAAGCGACAGCATGAATGCAAGGCCAATTTGAAAGCCGACAAAGGCGTTGGCTTTTGCACGACTCTGTTCAGACACTGAGTCAGCTAAAAAAGCCATCAGTACAGCTGAAATAGCACCGCCTCCTTGGAGAGCTCGACCGATCACCACAAAGATAATGTCTGTCGAATTAGCTGATACAATACTTCCAATAAAAAAAATGCACAAGCCTAAAATTAGTAGTGGTTTTCGACCATATCTATCAGACAGATAACCGAAAGGTATTTGAAAAAAAGCTTGTGTTAAACCGTATATTCCAATCGCCAGACCTATCATAAAAGGTGATGAATTATCGTACTCACTGGCATAAACACTCATGACTGGAAAAAGCATGAAAAGTCCCAACATTCTAACCCCCATAATTAATGAAACCTTGAAGGTAAAAAGTCTTTCAGTTGTATTCATATTTACCTAAAGAAAAACTATCTATCTATTTTGTAGTTAGGAGAGTAGTTAGGGTAACTTGCATAAAGCACAGTTCTTGCATCTTGGGCTAGTTCTTCAGCATTGATAGCTTCATAATTGTGAGCCATTAAGTGAAGTCCGTCAGCCACAGAAGGACTGTTAGGGTAGTTCTCAATGATGTACTTTGAACGATTGATTGCAGCTATATGTGATCCATTGATTGTGTAGTATAGTGCTACGTAGAATTCATGCCTTGCAAGGATGTTCTTAAGTACTACTAGTTTCTTTGACGCTTCTTCAGAATATTTTGAATTGGGAAATTTATCAATTAACAAGTAGAAATAACTATAGGCATCGTGTACACTTTGAACATCTCTTTGTGCACTATCGGTGATTATTTCATCGAGAATTGATGCAGATTTTTCTTCTGCAATGACTCCTCTTAAGTAATAAGCATATGGGGTAGAGGGAATGGCAGGGTATCGCTCAATAAATTCATTTAATGCAAGTATAGCGTGGTTATATTTTTTGCGCTTAAACAAGTTATATGCAATGTCTAGTCGTGCCTGTATCGCATACTTTGAGCCAGGATAAGCAGCAAGTATAACTTCTAACTGCTCGATTCCTTGCTCAATGGAACCAGCGCTAAACTTATCTTCAGCAAGCTCATATAGCGCCTTTGGGGAGAGTCCATCAGCAACCGGCCCTCTTCTTTCTTTGTCACCTCCAAATAGTGAGCAGCCGCCAAGGAGAATTGAAAATGAAATAAATAAAATTAATGACCTGGTCATATAAAGTTGCTTGGTTATTTTTTATAAAAAGGCATTATACTTGGGTGCAGTGTTAATAGAAACCTTTGTATAAACAACCTTGCTTGGTTTATAACTTGCTTATAATTATCTGACTATATTTATATTTTTTAACCAATGGCAATTGCTTTCTTTCATAAAAAAACTCAAATTGGAGATCTGACTTCAGTACTCGAAGATTATCTGACTGATGATGAAGTTGTTCTTGTCAAAAAGGCCCACAAATTAGCGGAAAAGGCTCATGAAGGACAATTGAGAAAATCTGGTGAGTCTTATATACATCATCCCTTAGCGGTAGCCCTAATACTTGCAGATCTTAAGCTGGATTATTATTGCATTGTTGCTGCAATTTTGCATGATTGTATCGAGGATACCCCTGTAACAAAAGATGAAGTCGAACAAGAGTTTGGGAGTCAGGTTGCTCATATCGTAGAAGGAGTATCAAAGTTGACAAATTTGGAGTTTACTTCGAGCTCACAAAAACAAGCTAAAAATTTTCAGAAACTAGTTTTTGCGATGTCAAAAGACATGAGAGTAATGATCATTAAGCTCGCAGATAGACTGCATAATATGCGTACTCTTGAGTCTATGAGTGATGAAAAGAAGATTCAAAAAGCCAAAGAAACTTCAGAGCTTCATGCCCCTATTGCAAGGCGACTTGGGTTACATAGTATTAGGGTAGAGTTGGATGACTTGTGTTTTCAAACACTTCATCCTAGGAAATACTTGATACTTAAAAGAAAAATCAAAAAACAATATGGCAATCAAAAGAAAATGATTGCACTCACTCAAACAGAAATTGAAAACCGGTTAAAACTTGAAGGTATTAATGCTGAAGTTAAAGGTCGTCAAAAACAACCTTTTAGTGTTTATCACAAAATGAAAACCAAATCTTTAAAGTTTTCCGAAGTGCTGGATATGCACGCCTTTCGAGTTATTGTTGATAGTACTAGTGCATGTTATCAAGCGCTAGGTCAACTTCACAGCTTATACAAACCTTTACCATTAAAGTTCAAAGACTATATTGCAGCTGCAAAACCTAACGGTTATCAATCAATTCATACGGTTTTATTGGGCCCAAGAAAAATGTTTATTGAGGTTCAAATTCGTTCTCAAGAGATGCATTTCATTTCAGAGTATGGAATTGCTGCACATTGGCACTATAAAAGTACTGACAAGCCGAGTGAAAAGCTCGCTCAAAATTGGCTTGGCTCCTTGCTCGACATTCAACAAAATTCAGACTCTTCGATTGATTTTCTTGAAAGCACGAAGGTCGATTTATTTCCGGATGAAGTTTTTGTATTTACTCCAGCTGGAAAAATCATACAATTGCCGCAAAGGGCAACGGTGCTTGATTTTTCTTATGCAGTTCATACAAACGTTGGCAAGAGAACTCAGAAGGCAACTATTAATGGAAATGAAGCTGGCCTAGCGACAGAACTAAAATCTGGTCAAACTGTAGAAATAACTACCAGTCGTTTGGTCAAACCAAAGCCGGATTGGTTAGATATGGTAATTACCTCTAAAGCTAAAACAGCTATAAAAGCCCAACTTAAGGAAAACTCCAAAGTTGAGTTGTCCAAACTGGGTAAGCATTTAATTTCTGACGCCCTTAAATATCAAAAAATAGACATTAATGATATTCCCAAAGAGAAATGGAAGGAATGTTTTAAAGAGTTGCATTGTTCAAATTTTCATGATTTATACATTAAAGTTGGTTTGTCAGAAATATTTGTTGCAGTTGTTATCAACAAACTGCTTAAAGATATTAGCAAAGAAACAATAAATACGATAACAATTAATAAAACAAAAGGTATGGCAATTAACTTTGCACACTGCTGCTACCCGATACCTGGAGACGAAGTAACAGGCGTCTTAACTATCTCTAAAGGTATGGTGATGCATCGTTCAAATTGTGCAAACCTGGCCCACATTAAGGAGAAAAATGCACAATGGATGGAGATCGACTGGAAGTCAGATGATAGTGAACTATTCGAGGTTAGTATAAGCTGTTTGGTGGAAAATCGTAGTGGCACTTTGGCAACTATGGCTAATATATTGGCAAACTTAGGAGTAAACATTGAAAACATAGAACAACGCGATAAACCCAATGCAAAAAAATTAATTGGCATGGTTATAGTTGTTGCAAATATTATCCAACTTAATAATGTATTGGATAAATTAAAAGGTCTTCCTCATATCGTTTCGGCATCAAGATATTAATATTGAAAAAATGTACCTAGCCACTTAATCAATTGATTAAAATTGCGTTTATCATTTACTTCGCCTATTTAACAAAATGATCAGCTGGACTGACTCACTCGAAATTGCTATTTCACTTGAAGAAGCTCACCCAGATATTGACCCTATAACTATCAATTTTGTTGATTTACGTGAACTCGTAATGGCCCTTGAAGACTTTAATGAAGGCGACACTCAATGTGGAGAGAAGATATTAGAAGCCATTCAAATGTGTTGGATTGACGAAAAATAATGAAATATCTTAAAGCACTGATTCTATTTTCAGTTTTATTATCTTTTTCGGCTAACGCTCTTTTAGAAATCAACATTATAAAGTCGAAAGAAGAACTCTTTCCTGTTGTAATTGCTCCTTTTGAGGTTATCGGAGATGCTCAACAGGGAGCCGAAATTGCAAACATTATCAGAGATAATTTGAATCGTTCTGGACAATTTAATGCACTCAGTACAAATGAATTAGTTACAAATCAAATTGATTTTAACTTTTGGCAAGAACACAAAAAAGATGCCGTTATTTTTGGAAAGATTGAACAAGTCAGTAGCAAAGTTTTTAATGTCTATATCTATATTTATGATGTATTCTCCGAAAAGAGTCTTTATGCTAAAAAGATTGCAGTTCACAATAGCGGTATAAGACGAATCGCACATTACTTAAGTGATAAAATTTATTATGTTCTACTTGGACAAAAAGGTTCGTTTGATACTAGATTGTCTTACGTCACTGTTTCTGAGGGCAAAAAAGGTAATCGAACCTACAGACTTCAAATTTCTGACTCGGATGGTTACAACCCTCAAACGGTTGTAAAGTCTTCTCATCCTATCTTGTCTCCTGTCTGGTCATCTGACCAGAACAAGTTGGCCTATGTGTCATTTAAAAATAATCGTTCAGAGGTCTTTGTTATTTATCCTTTTTTAAAAATAAAATCTACAAAGTTACCTAAATTTGATGGTATCGCTTCCTCTCCAAGTTGGCATCCAGACGGAGAAAACATTGCACTAACTATTTCAAAAAAAGGCAACAAAGACATTTATTTGTATAACCTTAAAACTAAAGAACTTAAAAGGTTGACAACAAATACTGCTATCGACACTGAAGCTAACTTTTCACCCGATGGCAAAAGTATCGCTTTCACTTCGAATCGAACAGGGCAAGTTCAAATTTATATTAAAAATTTAAAAACAGGCAAGATAAGTCGCGCTACTTTTGAAGGTTCATATAACGCAAAACCTGTTTTTTCTCCTGACGGTAAAGAGCTGGCTCTGATTCATCGTGTTGGTAAAGATTACAGATTGGCTTTGCTTAACATTGCAACTCGAGACTTGACAATTATGACACAAAATAAATCAGACGAGTCACCCTATTTTTCCCCAAATGGTGGTATGATTATTTTTGCAACCAATCGTGACAACAAAGGAATATTGTCTATAATTTCACTACATAACAATCAAATAGTTGAACTTACACAAAAAGATGGTGTGATTAGAGAACCAAGTTGGTCAAATTATTCAAATTAAGGAAATAAAAATGTCAAAAAAACTATTGCTAATAACAGGTGTAATTTTTTTAAGCTCTTGCGCAACTACTAATATTCAGGAGTTAGGAGATAAATTTTTAGACTTGATTAATCCGTCTGACTCCCCTGCAGAAGTTGCTGATCTGAGCGAACAGGTATTGGTTTTGAGTGCTGAAAGTGGAGGATTTACTGAAGAAGAACTTGAAACCTTATCAAACGACGAGTTAATTGAGTTAGCCATAGAAAAAGGTTTGGGAGACATATTGGTTCTAGATGCTGATGGTAACCTTCAGAACAGAGATGAAGTAATCAAAGCCCTAGTTGAGAGTGATGAAAGTGGAGGCTTTACCGAAGAAGAACTTGAGGTGTTATCTAACGATGAGTTAATTGAGATTGCTAAAGAGAAAGGTTTAGAAGGCATATTGCTTCTAGATTCTGATGACAACCTTCAGAACAGGGATCAAGTAATCAAGACACTGGTTGAGAGTGAGTCTCTAATGGAAAGTGCAACCCAAGAACTTAAATCACTATCAGACGATGCACTAATTGAGATAGCTCAGACAAAAGGCATGGAAGATGAAATAATTCTAGATGACGATGGTAACCTTCAGAACAGAGATGAACTAATTAAAGCACTAGTCGAGGGAGCTGCTGAAACTAAGGCAGCTGTTTTGGTACTAGAAAGTTCTGGAATTCCGTCCACTCTTTATTTTGCTTATGATGACACTGAAATCGATGAAGCAGCCACCAGAGTGATTATTGAACATGCCAACTTTATGCAAAACAACCGTTCCGTTAGGCTTCGTCTTGAAGGCCATGCGGACGAAAGAGGTACTCGAGAATACAATTTAGCGCTGGGTGAAAATCGTGCTCTGAGCGTTAAAGAGGTACTAGGTCTCTATAACCTTGAGGATAGAGTTGTTGTTGTCAGTTACGGTGAAGAGCAACCTGTCGCAATCGAACATAACGAAGAGGCTTGGGAAAAGAACCGTCGGGTAGAGTTCGTATACTATTAAATTAATGCCTCTGCCAAGCATCAACATATGCCTTTTGACGTCTGATGAAAAAGACTCTATTTAAAGTTATCGTTTATATTTTCTGTGTTTTTTCTATCGTTGAACTATGTGCGGAAGAGGGCATGGATGATCTTGAAAAGAAAAATTTTTTCAAGATCGAGCGTCTTGAGGCTGAGATCATAGTGCTGAAAGATCAATATAAATTGCTCACAGAGCAACAAAGATTAAATATTCAAAAAAAATCTGAATCGGAAGAGGCGCTAAATCTTGGGACGGTTATGGATCTTGCTGCAGGTATCTATTCCGCATTAAATACAAAAATTAACTCTCTAAATAAAGACATTCTCATCCTGAAAAATCAATTCAAATTACTTGCAGAAGAACAAGTAATAAATACCCAAGAACAATCTGAATCAGAAGGGGGACTAGATCTTGAGGTGGCATTTTTTAAGCTTAATGCGAAAGTTAACTCTCTAAATGATGATATTCTCGCACTAAAAGACCAATACGAATTACTCACAGAGCAGCAAAGATTAAATACTCAAAAAATCACTGAATTTTTTGATATGCTTGAGTTAAAGTACACTAAAGAGGCTGTCAAAGAAGTGGTTCTTGACGATAAAGAAAACGAAAAAAAGGCTTATCAAATTTATACTGATGGAAGAAATCAGTTTATTGCTGGAGAGTATGATAAAGCTATTGCACTATTTAAAAGCTACTTAGATAGCTTTCCTAATTATAAAAATGTCGCTGATGCAAAATTGTGGCTAGGGCGCACGTATTTTGCCAATGAGCTATACTCTCAATCTAATGCTATTTATTTAGAGTTTCAATCTGAAAACCTTCAACATGCCAAATATCCTGATTCTATGTACGAATTGTCTCGTGCGCTTTTTGAGCTTGGAGAGCTAGATGCAGCTAAAAAATTGTTAACAAAAATGATAGAAAAGTTTCCAACACATGATCTATACAAAAAAGCCAAACAAATGCTTACAGAGCTTGAAGAGTTAACTATCGACGCTTGAAAAAGTGAAAATTCTAGAAATAGGCAAAGTTGATTTAGCTTCACTTTGTTATCTCAACAAAGAACGCTATCCCTTTTTACTTGAAAGTGTCAATCATAATGATAATAATAGATATTCGATTTTGTTTGCTTTTCCAGGAAAAAGTATTGTTCTTGACAACTTTTCTGACTTTAACTTCCTAAGCGAACTTGAGAAACAATTTAAATTAAACAACCTAAAAACAAATCTGCCTTTTTCGGGCGGCTGGTTTGTTTATCTCTCTTATGAGCTTATTGGTCAAATAGAGCCAATTTTGTCTGAAGAACTTCACACTTCTGAATTACCAATTGCTTATGCAGTCAAAATACCCTCTGCAATCATCATTGATCACCAATTAAATACTACTTATCTTATTGATCAAGATAACGACCAAAATCGTATTGATACTATTTTGTCAGATATAGATGCAATTAAACCGATTCCAGAAGCAGGTGTTTTAGGGGAATTGGACCAAGAAAATGAAGATAAATTTTTAAGTGGCGTAAAAGCTTGTCTAGACTACATTGTGGCAGGTGATGTGTTCCAGGTCAACCTCTCAAGACAGTGGCAATATAAATTAACCAAAGAAATAGACTCAACAATTATCTATCACGCCTTAAAAAATTCAAATCCAGCACCATTTTCAGCGCTTATTCAATATGAAAATTTCAGTATAGTATCATCTTCACCGGAACGACTTTTTAGTGTTCAAGACGGTATTTTACAAACCAGACCTATTGCAGGAACTCATCCAAGAGGACAAGGTTCTGAGGATGAAGCCCAAAAAGAAGGTTTAATTAGTCATCCAAAGGAGATAGCAGAGCATGTCATGCTTCTTGACCTAGAGCGTAACGATATGGGTAGGGTGTGTGAATACGGTAGTGTGTTTGTCAATGAAGTTATGACACTAGAAACCTATCCTTATGTTCATCATATCGTTTCCAATATAAAGGGAAAACTTAAAGAAAGGGTGACTATAAAAGGTATAGTTCAGGCTCTCTTTCCTGGAGGCACTATTACTGGCTGTCCAAAAGTGCGATGTATGCAAATCATTAGTGAGCTAGAACAAATGCCAAGAGGTCCTTACACAGGCTCTCTTGGTTACCTTAGCCAGGATGGAAAAATGGACTTCAATATTCTTATCCGCAGTTTTGTCCACACTGGTAAAAAGCTGACTTTTCGAGCTGGAGCAGGAATTGTATATGACTCAATCCCTGAAAGAGAATTGGCAGAAACTAAGCATAAAGCTGCTGGATTGGTTAAGATTTTTCAAGATTAGGTTGTTTGATAACAACTAAATCAGCAAGCACGATTAGGGTTGAAATTTTGATGTCATAGGGTAACGTCTTTCTCTACCGAAGGCATTGCTACTTATTTTTGGACCTGGAGCTGATTGTCGTCGCTTGTACTCATTTTTAAGAATCATTGAAGTAATCTTGTTAACCAAGTCTAAATCATGTCCTTGTTCAGTTATTTTACTAACAGATTGCTTCATTTCAACGAATCGCATTAATATATCATCCAAGATTTCATAAGGTGGTAGGGAATCTTGGTCGAGTTGATTTGGTGAAAGTTCAGCAGAAGGTGACCTTGTTATAACACGATCAGGAATGACCCTGGATAATGTATTACGATAATTCGCAAGTTGATAGACCATAGTTTTCGAGATATCCTTAAGAGGAGCAAAGCCACCACACATGTCACCATAAAGAGTTGCATATCCTACGGCCATTTCAGATTTATTGCCAGTTGCTAAAACAATTTTATGATGCTTGTTTGATAATGCCATCAACAATACTCCACGAACTCTTGCTTGAATATTCTCCTCAGTAATATCTCTAAAAGAATCTTCAAAAAAATCTTTTAAAGATAAATTAAATGCATCAACCATAGGATGAATATCAATACTTGAAAAGGTAACACCCTGGCTGAGAGCCTGTAATTCAGAGTCTTCTAGGCTCATAGTAGAAGTGAATTGATATGGCATCATTACGGCATGAACATTTTCTGGACCAACAGCATCAACAGCAATTGCAAGAGTTAATGCAGAATCAATGCCACCAGATAGACCAATAAGGGCTGCTTCAAAAGAATTTTTTTGAATATAGTCACGAGTAGCTAAAACTAAAGCCGAGTAAATGGATTCCTCTAACATAACAGGTTGAAAGTTTTTTAATGATTCTGTATGAAGACAGAAATATTCCTTAAATTCAGGTAACTGCTGAATTAGAGTTCCTTCAGAGTCAGTAACAAAAGAGTTACCATCAAAAACCACTTCATCCTGGCCACCAACCATATTTACGTAAATATATGAAACTTCAAACTCAGCAGCATACTTTTTACAAATATTCAACCTATCTTTATGCTTTTCAGCTTGAAAGGGAGACGCATTAATGCTAATCACAATATCTACATTTAATTGACAAAGTTTAGAGATAGGACCATCAATCCACTGGTCTTCACAAATCAAAACACCAATTCTAGTTTGTTGGCACACAAACACAAAAGATTTATTTCCTGATGAAAAATAGCGCTTTTCATCAAATACACCATAATTAGGTAACTCTTGTTTATGATAAATATTCGAAATTCGATTCTTTTGAATACAATAAGCGCTGTTAAACAAGGAATCATCATTTCGAGAAGGCGCACCAAACAAAACACTTATGGAAGAAGGAATTGAGTCACAAAGGTAATTAATTTGTTCTTCAACTTGAATCATAAATCCATCTCGAAATAAAAGATCCTCAGGAGGATAACCAGTAAGAGCCATTTCTGGGAAGACAATCAAGTGAGCTCCAGCACCATCTGCTTCTGTGATCAAAGTTAACATTTTTTGGGTGTTTATTCTAACATCACCAACAATTGCATTAAATTGGGCGATTTGAATCTTAATAGGCTCAGATGAGGAAAAAATATTATTAAGCTGTTCTTGCCAAAATATGGCCTTCTCTTTATTGGCAGTATTAATAGCATGCTCATATTTAGTATGAGCAACAACTTCAGCAGGGTCAATATCAAGAATATTTGCGAATAACCAGGCATGCGTCTCGCTTAAAGCAGCCTTACCAGAGCTATATTTACTTAAATTTGACTGATTAATAGCATATTTTTTAGCAATTTTATAATCCGATAAACCCGTTTTTTCACGCACCATTACAAGGTATTCAGTTGTTTTTTTATTCATCATTAACTATTAATAAAAGTATATATTAGTTATTTTATACCACTACAGGTAATTAATAACTATATATAGTTAAATAATAACAAATAAATAGTTGTAATTAATAACTATTAAACTTGTAAAACATTGATTTAACAATAAATAATGATATTTGTTAAAATAATCTAAATTGATCAAATTAAATTAATAATAACGACTGAACTGTGAATTTAATAGATTGATTGGATATACGTAAATTGAATTTAATTAAATTAACTTATTGTTAATTCTGAACAATCAAACGCTCTATATTTGACTTTAGAACAAAGTTTTCAAAGCTTATCTTGATTTGAATTAATTTCAGTTTTTTAAAAAATAATTCAACATAGTCATAAACTAGTGATAAAATTTCCGTAATCCTCATTCAATTGTGATGGATTGAGATACTTTAGATACTCATTAGGAGAAATATATGAAACAATTATTAAAATTGTCTGTCGCATCATTCTTGATCGCTGGCGCACTAGCTGTGCAGGCATCTACGTTGAGTGATGTTCAAAGTAAAGGCTACCTTAGTTGTGGTGTTTCCAAAGGTCTTGCAGGGTTTTCTGCTGCTGACTCTTCTGGTACTTGGACAGGCGTTGATGTTGATGTTTGCCGTGCTGTTGCTGCTGCAACGCTTGGTGACGCGACAAAAGTTCAATTTGTACCATTAACTGCTAAAGAAAGATTTACCGCACTTCAATCAGGTGAAATCGATATGTTGTCTAGAAACACTACTTGGACAATTACTCGTGATGCATCTCTTGGATTAAACTTTGCCGGTGTTAACTATTACGACGGTCAAGGTTTTATGGTTAAGTCTTCTTTAGGTGTTTCAAGTGCTCTAGAGCTTGGTGGAGCGGCTATTTGTATCCAGGCGGGTACAACAACTGAGCTTAACCTAGCTGACTGGGGTAAGCAATTTGGTATTGATTACCAATCAGTTGTCTCAGACACAAATTCACAAACTTTGTCTAACTATGACTCTGGACGTTGTGATGTATTAACAACTGACGCTTCAGGTTTGTATTCAATGCGTGCTGCCTCTAATGATCCATCAGAGCATGTTGTATTACCTGAAATCATCTCTAAAGAGCCTCTAGGCCCTGTAGTACGTCAAGGTGATGATCAATGGTTCAACATCGTTAGATGGTCTTTAAATGCTATGATCACAGCTGAAGAGCTAGGCGTTACTAGCGCTACTGTTGATGATGTTACTAATAACCCTGAGCGCGAGCGCTTAATGGGTCGCTCTGGAAACACACATGAATATGTTGGTTTAACTCCAGACTGGACTTACAACATCATTAGCCAGGTAGGTAACTACTCAGAAAGCTTCGAGCGTAATATCGGTATTAATACACCGATTGGTATTGCTCGTGGTGTTAATGCATTATGGACACAAGGCGGTATTCTTTATTCGCCTCCATTTAGATAAAGCAATTATCTAGTTAACCTTTAAACCAGCCTGCTATACTTAGCAGGCTGGTTTTTTTTTATTTAAAAAATACTTTTTTTTATATAAAATACAATTCTATTTTTTTGTATTGCTTCTAGATTCATGAAACAACAAAATATTCTATCTCAAGTCAAAAGCTTAACTTTTAGGGAAATATTGTATAACAACGAGGTAAGGGCCTTTTTCTTCCAGGTCGCTACTTTTCTACTAATTTTTGGCCTTTTTTATACAATAATTGGTAATTTATTTGACAATATCGAAGCAAGAGGAATCCATACAGGTTTCTCTTTTTTGAAGAACAGGGCTGGCTTTGACATTCTTCCATTTCTTGGTAATTACTTGCAAGACTATACCCCTGAGTCAAGCAATTTAACTGTTTTTTATGTTGGCCTCATTAATACTTTAGTCGTTGCATTTATTGGCATAATTATCACAACCTTTCTTGGCCTTTTTATTGGTATTGCTAGACTTTCAAATAACTACTTGATAGCCAAGCTAGCAGGGGGCTATATAGAGCTTTTCAGAAACGTTCCCGTGCTTCTGCAAATTTTCTTTTGGTATAACATCTTCATAAACATTTTTCCGCACCCCAAAAAGAGTCTTTCATTTTTCGATGTAGTTTTTCTTAATCAGCGCGGTCTTTACTTGCCTAAACCCATTTTAGAAAACGGCTTTTTATTAGTAATAATAGCCTTTGTAGTTGGTATTATTCTGACTGTTTTTATGAAACGCTACTTTAATAAAAAACACGATGAAACGGGTGTACATACAAGAACATTAGGTTACTCTACGTTGCTTATCCTCGGACTCCCAGCAGTCTTCTTTTTATTGCTTGGGTCGCCGCTACATTTTGATTTTGCTGTACTGGGTAAATTTAATCTAAATGGGGGCATGCAAATTGTGCCTGAATTCATAGCACTCACATTTGCACTCAGTGTTTATACAGCAACCTATATAGCAGAGGCAATCAGGTCAGGCATTGAGGCTGTCGATAAGGGTCAAAAAGAGGCTGCAGCAGCTATTGGGCTGACTCAAACACAATCACTTAAATTAATTGTAATGCCGCAGGCATTAAGGGTTGCAATACCACCCACCATCAACCAGTACCTTAACTTAACCAAGAATTCCTCGCTGGCAACAGCTATTGGATATCCAGAATTAATGAGCTCTTTTGGAGGCACTGTTCTAAATCAGGTAGGGCAAGCAGTTGAAATTCTTGGAATGGCAATGCTAGTTTATCTAGTCATTTCGCTTTGTATTTCATTATTGTTGAATTTCGTTAACAAAAGAATGGCTATCCCAGAACGCTAATTATGGCAGTAAACGAATTACAATCAACTAGAAAACCGCCAATATTTCAAATTGGAGCGATTCTATGGCTTAGGACTAATCTCTTTTCCTCGTGGGTAAATGGGCTTCTAACGCTTGCGTCACTGTATTTGCTTTACATCTCAATTCCACCATTATTGGATTGGATGGTCTTAAGCGCTAACTTTAATTTTGGAACTGTCAACATTCTTGGATTCGAGATTAAGTTTAGTGAGGTCATGGCTGATAATCAAAATTGTGGTCGAGAGGCCGCCTGTTGGCCATATATTTACGAAAAACTATACATGTATATTTATGGCTTTTACCCTCGCGAAGAGTCCTGGCGCCCAGATACAGTTTATGGTTTAACGGCACTGTTGTTTGTGATTGTGCGCTTAGTTCGAAACTACAAATACAAAAACAGAGTTATTCTGTCACTGATAGTAGCTTATCCTATTGTTTCATATATTTTACTTGCTGGTGGTTTTGGCCTATTGCCTGTTGTTGAGACACACCGATGGGGTGGCTTGCTGCTAACTCTTGTAATTGCTTCCGTTGGGATTATTGTTTCTTTCCCGATAGGAGTTGTGTTAGCGCTTGGAAGGCGGTCTGACTTAAGAGTAATTAAGCTCTTTTCAACACTTTTTATTGAATTTATTCGCGCAGTCCCACTCATTACGATTCTCTTTATGGCTTCATTTGTGCTTCCGTTATTTCTTGAGTCAGGCAATAATTTCGATAAACTTTTGAGAGCCTTGATCGGAATAGCACTTTTCCAGGCTGCTTATTTTGCAGAAGTTGTACGAGGAGGCCTCCAAGCAATTCCAAAAGGTCAATATGAAGCTGCTGATGCTATTGGACTAAGTTATTTACAAAAAAATGCGCTCATTATATTGCCTCAAGCTCTGAAAATTTCGATACCAAACATTGTCGGATCCTCAATCTCCTTATTTAAGGACACAACATTGGTACTTATCATCGGCTTGATGGATATGCTGGCTATGGTAAACATGACGAGTCAAGACCCTTATTGGCTGGGAAGAGAGACGGAAGGGTATGTATTTGTTACAATGGTGATGTGGGTGATATTATACTCAATGTCTCGCTACTCAAGAAAGCTAGAGATACGCTTCAATACTGAAAATAAAAATTAACATAGGTAATAAAGATGGAAACAGAAAACAACAAATCGAATATTATTGAAATAAGCGAATTAAACAAATGGTATGGTGACTTTCATGCACTAAAGAACATCAACATGAATGTTAAAGAGGGAGAAATAATTGTTGTTTGTGGACCATCAGGCAGTGGAAAGTCAACACTTATAAGGTGTGTCAATTTCCTCGAAAAGTTTCAAGAAGGAAACATAGTAGTATCTGGTATAGAGTTGACTGACGACGCACAAAAAATAAGAAAAATTAGAAGCGAAGTGGCAATGGTATTTCAGCACTTTAATCTATTTCCCCATCTAACAATCGTAGACAACCTCACTCTAGCCCCTATCTGGGTTCATAATGAAACCAAAGAAGAGGCCCGAGAGAAGGCACTAAAATTCCTTGAAAGAGTTGATATAAGTGAGCAAGCTGAAAAATACCCAAACCAGCTGAGTGGTGGCCAACAACAAAGGGTTGCAATAGCAAGATCATTGTGCACATCACCAAAAATAATGCTATTTGACGAACCAACATCGGCCCTAGACCCTGAAATGATCTCTGAAGTTTTAGATGTAATGGTCGAACTTGCGAAAGGAGGCATCACTATGATCTGTGTAACCCATGAGATGGGCTTTGCAAAGAAAATGGCAAATCGGATTATCTTTATGGATGAAGGGCAAATAGTTGAGGAAAATGACCCAATAAATTTCTTTAAGAATCCAGAATCAAACCGTTTACAGCTGTTTTTAAGTCAAATACTTACACACGACGAATAAAGTAATCAAAAAAACAAATTAGCATTATATTTGTTAGTAAAAAGCTATCAAAAGTTGTAAATAATGCTGATTCTGTCCAATAATGCATAGCAAACACAAGCAATCAGCTATATAATTCGCTCAAACATTATTAATATCCACTACAACGAATGTTTAAGTTTTTAAAAAAAGAAGAGTCAATAGAAGAGCCAGTAATCAGCCAATCAGAGGACTGGACAAAAGAAATCAGGAGAAGCCAAAAGATAGGTCAAGAAGTTGAACAGTTATCATTTACTTATTATAATAATGATAACATGATACTAGGGACTAAGGAGGGACTAAGTCAGGATCATCTTAAAATTTTGAAAAATTGTAAAAGTGAAAGTAGCGCAATTGAGCTAATGGAAATTCTCAATAGAACAAATAAATCAAAATTTAAAAATGCAATTATTAACCCATTAATTGAAAATGGGTTTTTTGAACTTACTAATCCGGATAAACCCAAAAGTCCAACACAAAAATATAGACTAACAAATAAATTTGTTAGACGTAGAATAAAATCATAACCCTTAAATTAATTAAATTGTCTCTTTTAAGCCTTATTTAATGTCAATTTTAATAATTAAGCTTATAATTCCCTTAATTTCTA
Organism: Candidatus Thioglobus autotrophicus; assembly: GCA_022448455.1. Classification (GTDB taxonomy): domain Bacteria; phylum Pseudomonadota; class Gammaproteobacteria; order PS1; family Pseudothioglobaceae; genus Pseudothioglobus; species Pseudothioglobus autotrophicus_A. The sequence continues at coordinate 68,395 of JAKUUR010000001.1, forward strand.
CGTTTGTAAGTTTTCTTAAATTACCTCTACCTTAAGTAATAATATTGCCTAATATATAAGATTTCGAGCTCAACTTTTAACCCTTTGAATTTTCTAGTTTTTATCTATATTTAGCTCATATTTTTGTTATTTTATTGATTTTTTCTAATATTTTATTCGTATAATTTATATTATGTTAAATAATATATAAATATATATATTTAGTATCTTTTTTTATCATTCACTACCCTATTGTTAAATATCATTTTTAAAGGATAATGTTGTTCTTAGTCCCTCTTTTTATAAGTTAGTTCTTTTCATTTACTTACTTAGTCCCTGATTCCAATAAATTGAATATAAATCAACAAAATTATTTACTTTTAGCTTTATTAATCTTGATTTGGGGATCATCATTTCTTCTAATTAATCGTAGCCTTTTGTCCTTTTCTCCTGAGCAAGTTGTCGGTTATAGACTTCTTATAGGTTCTTTGGTGATGGTATTTATTGCTTTTTTAAAGGGTAAATCACTGCCTGGCTCCCTACTCCCTTGGCTTCATTTCAGTATTTTTGCAGTTATTGGAAACGTCTTACCTTATATACTTATAGCCAAGGGACAGTTAAGTATTTCATCAGGCATGGCTGGCTTACTTATGTCAATTATGCCTTTGGTTACTTTAATATTAGCTCACTTTTTTATACCAAATGACAAATTAAATCGTTACAAAATTATTGGTTTTGTATTAGGTATTTCAGGTGTTATTTTTATTTTAGGTCCCTCTCTAAATGACAATACGAATACTGTTTTTGGTATATTGCTAGTGCTTGCAGCTGCCTGTTCTTATGCTATAAACACTATTTGTGCAACTCGACTTCCCTCTTATGATCCTCTTGTGTCTAGTTCTTGTGTTCTTATCATTGCTAGTGTTATTTCTTTTTTAATATGGCCTGATATTTTTTATTTTAATTTTGTTAATCTTTCTCTAATCAGTGGTCTAAGCATTTTATTGCTTGGGATATTTCCCACAGCTATAGCGTTGGTTATTTACTTTAATATTGTCAATAGCGCAGGTGCTACATTCCTTTCAAATATTAATTATCTTATACCAGTTGTCGCTTTTTTTCTTGGTGCTTTAGTATTAGGTGAATCAATTCTTTGGCATAATATTCTTGCTTTATTATTAATTATTTCTGGAATTGTTATTTCACGTTTTAGATTTTAATTCTTTCTATTTGCTATTGTATTTATACTTTTTTTTCACCTAAATTTCTATTTATTTTATTGTTGTTTTTTCTTTTTGTTTCAATCTCTTAGTTGACTATATTGTTTCAATTTAAATATTGTTCTTGCATCTAATTTAAATATATACTATATTTAGTGTATATTTACTTTCGGCAACACTAAATGTAGTACCCAACTAGGAGAGGAGTTTGGAGCAAGATATACAAGCAATTAAAGAAAAAAAAGTAGATCAAGATATACAAGTAATTAAAAGGGACGGAACAAGGGAATCTATTGACCTTGAAAAAATTCACCGTGTTGTGCATTGGGCTTCACAAGATTTAGAAAATATTTCAGTTTCTCAAGTTGAAATTAACTCTCAGTTAGCCTTTTTTGATGGCATTAAAACTGAAGACATTCACGAAACAATTATTAAATCTGCAGCTGATTTAATTTCAACAGATGTTCCAGATTATCAATACTTAGCAGCAAGACTTACTATATTTCATTTAAGAAAAAAAGCATTCAAATCTTTTAATCCTCCATCGCTCATTCATCACGTAATAAATCTTACTGATTTGGGTATTTATGATAAAGATATTTTAAAAAAATATAATAAAACTGAGTTTAATGAACTTGACAATTATATTGATCATTGGCGTGATATGAATTTTTCCTATGCCGCTGTAAAACAATTAGAAGGTAAATATTTAGTTCAAAATCGTGTAACTGGAGAAATTTTTGAGTCTCCACAATTTCTCTATATGTTAGTTGGAATGTGTCTTTTTCAAGAGTATGAAGGAAAGTCAAGATTAGACATTGTAAAGCGTTTTTATGATGCCACCTCTACCTTTAAAATCTCATTACCAACACCAATTATGGCCGGTGTTCGTACTCCTACTCGACAATTTTCTTCTTGTGTTTTGATAGAAACTGATGATGATCTTGATTCAATTAGTGCATCTTCAGCTGCAATTGTTAAATATGTTTCTCAACGTGCTGGAATAGGCATTAATGCTGGTAGAATTCGTGCACTCGGTAGTCCTATAAGGGGAGGTGAGGCTACCCATACTGGCTGCATTCCTTTTTTTAAACATTTTCATACAGCTGTTAAATCTTGCTCTCAAGGTGGAGTTAGAGGAGGAGCGGCCACCCTCTTCTACCCATTGTGGCACCTGGAAGTAGAAGCTTTATTGGTACTAAAAAACAACACAGGTACTGATGAAAATAGGATTAGACATCTAGATTATGGAGTACAGTTTAACGGTTTAATGTATCAACGTTTTTTAGCTGATGGTGATATAACTCTATTTTCACCAAATGATGTTCCAGATTTGTATGATGCATTCTTTGCTGATCAAACTAAATTTAAAAAACTTTATGAAAAATATGAGAAAGACAAGACTATTAGAAAAGAAAAAATAAAGGCTAGAGACTTATTTTCTAAGTTTATGAAAGAGCGAGCTAATACTGGTCGCATCTACCTTCAGAACGTAGACCATTGTAATACACATGGTGCTTTTGATGCCAACCTTGCTCCAATTAAACAATCTAACCTGTGCATGGAAATTACTCTGCCCACTAAGCCACTTTATTCTGTGCAGGATGAAAATGGTGAAGTGGCACTTTGTACTCTTTCAGCTGTTAACCTAGGTGCATTAGACAGTTTGGATGAATTAGAAGACATTACTGAAATTATTGTACGCTCACTAGACTCTTTGCTAGACTATCAAAATTATCCTCTTAAAGCTGCTGAGTTAACGAGCAAGAATCGTCGCACTCTAGGTATTGGTGTAACTAATTTAGCTTATTATTTGGCTAAAAATAATGCTAAATATTCTGACGGTTCTGGTAATGAATTGATTCATAAAACCTTTGAAGCTCTTCAATTTTATTCCCTAAAAGCTTCAAATAAATTAGCTAATGATTTTGGCGCATGTCCTCTTTTTTCTGAAACACAATATGCGAAAGGTATTCTGCCTATCGATAGCTATAAAAAAGATATTGATGAGTTTTGTGATACTAAACTAGATCTAGACTGGGACTCTTTACGTAAAGATATTAAAGCTACAGGCCTAAGAAACTCTACCCTAACAGCCCTAATGCCTTGTGAAAGCTCATCTCAAATTTCTAACTCAACTAACGGAATTGAACCTCCTAGAGGCTTTGTTTCTATCAAGCAATCGAAAGACGGAATATTAAAACAAGTCGTACCTGAATATGAAAAACTTCATAAAAAATATGAGTTACTATGGGACATTAAAGACAATGAAGGTTATCTGCAATTATGCGCCATTATGCAAAAATTTGTAGATCAATCTATTTCTACCAACACTCACTATGATCCTTCTCAATTTGAAGGGAGTAAGGTACCAATGAAGCTTTTCTTAATGGACCTTCTAAAGGCCTATAAATACGGTATAAAGACACTTTATTACCACACAACTAGAGATGGTGCGAGTGATGATCAGAATAACAATATGTCCACTGATGACGATTGTGAAGATGGCGCCTGTAAGCTCTAATAGTGAATCATGTCATATAGCATCTTCAATCAAACAGTAAGCGATACATTAACTGAGCCAATGTTTTTTGGTAGTTCAGTTAACGTTGCACGTTTTGATCAACAAAAATTTGAAATATTTGAAAAGCTTACAGAAAAACAACTTTCTTTTTTTTGGCGCCCTGAAGAAATTGATGTGTCTAAAGATAAGATAGATTTTGAAAAATTAAGGCCCAATGAAAAGCATATTTTTATTTCCAATTTACAGTACCAAATCTTACTTGATTCTGTCCAAGGTCGCTCACCAAACATTGCCTTTTTACCCATAGTTTCATTGCCAGAATTAGAAAACTGGATTGAAACCTGGTCATTTTCTGAGACAATCCATTCTCGGTCTTATACTCATATTATTAGAGCGATAATGAATGAGCCAGGCGTAGTTTTTGATGAAATAATGAAGACTGATGAAATTATTCAACGTGCTACAAGTGTTTCTGAGCACTATGATGAATTAATCAAATATTCTCAAGCCTACTTACTTCATGGTGAAGGTAAACTTGAATTTAATAATGAAAAACTTGATGTCAGTCTATATGGCCTAAAGCGACTTCTTTATTTAACTATCATATCAGTTAATATCCTAGAAGCAATCCGCTTTTATGTAAGCTTTGCTTGTTCATTTGCCTTTGCTGAGAGAAAAGTTATGGAAGGTAATGCAAAAATTATCAAATTAATTGCTCGTGATGAAGCTTTGCATTTAACAGGCACTCAACACATGATCAATTTAATGCGAGATGGTAAAGACGATCCAGACATGAAAAAAATCGCTAAAGAGTGTGAATCTGAAGTAATACAAATGTTTAAAGATGGAGCTAAACAAGAAAAAGAATGGGCAGAATACTTGTTTCGCGACGGTTCAATGATAGGCCTAAATGCTGAAATACTTAAACAATATCTAGAGTACATTACCAATGTACGAATGTCAGCATTAAATATGAAACCTATTTTTAAACAAAATACCAACCCTCTTCCATGGTTGAACCACTGGCTAGATTCTGACAATGTTCAAGTTGCACCTCAAGAAACAGAGATAACCTCTTATTTAGTAAGCGCCATTGATAACACAATGAGCTCAGAGGATGAAGACTTTAGTGACTTTAAGTTATAAATGTTGCCATTAATTAGATGTTCAGAATTGATGTTGACAATATTAATGGAAAGACAGAGTCGCTTTATGTTTTTGGTGACAAATCAATCTTAACCGAACTTGAGGCACATAACGTGCTTATAAACTATAGTTGCAGGCAGGGTCATTGTGGTAGCTGTATTTTAAAATTGGTAGATGGTGAAGTGCTTCACCAGGAATGTCTTGTTCCACTCTCTGAAGGAGAGGTACTCGCTTGCCAATCAAAACCAATAACCGACATTAAGATCACAACCAAAGATTAAACTGTTTTTTCCAGATATTCAAAAACAGCTCTGGAGTCGCCCTGAAATATTATTCTGTGCTTTTTCTTATTGATTTGATAGTTGTACATTGGATCATAATAGTCCACCAAAAGTGACTCAATAAGGGGAACGTATTCACTTAAATCATTCAACTTCTGATGCTTTTGAATCGCATTGTTGAGAACCTTTAAGAGCTCTTTGTAACGAACACCCCCTAAACGTTTTTGAATTTTAAAAAGACTATTTTTCCAATAATTAGCATAATTTTCAAAACCATTATTACTGTCAACTGAGCAATAGTTATCAAGCATATCAGTAACATATGTTTTGAGGCTTAGTTTTACGCGCTGCTCAAGATTTGCTGTTAGCACAACTATATTCGACTTAAGGGATCTATTTTTTAGGCTGTGAGGTAAATATATAGTTCCAATATTATTACCTTCATCTTCAATCAATAAAAAGCTATTTTTTTGTTTTTGAATCAGTTCAATAGCTAGAGAATTTTCAAAATCTATTTGTGTTGGTTGAGCACTGATATTATTTCCAAATGCGGAGCCTCTATGATTAGCTAAACCCTCTAAATCAATTTTATTACGAAATTTATTGAGCAATGAAGTTTTACCACAACCCGTCTGTCCTCCCATGACAATAAAATTATTACTATTAGTGATACGGTTAGATTCTTCTATAAGGTAACGACGCATAGCCTTATATCCGCCCTTAACTCTAGGATAAGTTATACCTGAATAATCAAAAATCCATTGCTGTGCAATTTTTGATCTTAATCCTCCTCGAAAACAATAAAGAGCTCCTGATGGATTCTGATTAATAAAGTCCAGCCAATCATTAATTCTTTGATTTTTAATCTTACCACTGACTAATTGGCGCCCCAATTCTATTGCAGAAAGTTGACCGCTCTTTTTGAAGCTGCGTCCAACTAGATGTCTCTCATTGTCAGTCATTAAAGGAGCATTGAAAACACCTGGGAAAGATCCTCGACTATATTCAACAGGTGCACGGACATCCATTAATGGTGTATTGATTTGAAATAACAGCTGAAAATTATCTAACTCTACTTGATCAATCATTCTATATGAACTACCTCTTTCGTTGAATTAAGTTCAGTAATTTTTCCTATAGACCTCAGGTTTATTTGGTGGCTTTTAAGGAGTTCATGAAAATCAACTAAAGATTCATCAGAAACTGTTACCAAGAGACCACCACTAGTTTGTGGATCACACAACACAGTATTTTGAAGTATGGTTAATTTATTAAAGAAATGTCCATAGCTATCATAGTTTCTTTGCGTCCCGCCAGGTACACAGCCTTTATCAATATAGCTATAAATATTTGATAATAAAGGCAAATCATTAAAACAAACTGTCGCTCCAACTTTACTACCCTGACAGACTTCTAAAAGGTGGCCTGCCAGACCAAATCCAGTAACATCGGTAATCGCATTAACGCCGGGAATTTTAGCTATTTTAGAACCGATATCATTTAATTGACACATCTGTTCAACAGCCTGCTTATAGTCATTAGAAGTAACTTTTTTCTGTATTTGTGCAGTTGACAAGATACCCAATCCTAGTGGCTTTGTTAAAAAAATAGAATCACCAATCTGAGCACCGGTATTTCTTTTTAAGTGTTCAATTTTGACGATTCCAGAAACCGATAAACCAAAGATGGGTTCAGGGGAGTCAATGCTGTGGCCTCCAGCAAGGCTAATACCTGCTTTTGTACATGCTGCCCTACCCCCTTCAATCACTTTAGCGCCAATTTCAGCAGGAAGCTTATCTATCGGCCAACCGAATATAGCTATAGCCATCAACGGTTTACCACCCATAGCATAAATATCACTAAGCGCATTGCATCCTGAGATCATACCAAAGGTGTAAGGGTCATCAACGATTGGCATAAAAAAATCAGTAGTGCTGATTAACGCTCTCCCATCCCCAAGGTCATAAACCGCAGCATCATCTCTCGACTCGTTACCTACAATTAAGCTAGAATCAATAATTTGATCTTGAGCCTGCCCAAGTATCTCATTTAGCAATTTAGGTGAAATCTTACAGCCACAGCCTGCTCCATGACTATATTCTGTCAATCTCACTGAAGAAATATCTGTCTTAGAATTCAAAAGTAATAGATCCTAACCAATCTGGGCATACTTTAATTCGAGTTTTTGATAGAGCCCACTTGGAGAAATACTGGGATTTTCATCCATGATTTTAAATGCAACGACATTGTCCTCAACTGTATCCCATAACTTAATGTAAGATCCATCTTTATAGCCATGCTGTTGCCTGAATGTATTGAGTTGATTCTTGACAACATAGCGCTTGTATAATTCCCCAATATCCATATCTACTTCTGATATTGCAGTAAAAAAAAGATCAGTGATATCACGAATATTATTGATCTTAGGGTCAATATTGGAGGCAACAGAGAGAACCAACATTTTTTCTAATGTGTCTATCAAAACTTCATTATTAAAGTCTCCTTGCGGATTTAATTTCAAATATTTATTTGCGTAATTTTCATCTTTTATTCGAATTGATTCGGACATGATGAAATGCCAAATATCAACCAACTCTACCCTAATATTAGCCCAATCTGGTTCAGTATTGATGCTCTTCCAATGCTTCCAATTAAACGAATCTATAGCCTCTGCAGTCTCCATATAGATGCAACGGTACCATGAAATCTTTCTGTTTTCTTTGGTAATACCATCAACCCACATAACACCATTAGTGTGGTCATTTAACTGTCTTTGAAGGTCGAACATTTGCTCAATATAATTCATAATAAACAAGCTAAGGATGTTCAATAAATTTGATTATAGTCTATTCAATTATTCGCTTAATATCTTTCTACCGTAGTATCAATTTCTAGCGCCCAAGCGTCGATACCTCCTTGGAGATTCGCAAGAGATTGAAATCCTTTTGATAATAGAAAATCAGCTACATTCATAGAACGAATACCACTATGGCAATATAAAGCTATCTTATTATCCTTATTTAAATTTACATAACTCTTGGCAATCTCACCCATGGGCATTAGAATAGCGCCCTTTATTTGACAAATATCAAACTCCCATTGCTCACGCACATCAACTAAAGTAACCTCATCTTCTACCAAATAATCTTTAAATTCTTTAGGAGTCAAGTCTTGAATCATAATTATTTAAGCTCTCTAAACGAGATTTACAATATAAATACTAATAACATTTTATTCTTATCATGCTAGCATTAGTAAGTTTCATGGGTAAAATTTCAATTGTGGCTAATACAAAAGAAGATATTTTTAATTTCCCCTGTGAATACCCAATTAAAGTTTTTGGTGCAAACCAACCCGACTTTGAAAAAACAGTTTGCAATATTGTGGAAACTCATATTGGAAAATTACATGCAAACCAAACTGCCATTAAATATAGCTCTAAGGGTAAATATATCTCTTTAACTGTGCGAATTATTGCGACAAGTCGCCAACAACTAGACACCATTAACCAAGATCTTCAGAGTTGTCCATTAGTGTCATACCTCTTATAATAGTCTTGTGATTAAAGTTCGCTCAAAAGGCCTTCAGGATTATCTTAAAACTTGGGAGGAGATGAAATATTTTACTGAAAATAGGGATCCTGATACCCTCGATGAACTTTGGACTCTAGAACATAATAGTGTTTTCACGCAAGGCCTTTCTGGGAAACCAGAACACCTACTCAAAGCAACTCAAATCCCTATTGTTCAATCTGATCGAGGCGGTCAAATTACCTATCACGCACCAGGCCAATTAGTAATCTACTGTCTTATAGATATAAAAAGACTGGGCATAGGAATCAAAAAAATGGTCTCTATGATCGAGCAATCATTAATTGAATTATTGTCAAGTTATGACATTAAAGCACATACCTTAAAGGGTGCTCCAGGAGTTTATGTAAATGACTCTAAAATTGCAGCTTTAGGGCTCAAAGTGAAACACGGAAGAACTTATCATGGATTAAGTCTCAATATTGATATGGACCTTTCTCCTTATAAGTTAATAAACCCTTGTGGATATAGTGATTTGAAGGTCACGCAAATGCGTAATCTAACGGATAATATCCTCAGTATTTCTGATATTCAACATGAATTGTCAGAGCATCTAATAAACTCAGTTGAAAAAACTCAAAATTAAACCCTTAAAAGGTCAATTTAACAAAATAAAATTGATGGTAACATTGAATTTTATTAACGTCTAAGTAGCAACTATCAGGGTATAAATACAGATGGACAAAAAGAGAGACATCAAATTATGGTTTCACTAAAACCATTCAAAGGAACTAGACCATTTAATGAGGATGCTATAAATATTATAGCGCCCTCAACAGATCACTTGTCTGAAGAAAACATTGATTTAATATCCAATAAAAATTACTGGAATTATTTAAAAGTTTTAAATCCCGTTGGACAACTTAAAGAATCTGGAACGTTACTTGCCGCTAAAAATCATTTCAATGAAATGAAAAAAAATGAAGTTATAAAACAAGACGATAAATTGTCTTTTTATATTTATCAGATCTCACAAGAAGACCATACTCAATTAGGATTTCTAGCTTTAGCCAATATTAATGATTTTTTGTCCCACAAGATTAAAGGTCATGAGAATACGCAATTAAAAAGAATGAATGAAAGAGCTGAACAAATGACTAACATTGAAACTCAAATCGGTCCTATTTATATGTCTTACCCCGATGATATAAAAATTCAAGAATTGTTAGAAAGTTTTACTTTACTAGAACCCCATTATGACTTTGAATCTTTCGACCATTCTCGTCACCAACTATGGTGTATAAGCGATCCTAATGATATTGAAATAATTTCTAAACAACTAAGATCTATAGACTCTTTATATATTGCAGATGGCCATCATAGGATGGGGGCTATGAATATCATCTCTCAAAATTATAAAAAATATGGGTCTCAAAGTAAGCAAAACAGAAACTGTGATGGGGTTATGATAGCTGCCTTTCCAGCAGAGCAGTCAAAAATATATGATTACAATAGAGTGATTAAAGATTTGAATGGTCTTTCAAAACATGATTTTTTAGATAAGCTCAAAGAAAATTTTAAAGTTACAATCAGCGATTCCGCTTTTAAGCCTAAAAGCAATAGACAATTTGGCATGTATCATCATGGCAAATGGTATTCACTGGAGTTTATCGGCAATATTCCTGATGAAAATGATATTTTATCTTTATTGGATATTAGCATAATCAATAATTATTGTTTAATACCTATACTAGGTATCAAGGATACTATTAATGATGAGAGGATTAGATTTATTGCAGGCTGTCATGGATTAACTGCTCTAGAAAAAAAAGTAAAGGAAAATTATGACAGTGTAGCATTTTCATTCTTTCCATCACACATTCAAGAAGTTATGAAAGTGGCTGATAATAAATTAACTATGCCCCCTAAATCAACATGGTTCGACCCTAAACCCTTGGACGGCTTAGTTGTATATGAATTTAACCAGGAGAATTAACTAATGAATTTGCCAGATATCAGGCCAGATAACCCTAATTTTTCAAGTGGTCCATGTTCAAAAAGACCTAATTGGTCAATAAATAATTTGGAGGGAGCTTTATTAGGTAGATCTCATAGGACTCCTAAATGTAAAGATAAATTAAAAGAAGTAATTACTAAATCTAAGTCAATACTTGGCCTTCCTGATGACTATCACGTGGGCATTATGCCAGGTTCTGATACTGGAGCACTAGAGGCAGCAATGTGGTGTTTACTCGGTAATAGAGGAGTTGAAATTCTTGCTTGGGAAAATTTTGGTAAAGATTGGGTTTTAGATGTTGTTGATGAATTGAAAATTGTAGACAAGAACATTCATTTAGCACCTTATGGTGAATTGCCAGATTTAAGTAAAGTTGATTTTTCTAGAGATGTAATTTTTACATGGAATGGAACTACTTCAGGAATTAAAGTCCCTAATGGTGACTGGATACCTGACAATAGAGAAGGTCTTACAATATGTGATGCTACTTCTGCTGTTTTTGCAATGCCTGTTGATTATAAAAAATGCGATGTTATAACTTGGTCATGGCAAAAAGCTCTTGGTGGAGAGGCTGCACATGGAATGATTGCATTGTCTCCAAGAGCAGTTGAAAGATTAGAAAATCATCAGCCAACGTGGCCTGTACCAAAAGTCTTTAGAATGGCGTCTAAAAAGAAATTCATATCAGGAATTTTTGAAGGTAGCACTATTAATACCCCTTCAATGCTATGTGTTGAAGATGCTATTGATGTATTAAATTGGGCTGAAGATATTGGCGGGCTTGAAGCTTTAATTAAAAGGTCGGAAGAATCATTTAACAATATAGATAGTTGGATAAATGAAACAAGTTGGGTGGAATTTTTATCCAAAGATCCAGATTTAAGGTCCAATACAAGTATTACCTTTAAAATTAGTGAAAGTTGGTTTCTTGAAAAGGATGAAAAACAACAAAAGGAAATAATGAAAGAGATAATTAGTTTATTGATGAAAGAAAAAGTAGCTTTTGATATTAATGGTTACGCAAAAGCTCCACCATCCTTTAGAGTTTGGGGCGGAGGTACAGTAGAGCCAGATAATATAAAGAAACTACTTCCATGGATAGATTGGGCTTATCACCAAGTAAGGTCTAATTATGCTTAAAGTTCTTATTTCAGACCCAATGAGCGACGTTGCAGAGCAAATATTTGAGAAAAAAAATATTTCAGTTGATGTAATAACAGGTTTATCTGAAGAGGCGCTGATTAAAATCATTCCTGAATACGACGGCCTACTTGTTAGATCAGCCACTAAAGTAACAAAAAATATTCTTGCTGCTGCCACGAAACTAAAAGCCATCGCTAGAGCTGGTGCAGGTGTAGACAATATCAATCTAGTGACAGCAAAAGAAAACGGTGTGGTGGTAATGAACACACCAGGTGGTAACACCAATGCAACAGCAGAGCATGCGTTTGCTTTAATTATGGCGGCATTAAGAAAAATTCCTTTTGCAGATGAAACAACGCATAGAGGTGAATGGCAGAAAAAGACCATTAAAGGCAATGAGCTTTCCAAAAAAAACCTTGGTATCGTTGGTTTCGGAAACGTGGGAGTCAGACTGAGTAATTTGGTTAAAGGCTTTGATGTGAATGTTTTAGTTTATTCTAAATCATTAGAATCGAGACAAGCAGATTTTCCACATGTAAAAAATGTTAGCTTTGATGAGCTAATTAGCACAAGTGACATTATTAGTTTCCATGGAAAAGCAACTGCTGATGGTAAACCTTTACTTAGTAAAGAACACTACGCAAAGATTAAACCTTCAGCTTTAATTATCAATGTAGCACGTGGTAATATTGTTGATGAAAGTGACTTAAATGACGCCTTAAATAAAGGCTTGATTGCTGGTGCGGCATTAGACGTATACTCAACTGAGCCTGCTAAAGAAAACGTTTTATTTAATAACCCCAAAGTGATATTAACACCTCACATTGCTGCTTCGACTGCTGAAGCATCGATTGTAGTTGCTGAAATGGCAGCCAATCAGGTTAGTGATTACTTGTTAGACGGAAATTCGATTCATACTGTATAGTATTTTTTTTATTCGTTTAATACTGAGTTGTTTGTAAATTCAGTTAAATTTTTAAAGTGATTTTAAAGTCACATAAATGCTTAATCTAATGGATAATGCCTTCAGTACTTCTGACATTCAACATGAATTATTACAGCATTTAATTAACTATGTTACAAGAGCTTGAAATCAAAGCACTAAAAGGCGAATCTAAAACTAGTCGACTCAAAATCAAGCCAGACTTCGAACGTAAGCCTCTAAAAAAACCTGATTGGATACGCATCCGACTCTCCAGCTCGCAAAAGGTTAATCAACTAAAAAAAACTCTTAGAGAACAAAATCTTTTTACCGTTTGTGAAGAAGCACAATGCCCTAATCTAAACGAATGTTTTAATCATGGTACGGCAACGTTTATGATTATGGGACAAATATGCACTAGGCGCTGCCCTTTTTGTGATGTTGCTCATGGAAGACCGAAACCTTTAGACATCAACGAACCTCGCCACCTTGCTCAAACTATTGCAAAAATGTCGCTCAAGTATGTCGTCATCACCTCGGTCGACCGAGACGACCTCAGAGACGGTGGTGCAGCTCATTTTAAAGCATGTATTGACGCCATTAGGTCGACTACCTCAGAGATCAAAATTGAAATTTTAACACCCGACTTCAGAGGCCGAATGGAAAAGGCGCTAGAGACATTTAGTGACTGCCCACCAGATGTTTTCAACCATAACCTAGAAACTGTTCCTAGTCTTTATCCAAAAGTTCGACCTGGTGCCGACTATGAGCACTCGCTTAAACTTCTGGATAGGTTTAAAGAAAGACACCCTCAAGTCAAAACAAAGTCAGGTCTAATGCTTGGTGTTGGCGAAAAAAAGCAGCAAGTTATTAATGTTTTGAAGGATCTCAGATTGCACCAAGTTGATATGTTAACTTTAGGTCAATATTTGCAGCCTAGTCGACATCACTTGGCAGTAGAGGAATATATAACACCAGAACAGTTTCAGCAATACAAAGAAATTGCTGACAATCTTGGATTTAGCCAGGTTGCCAGTGGTCCCATGGTAAGGTCATCCTACCATGCAGACTTACAAGCCCAAGGAAAGCTGATTAACTAAAGCAACATATTTTAAAGATTGTCATCACTGATATTTTATGGGGAAAGTTTTTATCTGGTCTTGTAGCGACACTGACTGTATACACGTCATCTAAGTTAAATTAATTATAATAGTTATAATTAACGTAATTGAATCATAGTATGCCTATAGCATTTACTCCTGGAGAGCCTTCTGGTATTGGTCCTGATATAGCCATAATCTATGCTCAGAAAGCAAAAAAAGAAAGCCTACTGGTATATTGTGACCCTGACGTTTTAATCGATAGAGCAAAAAACCTTAATTTACCAATTACTCTCAAGGAGTCAGAATCTAAAAACGCATCTGAGTTAAGTATCTACCCAATCAAAACGAGCAATAAGGTAATTCCTGGAAGACTTAACCCAGCTAACTCAAACTACGTATTAGAAACCATAAAACAAGCTACAAAAGACTGCCTAAATGGAAACTGTGACGGACTTTTGACAGGCCCTGTCAATAAAGGCGTTATCAACGAATCTGGTATAGAATTTACTGGGCACACAGAATTCCTTGCTCAATTAACCAATACCACTAAAACTGTAATGCTGCTAGCCTCTGATCAGTTAAAAGTTGCCCTTGCAACAACCCATATCCCACTCACTGAGGTTTCTAAGCATATAACCCGCGATTCTCTTTCACAAGTGATCTCCATAATTAACAATAACTTTAAATATTTAGGTGTCAAAAAACCAAAAATTCTTGTTTGTGGCTTAAATCCGCATGCCGGTGAAAATGGCTACCTTGGAAACGAAGAAATAACGACAATATTGCCCGTCATTAAAGAGCTAAATAAAGTTGGATATGATTTAATTGGACCAGTCCCTGCAGATACGGCATTTACTCCTGAATCACTAACAAATGTAGACGTTGTCCTTGCTATGTATCATGACCAGGGCTTACCTGTACTGAAGGCCCAAGGCTTTAAAAAGGCAGCCAATATCACTCTGGGTCTTCCATTTTTTCGTACCTCTGTAGACCACGGAACAGCTATAGAGCTTGCAGGTACTGGCAATATTAGTTTGGGAAGCTTTAATACGGCACTATCATACTTCAAAACACTAAAAGATAATGTCGCACCTAGCTAGAAAGCGTTTTGGTCAAAATTTCCTAGTTGATGATCAAATCGTCAACAGAATTGTGTCAACAATTTCACCAAAAAAAAGTGACAATATTGTTGAAATAGGTCCAGGTAAGGGCGCACTAACTTTCCCTTTACTTGAACACTTAGATCATCTGAGTGTAATTGAGATTGATAGAGACTTGATTTCACTTTTAAAATTAAAGAAACAAGACAAACTAACAATTTATGAAGCGGATGCTCTTAAATTTGATTATGGACTAATTTCGAATAATCTAAGAATTGTTGGTAACCTTCCATACAATATCTCCTCACCGTTATTATTTCATCTATTATCAAGTAAAAATAAGATCATAGATATGACCTTCATGCTTCAGAAAGAAGTAGTAGATAGAATTGTTGCTAAGCATGATAGCAAAACTTTCGGTCGACTAAGCGTTATGATGCAAACCTTTTTCGAGGTAGAGTCAATGTTTACAGTTCCTAAGGAGTCGTTTGATCCTCAACCAAAAATTGAATCTGCTATACTCTACCTGAAAACTAGAGCTAAACCTCTTACTCAGAATACAAAGCTCTTAGAAAAAATTGTCAAAGTTTCCTTTTCACAAAGAAGAAAAACACTGAAAAATTGTTTAAAATCAATCCTAAGCCAAGAGCAAACTGAGATTGATTTGTCTCAAAGAGCTGAAATGCTAAGCATTGAAAACTTTATAACCCTCATGAAAGATTATGAAAAACAAAATTGAAGTAGATGTAAAAGTAACTTATCTTCCTAATCAATCTGATATTCCAGGAAGTCAATATGCCTTTGCTTATACGATCACTATAACTAATCATGGCGAGAGTGGTGCACAGCTCAGAACTCGTCGCTGGCTCATCCAAGATGAAACAGGTGAAGTAGAAGAAGTTATTGGTGAAGGAGTTATTGGTCAGCAACCTTACCTTTCTCCTGGTGAAAGTTTTGAGTACAGTTCTGGTGCAATAATCAATACTGAAACTGGTTCTATGAAAGGTTCTTATGGCATGATTAACGACCAAGGTCAACGCTTTGAAGCTGTCATTCCAGAATTCTCTCTTAGCGAGCCTTATACGCTTCACTAGAGCACTCCATGGACTACATCATTGGTGACGTTCAGGGTTGCTATGACACGCTTCAAAAACTCCTCAAAAAAATTAATTTTAGTGAAGATAGAGACCGATTATTTTTCTTAGGAGATGTAGTCAACCGAGGTAACAAATCTCTTGAAACACTCCGTTTTATCTATTCACTAAAAGAAAATGTAAATGTGGTTCTAGGTAACCATGATTTTCATTTGTTGGTTTGTGCTCTAACCTCTCAAAAACCCAACTTTAAAGATACTTTTTCAGACATTATAAATGCTCCAGATAAGCACACTCTGCTTGACTATCTTCTTACTAGACCCTTGATTCTTGAGCATCAAGGCGCCCTTCTTGTACACGCTGGAATTCCACCTCAATGGAACATTTCTGATGCTGTTCAGAATGCAGAATTAGTTCATCAACAGCTTCAAGTCAACAATCCAGCACAATTTCTTTCCAAAATGTATGATAACGAACCATCAAACTATTCAGATAAACTAAATAATGAAGAAAAATGTCGTTATACAATTAATGCTTTAATGAGAATGAGATTTTGTAAAAAAAATGGTGAACTTGAATTTAATCACAAAATGAATATTGATCAAGCTCCTGTCGGCTTTAAGGCTTGGTTCCTTCATACTAACCGAAAATTAAATGACAAGGATATCTTTTTTGGACACTGGTCAACCCTTAAAGGTTTTAATATAGAACATGTTTATCCGATGGACCATGGTTGTATTTGGGGGGAGAAACTCAGCGCTTTTAGGTTAGCTGATAGAACTTTAATTTCTCAAGAGTCTATCGAGGGCAACTAAGAAGCACCACTCCGAAGGTTCACCGCACCTTCATAAACAAACTCTCCCGGACCAGAAAGGTAAACTGTATCACCATTATATTCAACGAATGCGTCGCCACCTTTTAAGTGTACTTTAACTTTTTCTTCAAGAAGTCCAAGCTGAATGCCATGAACTACTGCAGCACATGCTCCAGACCCGCAAGCCAAAGTTTCTCCAACTCCTCTTTCAATAACACGAAGGTTAATTTCATTTCTAGCAAGAATTTGCATAAAGCCTACATTGACGCTTTCTGGGAAGTAATCTGAATTTTGTAATTTAGTTGCAATAGCCTCAATATCTTCTCCTTCAATATTTTTCAGAATTATTACAGCATGAGGATTTCTAATTGATAAGACACCCATTTTTTGACTTTCAAGAGAGTATTCAAAGGCTTGGGATTGGGTAATGAATGGAATCTCGGATGGGATAAAACTTGGTTCTCCCATTTCAACACGAACAGATTTGTCTTGATTGATAGTTAAAACCAAGTTGCCCGAGTTGGTTTCTACAGTAATTGTGTTTTTGTTTGTAAGCTCTTTTTTTTGTAAATAAAGAGCAAAACACCTAGCGCCATTGCCACACTGGCTAACTTCAGATCCGTCTGCATTAAAAATGACATAACGAAAATCTACACCTTTAGTAATGGCACTCTCTACAATCAATAACTGATCAAAACCGATCCCAAAGCGACGGTCAGATAATTGACAGATTTCTTCTGTCGACAAACTAACATTACCCTCGATATTGTCAATGACAATAAAATCGTTTCCCAAGCCCTGCATTTTCGTAAAATAAATCATTTCGTCATTTTAACCTTATGTCTAATGCGTTTTATTAAAATACCGATATGCTAAAATTACTCATTTGCATACATGTATATCATGAAAACTCCCAGCAATATAAAATTAAGTAAGGATAAAAAAAAACTTACCATCACCTTTGATGAGATTGAGTATCCTATGTCGAGTGAGTTTTTACGTGTCTATTCCCCTTCTGCCGAAGTCCAAGGTCATGGACCAGGACAAGAGACTCTTCAACTCAATAAAGAAAATGTTGAAATAGAAAAACTCAAACCAACAGGTAATTATGCAATCGCAATCCATTATAGTGACAGTCACTCTACTGGCATATATTCTTGGAACTACCTTTACCACCTTGCAATTAACCATAACCAGCTATGGTCAGACTACTGTCAAAAAGTTAATGATAAACAAAATAATAATTACCACAAGGTTGTAATATAAGAACTTTATTAACTTTAATCATCATATTGAAAAAATTAATTTAAGTTATTGCATGTTAGTTTGACAATCTGGCAAATAATTTTGTTAAAATTAGGTTTTTACTCACTTTAGTGATAGTAACACTAAGGAGCTAAAAATTTGACCACTAGAGGCAAGGTATCATGAAAAATAAAATCATTAAATTCATTTGTCTTGTCTCTTTATTATTTTCAATACAAAGTCTTGCCAATCCCATAAATAAAATTGATTTCGTTGGACTCAACGTTATTTCTAACACTACTTTAATGGCAATTCTACCAGTTAAAATTGGTGACCAATACAACCAAAATACTTCTGATGAAATCATTCAAGCGCTCTTTAATACAGGTTATTTTTCCGACATCAGTGTTTCAAATCAAAATAATAATCTAACTATAACATTATCAGAAAATCCTTATATTAAATACTTTAACGTGATTACTGGAACTGGTTCTGGCTGGTCTAATTGGCTTAATACTGAAAAAGAATTACTGGATACTTCTTCATTGAATGAACTTATTGAAAGTAACAAACTTTCTGCTGGAAATATGTATTCAAAATCAAAATTTGCTGACTTTGTTTCATCTTTAAAAGCCAAATATACTGCAACAGGCTATTACAATGCTCAAATTGAGCCAAAAATAGAAATTGATTCACAAAATAGAATCGGTATAGAACTTAATATTTATCAGGGCAAAAGAGCCACAATAAGCTCAATGACTATATCTGGAGCCACTAAATTTAGCGAGAAAGAGCTGTTAGACTTATTCACAATAGGTGAAGCTGACATGATGCTGATTAATTACTTTACCAATAAGGATCGTTACGCAGATTTAGCGTTAAACCAAGGCTTAGAATTGATGAACAATCATTATTTTAATTCTGGCTATTTAGACTTTAAGGTTCTAGACGTAATTTCTACTCTTGATAATAATAAGGAAAAATTAAGTATTGACATTCAAATCTCTGAAGGTATTCAATATAAATTAGGAAAAGTTTCTTTTGAGGGCGAACTGGGTAACCAAACAGCTGAGAACTTGAACGATTTATTGACTATAAAGAGTGGAGATATTTTTAACCGCCAATCCGTAGTTAATGACATCCAAACAATTACGGACATATACTCTGATCAAGGCTACGCATTTGTAGACATTAACCCAATAACACAAGACTTTTTAGATACTGTTAATGTCAAAATTAACATCTCATTGAATAAAAAAGTTTATATTAATCGTATTACCATTTCTGGAAATACAAGAACCCAGGATGTGGTCATCCGTCGTGAAATAGGAATTTCTGAAGGAGGATTATATTCTCGAAGCGCTCTAAGAAACTCTATCCTCAAATTGAGACGTCTGGGCTACTTTTCCGATGTAAAAATGAATGCCTCAAAAGTCGAAGGTATGCCGGATAAAATTGACTTGAGTTTCATTGTAGAAGAAACTAAAACTGGTGCCATAAGTTTCTCTGTATCTCATAGCAATAATTATGGTATTTCTGTTGGCGCAGGTATACAAGAGAAAAATATTTTTGGTTCAGGAAACACTCTAAACGCTGAATTAAAACTTTCAGAGTCATTTAATAAAGCTAGTTTTTATTTTCAAAACCCCAATTTTAATGGCCAAAACCATAGTATAAGTATTGGCGCATTTAAGAGTGATATTAATGACGATGATGTCATGCAAAACTCTTATGAAATCAATACAAAAGGTCTCAATTTTGGGTACGGTTTTCCACTTACTGAGAATACTAGATTAAACGGCAATATAGAGTATGCAAAAAATGATATTTCATGTGGATCTGGTTTCTCTGCTGCAGGCTATGAACCTACTCAATGCGCCACTTCAAGTGCTGATGAAGTTACATTAAATATTAACTGGAGTGAAACTACCTTAAATGATTACATGTATCCTACAGAAGGAAAAAGTAATGCACTTGGAATTGGCTTTGCTACGCCATTAGGAGACTATCGCTATTTTAAAATAAATGCTAATCATATTAGTTATAAGCCACTCAGTAACAACTTAACTTTAAAACTAACAGCTGACTTAGGAATAGCTAAAGGTTATAGTGGAAAAGAGTTACCCTTCTTTAAGCGCTATTTTGGCGGTGGAAGTGGCTCAGTGAGAGGATTTGGAAACAAAACTCTAGGCCCACTCTACCCTAACAATAATGCCAAAGGTGGAGAACTTTCGATTCTCGGTAGCGCAAACATCATTGCACCTGCTTATTTCTTTAAAGATAGTGATAATATGAGAATGAGTGCCTTTATTGATACCGGAAACATCTTCGAAAAGACTTCAAATATTAATCTTGGTGATTTACGTATGTCGGCAGGCATTAGTTTTGCATATCTCAGCCCTATTGGGGCTATTGGCATGTATTGGTCTACACCAATTCTCAAAAAGTCTGGTGACGTAATTGAAAACTTTAGTTTCTCACTGGGTACCGGATTCTAGTAGTAGCTATGAGATTTATAGCTCTATTTTTTTTTACTTTATTAGTCACATCTATTAATGCTCATTCAGTCAAAATTGGCTACATAAACGTTGAGGAAGTTATCAATAATTTGTCACAATATCAACAAGAAAATGACTCTTTGATTCAACAATTTGAACCAAAAAAACAACAGTTACTTGACCTTTTTAAACATATTGAACTGCTAAAAAAAAATCTTAAAAATGTCGACAGATCTATTAACAATGAAACATATCAAAAAGAGTTAAACAACATTAGAGAGTTAGAGGTCGGCTTTCAAAAAGAAACGGAACTCTGGCAACAACAACTCAACCAAAGAAAACTTGAATCACTCCAGAAAATTGAATCTATTATCAACAAAGCAATTGAGGAATTTGCTGTTACTGAAAATTATGATCTAATCTTGTATCAAAATGCTGCATTTGTGAGCGATGAAGTAAACATTAGTAATAGCATTATCTCAAAGATTGAAGGATTATCACCATGACACTTTCACTTGAAAAAATTGCTCAACTTATTGATGCAACTTTAGTTGGCAATCCTGCTATTGAGATAAATGGAATTAACACCTTAAAAGAGGCAAATAAGCATCAAATATCTTATGCTGTAAGTGATAATTACATAAATTCTTTGTGTAGTACTAAAGCAGGTGCAGTCATCTTGCCAAAAAAACTAAAAAAACACTGCTCTACTAATACTTTGTTGGTTGATGATGCCTACTTAGCTTTCGCTACAATATCACACCACTTTAAACAATATAACCTTACAGTTAATAATTCCTTATCTAAAGCGATAATTGATCCAACTGCTATAGTTGAAAATGTCACTATTGGCGCCGGATGTGTTATTGGTAAGAATGTTAGTGTTGGTAGTAATACAATCCTTGAAACTAACTGCGTTATTGAAGATGAGGTCAGTATTGGAGAAAACTCACATATTTTTGCCAATGTTACTATTCAAAGGGACTGCAAACTAGGCAAAAGATGCGTTATTTCACCAGGTGCTGTTATCGGCTCTGAAGGCTTTGGAAATGTTCGAGATGAACAAAAAAATTGGCAAAGTATTGCGCATTTAGGAAGAGTTCGAATTGGTGATGACGTTGCAATTGGAGCTAATACAACCATTGACAGAGGAACCATTGATGATACTGTAATACATGATGGTGTTAAGATTGACAATCTGGTTCATATTGGCCATAACGTGATCATAGGAGAAAGTACGGCAATTGCTGCAAACACGGGTATTGCAGGTACCACAACTATTGGAAAACGTTGCATGATAGGAGGTATGGTTGGAATAGTTGGTCACCTGACAATTACTGATGATGTGATAGTAAATGCTACTAGTACAGTAAATAGAAGCATCACAAAACCGGGTATCTATACTGGTTTCTTCCCCTTAATGACTCATTCAGGCTGGAAAAAGGCCGGAATGTGGTTAACAAAACTTGATAAAATTACAAAAATATTAAAAATTAAATTAAAGAACCTTAAATAGAACTATGGAAATGAATATTAATGAGGTAAAAAACTTTTTACCTCACCGTTACCCTTTTTTGTTAATAGATAAAGTACTTGACTTTAAGGTTGGAGAATACCTAACTGCTATTAAGAATGTCTCTTTTAATGAGCCTCATTTTGCAGGTCATTTTCCTGAACAACCCATTATGCCTGGTGTTTTGATTATTGAAGCTTTAGCTCAGGCGACTGGTATTTTGGCTTTCAAATCAGAGGTTGGACGTCCAGTTAATGGTCAAATTTATATGTTAGTTGGTATTGATAAGGTGCGTTTTAAACGCACCGTTGAACCCGGCGATCAACTTCACCTAAAAGTAGAAATTATGACAGTTAAGCGCGGTATTTGGAAATTTAATTGTAAAGCCTCAGTTGAAGGTCAATTGGTGACCTTTGCTGAAATTATTTGCACTCAAAAAACTGCAAGTTAAATCGCTATGGCCATTGACTCTACTGCTATCATTCATGAAAGCGCTAAAATTCACAAAGGCGCTAAAATCTTAGCTTCTGCTGTGATAGGTGCCAATGTAGAAATTGGATCAGGAACTGTTGTCGATTCTCATGCCGTGATTGCAGGTCCAACGAAAATTGGCAAAAATAACCACATCTATTCATTTGCCTCTATTGGGGGCGATCCCCAAGATATTACCTATCAAGATGGTCAAGAAAGTAATCTGGTTATTGGGGATGACAATTTAATTCGAGAATTTTGTACTATTAACCGTGGAACAGAAAAAGAGAACTCACTTACAAGGATAGGCTCAAACAACATGTTGATGTCATATGTTCACATTGCTCATGACTGCCAATTAGGTGACCATATAATCATGTCTAATAATGCATCACTTGCTGGACATGTTCGGATCTCTGACTGGGCAATATTAGGTGGATTTGTATTAGTTAAACAGTTTTGTAACATCGGAAGACATACCTATGCTGGCATGGGGAGCCAAATCAATAAAGATATTCCTGATTATATGGTAGCAGCAGGAGTTCATCCAAAAATACGTAGCATTAACACAATCGGAATGAAGCGTAGAGGATTTAGTGCAAGTTCCATTGCATCAATCAAACGTGCCTTTAAAGTTGTCTATCGTGATTCACAGGGAAGATTACTAGACCAAGCACTCAACGAATTAGAAGCGTCAGATTCTGACAGTATTGAGGTTATGCAGTTTGTTGAATGTATTCGAAATTCTCGAGTAGGCATCATGCGCGGTCCAGCGGATGACGGATGAATAAATAACTTTTTCCAGCATGACAAAATCTTTCGTTAAATCTAGCAGTATTGTTACTGTGATGACTTTTTTGTCGCGTATTTTAGGGCTAGCACGAGACTTTATCATTGCACGCTACTTCGGTGCAAATGACCTTTCAGATGCCTTCTTAGTGGCATTCCGTATTCCTAATTTTTTCCGGCGCCTGTTTGCTGAAGGCGCTTTTTCCCAAGCATTTATACCCATATTGGCAGATGCAAAAGCTAGTCAGTCAGATGAAGAAGTTCAAACCGTTATTAATCATATTGCCACCAAACTACTAAGCATACTAATGATCATTACTTTGGTAGGTGTTATTCTGGCACCCGTAGTGATCTTTTTGTTTGCTTGGGGCTTTTATTTTAAGTCTGATCCAAGCCAATTTTATTTAGCTTCAGACATGCTAAGAATTACTTTTCCTTATCTACTTTTGATTTCTCTAACAGCCTTATCTGGCTCAATTCTTAATACTTACGATAATTTCAGTGTTCCAGCTTTTACACCTGTACTCCTTAATATCTCATTAATACTTAGCGCCATTTTCCTATCACAATACCTAGCAACACCGATAATGGCTCTGGCATGGGGAGTCCTTATTGGTGGTGTTGCTCAGCTGTCCTTCCAGATACCTTTTTTATTAAAAATTAAACGACTCCCAAAGATACAGTTCGGACACCATAAGGCTCTCACAACTTTAAAAAAGAGAATGATACCTGCACTCTTTGGCGTCTCTGTCTCTCAAATTAACTTATTAATTGATACAATGATTGCTTCAACCCTGGTTGCAGGCAGTGTTTCTTGGCTGTATTATTCGGATCGCTTGTTGGAGCTACCGTTGGCGTTAATTGGAATCGCTTTGGCGACCGTTGCGCTGGCAAAATTAAGTAATTATTATGCCAATAATGACTCTAAGGGCTTTAAGGAAACAATTAACAAAGCCCTCCTCTATGCACTTTTATTAGGTGTACCTTCATGCATCGGTTTGGTGCTTCTGTCCGAAGAACTGATTATAACTCTTTTCCAATATGAGGCATTTGATGCCTACGCTGCGAAAAAATCTTCTCTAAGCCTGCAAGCCTATGGATCAGGGCTCATGGCATTTATTGCAGTTAAGATTCTTGCGCCCGTTTTTCTCTCAAGGGGAGATACCAAGACACCAGTTAAAGCCGGTATTGCTGCTATGACTTCTAATATCTTACTAAATCTTATTTTAGCTTACTACTATGGGCACGTTGGTTTAGCTGCTGCGACATCAATTTCAGCTCTAATTAATGCAGCTCTACTGTATTATTTTCTACTCAAACAATCTATTTTCAAATTTAGTGCAGCTTTTTATAAAATGCTATATAAAGTCATATTAGCAAGCATTATAATGGTAGTTTATATTTATTATTCAGCATCATCTATAGATTACTATTTGCAGTCTTCAATGCTAGAAAGAGTCACAATGACTTCTGAAACAATCATTATTTCTACCTTAATATATTTTTCTATTTTATATCTTCTTGGAGTTCGACTAAAACAAATATGACTACACTTCACTGTGTCAAATTAGACAAAGATTTAGAGGGTCTTGAGAGAGCCCCCTACCCCGGTGAACTGGGAAAGAGAATTTTAGAGAATGTTTCTAAAGATGCTTGGCAAATGTGGCTAGACCATCAAACCATGCTAATTAACGAAAATAATTTAAACCTATTCGAAGCTTCCTCTCAAAGCTATCTTAAAGAACAAATGGAAAAATATTTTTTCGCAGCTGATGATCTAGACTCGATTCAAGGCTATACACCAAAATAATGCTTTAAAAGTTTGTATGTTTTTTAATAATGTATTAAATTTAATTTCGATTAATAATGGCTAATTTATTTATCATTGCTGCCCCATCTGGTTGTGGAAAAACCTCTCTCGTTGAAGCATTAATCAAAAAAACAAAAAACCTTTGTGTCTCTGTTTCTCACACCACTCGCCCACCAAGACTAGATGAAGTTAATGGGATTAATTATTACTTTGTCTCTATTAATGAATTTGAAGAAATGATTAAACAAAATGCATTTGTTGAACATGCAATGGTCTTTGATAATTATTATGGCAGCTCCACTAAGTTAATTAGAGAGAAACTTGATGAAGGCGTTAATGTGATCTTAGAAATTGACTGGCAAGGCGCTCGTCAGGTGAAAGAAAATATGCCCAATTCAGTCAGTATATTTATCCTACCTCCCTCTAAGGAAGCACTTTTGGGCAGGCTTCAACAAAGAGCACAGGATGATGAAATAACAATTAACAAAAGAATGTCTGACGCTCAAAATCAAATGAGACATTTTAATGAATTTGATTACCTTGTGATCAATGATGACTTTAGCAGTGCATTGAATGGCTTAAGTCTCATTATATGCTTACCAGATAAGGCTTCCGAGTGTTTTAGTCTCTCTCTTTCTGAGCAGTCTAAGAAACACAAAAAACTGCTCAAAAAATTGATATAACACTAAATTTAGGTATAATTTAACCGTAATTATCATTTTGAAGAGAAATTATGAGTGAGTTTGCATTATCGATAACGAATACAGCTAGAGATCTAGAGGTACAAAAGTACCCACCAATTCTCTCTCCAGAGCAAGAATATGAGTTGGCTATTGAGCTTTATGAAAATGGTAACTTGTCAGCAGCTAAAAAGCTTGTCCTGGCGCATATGCGCTTTGTGGCATTTATAGCTCATGGTTATAAAGGTTATGGATTAGAACAAGCAGACCTAATACAAGAAGGCACTATCGGCCTGATGAAAGCCGTTAAGCGTTTTAACCCTTACAAGAAGGTCAGACTATCTTCTTTTGCTGTGTACTGGATTCGTGCTGAAATTCATGAATACATTTTCAAAAATTGGAAAATTGTTAAAGTAGCCACGACCAAAGCTCAGCGTAAACTTTTTTTCAAGCTTAGACAAGCCAAATCACATATATACCAGTCACTTACCAGTGACCAAGCAGAAGAAATTGCAACTAATTTAGGCGTAAGAAAAAAAGATGTCATTGAAATGGAGTCACGTCTTCAGTTAAGCGATGTAGCTTTTGAAGTTAATGACGACGAAGACACCTACACACCCGAGCAATATCTCTCAGATCCTGGCGATACACCGGAACAATTATTGTTAAATGACAACAGCCAACGGGATCAAAATAATAAGCTTTATCAAGCACTTACCACTTTAGATGAAAGAAGTATCGATATTTTGCGATCAAGGTACTTGAAAGAAAAAAAATCGACCTTACATACTCTAGCAGACAAGTATGGCGTTTCTGCTGAAAGAGTTCGTCAGCTTGAATACAAAGCAATTAAAAAGCTTAAAGAACGTCTAGAAGAATAAACCTTCTACGACAAATTTTTTAGTCCACAATACTAGGAGAAAGTATGCAAATCCGTCCCTTACACGATCGTGTTATCGTTCGTAGAATAGAAGAAAAGAAAACAACAGCTAGTGGCTTAATTATTCCTGATTCGTCAGCTGAAAAGCCTTCCAAAGGTGAAGTCGTAGCAGCTGGAAAAGGTAAAATGAGCGCCCAAGGCGATTTAATCCCCTTGGATGTAAAAGTTGGCGACAAAGTTATGTTTGGTCAATATTCAGGCTCAGAAATCACTGTTGACGAAGAGACGCTTTTAGTGATGAGCGAAGATGAAATTGTTGCAGTTATTGAAGAATAAAGGAGATAAAGCATGTCAGTAAAAGAAGTAAAGTTTGGCTCAGAAGCCAGAGAATTAATGTTGTCAGGTGTCAATACACTTGCCAGCGCAGTAAAGATTACACTTGGACCTAAGGGTAGAAATGTAGTTATTGATAAATCATTTGGTGCACCCACTATAACCAAAGATGGTGTGACTGTTGCTCAAGATATTGAGCTCGAAGGTAAATTCGAAAACATGGGCGCCCAGATGGTTAAAGAGGTAGCTTCCAAAACTAGTGAAATAGCTGGCGATGGAACAACAACAGCCACAGTTTTAGCGCAAAAGATTTTCTCTGAAGGTGTTAAATCGGTTGCTGCAGGTATGAACCCGATGGACCTTAAGCGTGGTATTGATAAGGCAACTGAAGCCGTCGTTGCGGCATTACAAAAATCGTCGCAACCTTGTAAAAATACCGCTGAAATCGCACAAGTAGGTACAATCTCTGCAAATTCAGATACATCTGTTGGAGACATCATCGCAGAAGCAATGGAAAAGGTTGGTAAAGAAGGTGTAATAACAGTTGAAGAAGGCTCAACTCTAGAAAACGAGCTTGACGTTGTAGAAGGTATGCAATTTGATCGCGGTTACCTCTCACCTTATTTTATTAACAACCAAGAATCTATGACAGCAGACTTAGAGTCACCGTATATCTTGTTGCATGACTCAAAAATAGCCAATATTCGTGACCTATTACCGGCACTTGAATCGGTTCAGAAAGCTGGTAAACCAATACTCATTATTGCTGAAGACATTGAAGGTGAGGCTTTAGCCACATTAGTCGTCAACAATATGCGTGGTGTTGTCAAAGTTGCTGCTGTTAAAGCACCTGGTTTTGGGGATCGTCGTAAATCAATTTTGGAAGATATTGCAGTACTTACTGGTGCTACAGTTATTTCTGAAGAAGTTGGTTTGTCACTTGAGGCTGTTACTGAAGAACATCTAGGTACTGCAAAACGCATAGAGATTGGCAAAGATAACACAACCATTATCGATGGTGCTGGCGCAAAAAATAAAATTAAAGCCCGAATTGGCCAAATCAAAACTCAAGTTGAAGTGACCAGTTCTGACTATGACAAAGAAAAGCTACAAGAGCGTTTAGCAAAACTTTCTGGCGGTGTAGCTGTGATTAAGGTTGGCGCAGCAACCGAAGTTGCAATGAAGGAGAAAAAAGATCGCGTCGATGACGCCCTTCATGCGGTGCGTGCTGCCGTTGAAGAAGGTGTTGTTCCTGGCGGAGGGGTTGCTCTTGTTCGTGCAATTTCATCACTTAAATCACTTAAAGGTGACAATAGTGACCAAGATGTTGGTATTGGTATTTGTAGAAAAGCTCTAGAAGAGCCCTTAAGACAGATTGTATCCAATGGCGGTGGCGAAGCTTCTGTTGTCCTCAATGAGGTACTAAATGGTAAAGGTAATTTTGGATATAATGCTGCTACCGAAAAATATGGTGATATGCTTAAAATGGGAATCTTAGATCCTACCAAAGTAACACGTGCAGCACTTCAACACGCTGCTAGCATTTCTGGTCTAATGATAACTACTGAAGCAATGGTTACAGATAAGCCTCAAGACTCTGCTCCTGCTATGCCTGATATGGGTGGCATGGGTGGTGGTATGCCAGGTATGATGTAAATTAAATTACCAATCTATTAAAAGCCCCATTTTTTGGGGCTTTTTTTTGGTATTATGAGTGCCAATTATTTCCTTTACAGACTATGTCAAATTACGACGCCTCTTCAATAGAAGTCTTAACTGGCCTGGAGCCAGTCATAAAACGCCCAGGCATGTACACAAACACTGAAATTCCCAACCATCTAGCTCAAGAAGTGATGGATAACAGTGTCGACGAAGCAGTCTCTGGTTTCGCCACCCAAATCAATGTCACACTTCATTCAGAAGGTGCCTTATCAATTGAAGACAATGGCAGAGGAATTCCGACAGACCTTCACCCAAAAGAAGGCACTTCTGCTGTTGAAGTTATCCTAACTAAACTACACGCTGGAGGTAAATTCTCAAACGATTCTTACCAGTTTGCAGGTGGCCTTCATGGAGTTGGAGTTTCAGTGGTAAATGCACTTTCTAGTTCTTTTGAAGTATGGATTAAGCGAGAAGGTAAACAATATTACATGAAATTTAATTCAAGTGTGAAAACAGCTGACTTGGAAGAAATTGGCATTGTTGGAAAACGTAACACGGGAACTTTAATTAAGTTTACTCCTGACCCTCAATATTTTGATTCTGTCAAATTTTCTGTCAAACAGTTACGTCATAACCTTCGTTCCAAGGCTGTTCTTTGTCCTGGGTTAGAGGTCAATTTTGATAATCAAATTGATGAAACTAAAGATAGATGGCTCTACGGTGATGGCATCAAAGACTACCTTGAAGCTTCTATAGATGGACTTGATTGTCTACCACCAACTCCCTTCATTATTTCATTTAAAACTAAAGAGGAACAACTCGATTGTGCACTTACTTGGACTGAAAACACAAGTAATACAACTGCTGAAAGCTTTGTTAATTTAATTCCAACAATCGGAGGCGGTACTCACGTTAATGGTCTTCGATCAGGACTCACGGAAGCTCTAAAGGAATTTTGTGAATTCAGAAGTCTAATTCCGAAAAATATTAAACTGACACCTGATGATGTATGGCAGAGAATAGCCTTCGTCTTGTCAATTAAAATTCTAGAACCGCAATTTTCAGGACAAACGAAGGAAAGGCTTTCTTCAAGAGAGTGTGCCTCATTTGTTTCGGGCGTTGTTAAGGACTCTTTCAGTCTTTGGCTCAACCAGCATACCGATATAGCCGAGAAAATTGCCGAGCTAGCCATTATTAATGCTCAGTCTAGACTTAAAAATGCTAAAAAGGTAGTTCGAAAAAAAATTATTAGTGGCCCTGCCCTACCCGGTAAGCTTTCTGACTGCACAAGCAGTGATCTTGAACATACAGAAGTGTTTTTGGTTGAAGGTGACTCAGCTGGGGGTTCTGCAAAGCAAGCGCGAGATAAAGAATATCAGGCAATATTGCCATTAAGAGGCAAAATCCTTAACACTTGGGAAGTGGACTCAACCCAAGTCCTTGCGTCTAATGAAATTCATGATATCAGTATTGCCATTGGTTTAGAGCCGGATAACAATGACCTCTCTGGTCTGCGTTATGGAAAAATTTGTATACTTGCTGATGCTGATTCTGATGGTGCTCATATTGCCACTCTGATCTGTGCACTATTTGTGAAACACTTCCCTAAACTTGTCAGAGAGGGTCATGTGTACGTTGCAATGCCCCCACTTTATAGAATTGATGCAGGAAAACAAGTTTTTTACGCCCTGGATGATAAAGAAAGAGATACTATTTCTGCAAAACTATTAAAAGAAAATAAGCGACAAAAAGTTCAGGTACAAAGATTCAAAGGATTAGGAGAAATGAATCCTAAACAGCTCAGAGAAACGACCATGCAGCCTGACACCAGGCGGTTAATACAATTAACCTTCAGTAACCCTTTGCAGGTCTCTCAGACGATGGATATGTTGCTTTCAAAAAAGAGAGCGTCCGATCGAAAATCCTGGCTCGAAAGTAAAGGAAATTTGGCTAATGTCTAAGGCAGTTGTTCTTCTTTCTGGCGGGCTAGATTCAACCACCACACTGGCAATTGCAAAATCACAAAACTTTGATTGTTATGCTTTGAGTTTCGATTATGGCCAAAAACAGCGCTCTGAACTTATCTCTGCAAAATCCATTGCCAAAGAGTTCAGTGTTATCGAACATCGCATTATGCAAATTTCCTTAGCAGATATTGGCGGATCAGCACTCACTGACGTTAACATTAAAGTACCAGAATATAAAGAAAGCAATGAAATTCCAATAACCTATGTGCCTGCAAGAAACACTATATTTTTGTCGTTCGCCCTTGCTTGGGCTGAGGTGATTGACTGTCAGTCAATCTTTATCGGTGTTAATGCTCTAGATTATTCAGGTTATCCAGATTGCAGACCAGAATACATCAAAGCCTATGAAGAAATGGCAAATCTAGCTACCAAGCAATCTATCGAAGGTGATAGATTAACAATTCATACCCCTTTGATCGACCAAACTAAAGCACAAATTATTAAGCAAGGACAAAACCTAGGGGTTGATTATTCTCAAACTATTAGTTGTTACCAGGCCAACAACAAAGGCGAAGCCTGTGGTAAATGTGACGCATGCGTTCTTCGACAAAATGGCTTTGCTCAAGCAGGAGTAGCTGACCCCACAAACTATCAATGAAATATTTAAAATTTAGCATTATTAAATTGTTTTTTGGCGATAAAATGTAAACTTTTAAATCATGAAAGGATTAATCTCAAAATGAGTATTGAAGACAGAGTACGTAAAGTTGTATGCGAGCAATTGGATGTAAGTGGTGATATTGACAACAACGCCTCTTTTATTGATGATTTAGGCGCTGATTCACTAGATACTGTAGAGTTAGTGATGTCTCTTGAAGAAGAATTTGACTGTGAGATCGCAGATGAAGAGGCTGAGAACATTACAAACATTCAGCAAGCAATAGACTATATCAACGCAAACACGTAACAGCTTCAAAAAAAATCCTTAAAGGCGCTTTCTATTGTATAAAGCGCCTTTTTTATATATTATAGTACTAAATTCAACTACTAAAAACACGAATAAAAATACTTTCTGGCTGCATTCGCAAG
Source organism: Candidatus Thioglobus autotrophicus (assembly GCA_022448455.1). GTDB lineage: Bacteria > Pseudomonadota > Gammaproteobacteria > PS1 > Pseudothioglobaceae > Pseudothioglobus > Pseudothioglobus autotrophicus_A. The sequence continues at coordinate 100,205 of JAKUUR010000001.1, forward strand.
ACATAATAACATCATATGAAGAAAAGAAGAGTTGTTATAACAGGTTTAGGTATGGTTTCACCTGTAGGTAATACTGTAGCTGAAGCTTGGCGTAATATTCTAAAAGGTGTTTCTGGTATAGCTACACTCGAAAATATTGACACCGAAGGTCAGGCTGTGACTTTTGGAGGCTCAGTTAAAAACTTTGACATTTCTGAGTACCTTAGCCCTAAAGAGGCAAAAAAAATGGATATCTTTATTCATTATGGTATGGCTGCAGGTATTCAGGCTATCAAAGATAGCGGAATAGAGGTTACTGAGTCAAATGCTGAGAGAATTGGAGTTGCTATTGGTGCAGGTTTTGGCGGCCTAAAAACCATTGAAAAAACAGTAGATCTTTTCCGTGAAAAAGGCCCTAAGAGAATTTCACCGTTCTTTGTACCCTCTTCAATTATTAACATGGTTTCTGGCAATCTATCAATTAAGTATGGCCTCAAAGGACCGAACTTTGCGATTGTTACCGCTTGTTCGACAGGAACTCATAATATCGGCGACGCTTCAAGAATTATCGAATATGGCGATGCCGATGTGATGATTGCCGGCGGAACTGAAATGTCGACAACCAACTGCGGTCTTGGTGGCTTTGCTGCAGCTCGTGCACTTTCTACACGAAACGATGATCCAAAGACAGCCTCTAGACCTTGGGACATTGATAGGGATGGTTTTGTCCTTGGTGACGGTGCAGGTGTGATGGTTCTAGAAGAGTATGAGCATGCTAAAAAGCGTGGTGCTAATATTTATGCTGAACTATCTGGTTACGGTATGAGTAGCGATGCTTATCATATAACGTTACCTTCAGAAGGTGGCGAAGGTGCCGCAAGATGCATGACAAATGCCATCAATAATGCCGGAATCAATCCAAATGAGGTCGACTATATAAATGCCCATGGAACCTCAACTCCAGCTGGTGATATTGCAGAAAGTGATGCAGCTAAGTTAGCTTTAGGCTCACATTCAAATAACATGGTGATGAGCTCAACAAAATCAATGACTGGTCATCTATTAGGCGCCGCAGGGGGTATTGAGGCAATTTTTTCTACCCTTGCAATCAGGGATCAGGTAGCTCCACCAACAATCAATATATTTAATCAAGATCCACAGTGTGATTTAGATTATGCTGCAAATGAGGCGAAAGAAATTAACATCAATAATGCCATCTCAAACTCGTTTGGTTTTGGTGGTACCAATGGTTCTATCGTAATATCTAGGGTAACCTAACCTTCTTCTATAACGATCGATGATATATCCGAGATATCGGAACCTGAAATCAGTTTTTCTACAATTTTATAGATACGAATGGCACCGTTTGTGACACTATGAAGAGCCTCTTGCTTATGAATGATGAGTTGCCAGCTGCGTTCATCTGAGTCAAACCTAATGGCACCACCAATGAGGGCTAAAGCTATAATCGCACCTAAGAAAAATTTAATCACTTACATTCAAACCTTGTTTTATATTGAACACATTTTACCCAGTTTAAGAATGATTTACTGCAATTCCAGATGCCTTTAACAGTCCTTCAATTTTAGGTTTGCCACCCCTAAATTTTATATATTGCTGCATAAAATCAAGACTACCACCTACTTCAAGAATGCATTCCCTAAAATGATGTGCAGATTTAGAACCAATACCCCCACTCTCTTTGACAAAGTCATAGGCATCAGCCGCTAATACTTCTGCCCATTTATAACTATAGTATCCTGCAGCATAACCACCACTAAATATGTGGGAAAAAGAATTAAGAAAACGATTCTCATCAATAATTGGTATCAGCGAAGTTTTCTCTCTAACCATATCAAGAATCTTATAAGTATCTAAATCCATGATATGCGTATTGATGTCCCACAAAGCAAATTCACATTGACGGAGCATCTGCAGTCCTGATTGAAAGTTTTTTGAAGCAACAACTTTATCAAACAAATCATCTGGTAATTTTTCACCAGTCTTCCAATGACCAGAAATACTGTCTACAACCTCTCTTTCATAACAGAAGAACTCCATGTATTGACTTGGTAACTCAACTCCATCCCATGGAACTCCGCTAATCCCAGCAGCGCAAGGAAAAGGAACTTTTGTTAAGATGTGATGTAATGCATGCCCGAACTCATGAAATAAGGTAACTATTTCATCAAACTCAAACAGCGCTGGTTTATCTTCTGTTGGCGTGTTTAAGTTACATACTACAAAAGCAACAGGTAAGTTGTCTTTATATAAACTTTGGTAGTCCGACATCCAGGCGCCACCTCGTTTATATTCTCTTGAGTAGACATCTAAATAAATTCGACCAATTAGACCACTTTTATCTTTTAATTCCAAAACTTTTATATCTGAGTGGTAAGTGTCTTCTTCAATTTCAACCAAAACAATGCCATAGAGTTTTTCAATGGTAGAAAAAAGTCCACTCAAAACACGGTCTTCAGGAAAGTAAGGTGTCAAGTCTGAGCGCTTATAACCAAACTTTTTTTGCTTTAATTGCTCTGAGTAATACATTAAGTCCCATGGCATTAACTCATGTCCAGAGAATGACTTAAGTTCTGCCAATTCAATTTGGGCTTGTGATCTTGAATATTCTACTAATTTCTCGAGAAACTCTATCACTGCTTCTGGAGATTCAACCATCTTTGATTTAATTGAAAGCTCCGCATAGTTTGAGAAATCTAGAAGTTTTGATAACTCTGAACGAAGCTCAAGAATATTTTTCATCACATCACGATTATCAAACTCTTTAGAAGTAATACCAATATCAGATGCTCTAGAAATATACGCTCGATAAACTTCTTCCCTTAGATTCATGTTCTCAGCATAAGTCATGAGATCAATATAGACGGGTATTTGAAGGTTAATAACATACCCAACGCCCTCTTTGACCTTTGATAACTCAGCTTCTCCATAACCCTTAAGATCATCTATAGTGACTGTTTTTTTCCAGGAATTAGTTGCCTGCAGAACGTTTTTTGAAAACTGATTACTTAAAATACTTAGCTGTTCTTGGATAGCTTTAAATCGATCTGAATCCTCGCCCTCAAGTCCAACACCAGAAAGCTCAAAACCTTTAATAGAATCTTTCACAATATGTTTTTGTTGCTCATTAAGGCTTGATTTTTTTAGCCTCTTAAAAGCATTATATAAAGATTTATTAGCTCCAATCTCACTATAGTAATTGGAAATTATTGGTAAAGTTTTTTCATATTCTTCATTGAATGACTCAGAAAACATAACTGCATTGAGATGAGAATTTACACTCATTTCTCTCCCAATAAGATGCTCAGATTCATCTAGTAAATCAACCACACTATGCCAGTCATCCCCCTTACTTGCTAGTTCTGATTGCTTTAAACCATTCTCTGTCAACTGAGTAATGTTGCGAATGATATTCTTAGGATTAAAATTTGGCGATTGATTGGTACTCATAAGGAAAATATCACTAATTTGAAATAGCAATTAATTTTGCCATAAATTACTAACTAATCAAGTAATTGATCACTTCGTGCACGATCGCTGACTTTTGCTTTATGATCCTTGGTAGTCTTACCATAGAGATCTTTAACACGCTGTGGGTTGCCAAAAATACCAGGCATTTCAGTAAACGATTGAATCAATAAAAGACGATCTTTGTTGCCGGTATTATGCGTCACTTGGTGTAGAGAAAATCGACCCAAGAAAAACTGCAAATCTCCTTCATTTAAGTTAAGACGTTTCACTCTAGAGCAATCACCATTGAGTACTTTTTTTACCTCATCAAAGCATTCATCATTCTTTGTTCTAAGATTTGGGACATATTCAAAATACCCACCCGACTCAGCACCTCTTAGTAAAAATGTTATTGTAAATTCATTTGTATCAAAATGCCAGTTAAATGTTTGCCCAGGCTTACAAAGATTAACAATCATATTAGAGACAGGATCTTCATAAATATAGAGTTTTTTCTTACTCAAGCAGGCGGCAAGAAATTCTCTTAGTGGTTGCCAGTGGTACAACTTATAGGAATAGGTTCCTTTACCTAATAGGTCGGCCGTAATAAAGCCATTAGTACGTTCCATAAAAATATTTTGTGGATGACTCTCTGCCTCATTGGGGTTGCCATTCGCTAGATACACATTGCAAAGCTTCGACTCAGCATAATAGGCTTGAGATTTCCTTTCTTCGGCCTCATTCCCGATAGTGTCAAGACCCTCAACGCTTAAAAAATTTGACAAAACAGAACAACCATCTTCAGTAAGATCTAATCGAACATACTTGACTATTTCCAAATATTCAGCACTATCTGGTTGATGTATTGGATAATTATTAAGATCAATTAAGTTTTCAACATTCATGTTAAATATCTTTCAATAAATTAGTAATCTTGTCGACCTTTAATTACCACCTCATAGCCAAGCTCTTCAGGCTCATCATCTATCATTTCAGGAGGAAAGCCTTCTCCTAAAACTTCGACATCTGCCCTTTCTTCGAGCCTCTTAATGATGTTAGGTGAGAGTTCACGAGGACCATAACGCTTTTCACCATCTTTAAAAATATCAACTATGAGAGGGGCAATTTCTAGGTCTAAACCTTTACGCTTAGCTAGCTCATTAAAAATTCCAACATCTTTGGAAACTAAATCCATTGTAAAACTTATATCCCTACTGCCATTAAGAATAACCTGTGACTCAGTTTCATGAACAAACGAGTTTCCAGAAGATGCTTTAATTGCTTCATAGGTAACGTTCATATCCATACCAAGGACTTTCATTGTTGTCAATGCTTCAGCAATTGAAGCTAAATTAACTATTGCTAAATAATTCGTCATAACTTTAAGCTTAGAGGCCGTTCCAAGATCACCAGTATGTAATACTCTGCGACCCATAGTTGTCAATATTGGCAAAGCAAGCTCAAAAGCCTCTCTTTTACAACCTGCAAAAATTGAAATATTGCCAGTATCAGCTCTATGACAACCTCCAGAAACCGGGCAATCAATTGGCAAAGCGCCAATCGCATCTACTAAAGCGCCAATACGTCGAATTTCAGCTTCATCAGTTGTGCTCATTTCTAACCATATTTTTCCCTTACTTAGGCCAGCCAAGACTCCATCCTTAGACTCCATTACCTCTGAGCAAACCTTAGGTGATGGTAGGCAAGTAATTATCACATCACAATGTTCCGCCATTTCTTTAGGGGAACGCCCACTATTGGCGCCTCGTCCTACAAACTCATTAACAAATTTTTTATTTAAATCTCTAACTGTAAGATCAAATCCATTTCGTAGTAAGCTGCCAGCAAGCTTACCACCTGCATTTCCTAAACCAATAAAACCTACTTTCATTGATACCTCCTAAAAACTATATATAAATTTAATCATCTTCAACATGATAAGGATTTGGATCCATCGAAAGATGAAGCTTTTGTCCCTTATAAGGTGAGTGGGACTCAACAACATCAAGATTAAGCTCAACACCTAAGCCTGGCTTATCTGAAGGAATAATATCTCCATTACTCCAATTTAAAGGCTCCATTAAAACTTCCTCATGAAATCCATTCCAAGTCTTGATGCTTTCCATAATTAAAAAATTAGGTGTTGCAGTTGCAAGCTGAATACTTGCAGCAGCGCCTACAGGGCCGTTATACAAATGAGGAGCAATTTGGGCATAGAAGACTTCAGCAAGGCTAGCAATTTTTTTTGCTTCTAAAATTCCACCAACTCGTCCCAAGTTCATTTGGATTATTGAAGCAGAATTGTTTATTAAAATATCAAAGAATTCATACTTTGTGGTCAACCTTTCTCCAGTTGCAATAGGAATGCTAGTTTTTTTTGCAACTTCTGTCATTGCGCTTGATTGTCCAGGTGGAACAGGCTCCTCAAACCATAATGGATCAAACTGCTCAAGTCTTTTCGCTAATCGTATTGCAGAAGCTGGGGTCAACTGGCCATGAGTTCCTATTAGAATATCGCAGTTATCTCCTACAGCTTCCCTCACTTTTCGACAATAGTTTTCACAATGTTCTAAACGACTCATCGATATTTGATGCCCAGAGTAAACAGAATAAGGCCCTGCAGGATCAAACTTAATTGCACTAAAGCCTTGTTCCATAAAATTAACAGCAGACTCAGCTCCAAGCTCTGGATCCTCATAATTTAGAACTCCATTTTTATCTTCTGGATACAAATAGGTATATGAGCGTAGCTTGTCATGAACCTTACCACCTATAAGCTCATAAATTGGCTTATTCGCTGCTTTTCCAATAATATCCCAACAAGCCATCTCAAGGCCACTCAAAACGCCCATCATCGTTAAATCTGGGCGCTGAGTAAAACCACTCGAATAACACTCCCTATAAAGTCGCTCAATATGGTGTGGATCTTGTCCTTTTAAATATCGTCCAAAAACATCTTCAATTGCCTTAACTACAACTTCTGGATGAAAAGATGCTGAATAGACTTCACCGATACCTGTAATTCCACATTTAGTTTCTATAGATAGAAAAATCCAATACATTCCTCCTATATGTGGTTGTGGAGTTCCAACTATATATGTATTTAATTTGACTACTTCCATAACAGTATCAATAAAATAGTATTTGAAGATATTGGTGTCATTTTTATACGTATATAGAAACAGATGCAAGTCATCTTGTCATGGGTTAATTAATTAATAATTATTTACAGATCTTTCAGGACTGCCTTTACGCTGAGAGTTTTGCCAATTTGGGTCAACCCAAACATTAGCGTTATTTGCTTCAAGTGGCTTATTGCCTAATATAGCATCAGCCATTTTTTCAGCTACCATGATGGTAGGCCCATTCAGGTTACCGTTAGTTATAGTAGGAAAGATGGAAGAGTCTACCACCCTCAATTTATCAATACCATTTACTTGACCCTTATTATTTACAACTGCCATTGGGTCATTCTCAGAGCCCATCTTGCAAGTACAAGATGGATGATAAGCACTCTCAACATTAGCCCTAACCCATGCATCTATTTCATCGTCGGTATTGACTTCTAATCCTGGATTTGCCTCATCACCTCGAAAATCGTCAAGAGCTGGTTGATTTAGTATTTCTCTTGTCAACCTAATACAATCCCGCCAGTCTTGTCGATCTTGCTCACTTTGCAAATAATTAAACAAGATGGTTGGTTTTGCTTCCGGGTCGGGACTGTTAATTTTTATACTTCCTCGACTCGTTAGAGTATTGACACCAGCATGAACCTGATAACCGTGACCATCCATAGATGCTTTACCGTCATAACGCATCGCTGCTGGAAGGAAATGGTACTGAATATTAGGCCATTCAATACCCTTTCGAGAACGAATGAAACCACAAGATTCAAAGTGGTTAGTAGCACCCAAACCTGATTTAAATAGTAGCCAACGTGCACCAATAAGTGCCATACTCAAATAATTTAACTTGCTATTAAGGGTGATCGGTTTTTTACAATGATATTGAAAATATACTTCCAGATGATCTTGTAGATTTTCACCAACACCCGGTAGCTCATGTTGTAACTCAACACCTGCACTTTTCAAAATATCCGCAGGTCCAATTCCAGATAGTTGGAGTAATTGTGGTGAGCCTACAGATCCAGCACTCAAAATCACCTCTTTGTTGGCGTTGACTGTTTTAATTTGATTATTTATTTTGTACTCAACACCTATTGCAGTTTTTTCTTTGAGCAAAACTTTTTGAACCAAAACACCTTGAATTATTGTCAGGTTTGGCCTGTTTTTTGCTTGATTAATGTAGGCATTAGAGGCTGATGCACGAATCCCTTGATTAACTGTCATATGCATAGCGCCAAAGCCTTCTTGCTGTTCACCGTTATAGTCATCAGTTTTTGGGTAACCCGCTTCATAACCTGCCTCTATAAAAGCTTGGTAGAGTGGATTTAATTTCATATTGTTACCACCACAAGTTGCTACAGGACCCCTTCCGCCACGATAATCATCTTCACCGCCCTGCCAACTCTCAGAACGCTTAAAGTAAGGCAGACAATCTTTATAAGACCAACCCGCTACTCCTTGCTCTTCCCATTGATCATAATCACGTGCATGACCACGAACATACACCATTCCATTTATCGAAGAAGAGCCGCCCATTACCTTTCCTCTAGGGCAATGCATTTTGCGATTGTCAAGATAAGGTTCTGGTTCAGAATAAAACTGCCAACAAAACTTTTCAGTGTTCATTGGATAAGATAAGGCTGTCGGCATTTGGATAAGTATATTCTTGTCACTACCACCTGTTTCTAGAAGCAGAACTTCATTTTCTCCAGATTCTGTCAATCGATTGCCTAAAACACAACCTGCTGAACCAGCACCAACAATAATGTAGTCAAATTGTTTAGTCATTTCAATAATTCCAATTAATATGGATTCTCTAAATCATCTAGACGAACAAAAATACTCTTAACTTGAGTATAACTTTTTAGAGTTTCGGGTCCGTTTTCACGCCCTATTCCAGACTCCTTGTAGCCACCTACCGGCATCTCTGCAGGCGAGTCACCCCAACTATTAATCCAACAAATACCGGCCTGCAATTGATTAATAACGCGATGCGCACGACTAATATCTTTAGTAAAAACACCTGCTGCCAAACCAAACCTTGTATCATTTGCTCTCCCAATAACCTCTGTTTCATTTTCAAAACTCAATACAGACATTACCGGCCCAAAAATTTCATCAGTTACATTGGGTGAACCATCTTCGCAATCAGCAAAGATAGTTGGCTCCACAAAGAATCCGTTTCGAGTTTCAATTGAATTGTGACGGTTACCTCCACACACTAGGCGTGCCCCTGATGATTTTGCTTTATCGATATAGCTCATAACTTTATCAAGATGTTCAGCACTAATCAATGCACCCATCTGGGTTTCTAAATTCATCGGGTTACCAAGCTTAATCTTGCTACTACATTCACAAATTTTTTCTATAAACTGATCATAAATACCTTCCTGCACAAAGACTCTTGTTCCGTTTGTACAAATCTCTCCCTGAGTATAAAAGTTAGCCAACAATGCGCCTGAGATGGCATTATCTATATCGGCATCATCAAAAATAATTAATGGTGACTTGCCTCCAAGTTCCAAGGTTACCTCTTTCAGCGAGCTGGACGCATCAGTCATCACTTTTTTTCCAGTCTCACTTTCACCAGTAAAAGATATTTTCGCGATTCGTGGATGTCGTGACAAAAATTGTCCAACACGATAGTCGCCCTGAACAACATTAAATACTCCTGGCGGCATTCCAGCTTCGGTATATATTTCAGCAAGTTTGAGGACACTTAATGGTGTCTCTTCAGAGGGCTTAAATACCATCGAATTTCCAGCAGCTAGACAGGGAGCTGATTTCCAACAAGCTATCTGAATAGGGTAATTCCAAGCACCAATCCCTGCACAGATACCTAAAGGTTCTCTCTTTGAAAGAAAAAATGTATTAACATCTAAATCCTGTTGAGTGCCCTGGAGTGCTGGAACAAGACCGGCATAATACTCAATCACATCTGCCCCACTATGAATATCGACACAGTTAGCTTCTTGCAATGGTTTTCCAGTATCCATAACCTCTAAGGCGGCAAGCTCATCATTGCGTTCTCGCAAAATAGAGACGGCCTTTAGTAAAATCCGACTACGTTCCACAGCCGTCATCGAAGACCACACGGCGAAACCTCTTTCAGCTGACTCAATAGCTCCTTCAACATCCTTAAGACTAGCTTGACCTATTTTCTCAATTACCTCACCCGTTGCTGGATTAATTGTCTCAAAAAATTCACCAGAGTTTGACTTAACATAGGTGCCATGAATATATAATGATTTTTTCATAATGATTAACTAAACTGTGATTTTTTATTTAAATGAAAATTGCATTATATAGCAGGATTATAATATCTAACATGAAAGACAATTTCAAACAAGAGCGTGTTAATCTCGCTGCAGCTTTTAGATGGGCTGCTCGATTAAATATGCATGAAGCTATTGCTAATCATTTCAGCTTAGCAGTTTCAGATGACGGTTCTCAATTCTTGTTAAATCCTATTGGAATGCACTTTTCACAGATTTGTGCAAGCGACCTACTTTTAATAGACTCAAATAATACTGAAACAATGTCTCAACCTAACGCCCCAGATGCCACAGCTTGGGCTATCCATGGAGCGATGCACAGAAACAATCTTCATGCGCGCTGCATACTTCATGTTCATTCAAAATATGCCACCATTCTTTCCTGTCTTGAGGATAAAACAATGAAACCTATTGACCAGAATACAATGCGCTTTTATGAAAAAGTGTCAATTGATTATGATTATGATGGCATGGGACTTGGAGATGAAGCTGAAAGATTATGCACTATTTTGGGTGATAATCCAGTTTTATTAATGGGAAATCATGGTGTAATGACGGCTGCTGACTCTGTAGCACAAGCATTTGACTACCTCTTTCATTTTGAAAGATCCTGTGAGACCCTAATTGAGGCCTATCAAACAGGTAAAAAATTGCATTTAGCCAGTCACGAAGTGGCAACGAAAACTGCCCAACAATGGGAAAAATATGATGCCTCAGATCTTCATTTTAATGCTCTAAAGGCAATACTTGACAAAGAAGAGCCTGATTATAAAAACTAATTCAACAAAATTAAAACATACTCAGTAATAAGGAAGAAAAATGTTTATTAATAATATCTCATTGGATATAGACTATGTAAGGGCTCAATTTCCTGCTTTTAAAGACCCATTAAGTGCCAAGTGGTCTTTCTTTGAAAATGCTGGTGGAAGCTATGTCCCAATTAATGTTATTGACCATCTAAATCAATTTATGACGTCAACAAAGGTTCAGCCCTATGCGGAGTTTGATACCTCTGCAATTGCAGGTGATAATATGGACAAGGCAACGAACTTATTTGCTGAAATGATTAACGCCAAGAATGATGAAATCATTATTGGTGGCTCTACAACTATGAATATATATGTTCTATCTAATGCAATGAAAAGTCTTTTAAATCCTGGCGATGAGGTCATTGTTACCAATCAAGATCATGAAGCTAATGTTGGTGCATGGCGACGACTTGCTGAACATGGAATGATCATTAAAGAGTGGAAAATCAACCCAGCTTCTGCCGAACTTGAAATTGATGACTTGAAAGCACTTTTATCCGATAAAACTAAAATTGTTGCAGTCACGCATTGCTCTAATATTGTTGGCTCAATAAATGATCTCAAGTCCATAGCTAAAATAGTTCATGAGCATGATGCCTATATTATTGGAGATGGCGTCTCTTATGCGCCTCATGGGTTTCCTGATGTGAAGGATCTAGATGTAGATTTTTATGCATTTAGCCTTTATAAAACATACGGACCTCACTTAGGGCTTCTTTATGGGAAAAAAGAGATTCTCAATAAACTACCTAATCAAAATCATGAATTTTTGGAGGGTGATGTGCCCTACACTCTTAATCCCGGTGGACCTAACCATGAAGAGTTGTCTTGCTTAGTGGGTGTATATGAGTATTTTAATAACCTACATGAACACCACTTCCCAGGAAGTCAAAGAACAACGAGAGACAAAATTGAAAAAGTTAATGACCTAATTGCAAGACATGAACAGGAGATAGCAAATCCACTCCTAGACTATATCGATTCTCGTGATAACATTAAACTTATTGGCAAAAGCAAGATAGAGAACAAGAATAGAGCACCAACGATTGCCTTTACTGTTAATAATAAATCATCAAAAGATGTTAGTAGCGAACTAGTCAAGAGTGGCATAGCTACAAGAAATGATAACTTTTATGCTTGGCGTTGTTTAATGGCTCTAGGTATCGATGTGGATGATGGTGTTGTAAGAACAAGTATGGTTCACTACAACACCCACGAAGATGTTGATAATCTTATTAATGCTTTAAAAAAGATATAAAGAAGCTCGCTATGTTATTCACAATTAGCTCTCCTTATAAAGGGTTGGAAACATTTTTCCATCTAAATCATCGCCATTTTGATAACCATTTGCAACCATTATCTCTCTTTCCTCTTTTGCCCAGTCACCTCTATACTCGATTTTAGAGCCTTCTTTAGCCATTCTTAAAGTGTATCTGTGAACGTCATTTTTTGGAGTGATTTCATTCAAATTACCGTGCAATGTTCTCATATCAAAAAACACACAATCACCCAATTCAAATTCCCACTGTAAAAATTCATAATCATCTTTGTTTTGAAGTATGTTAGGGGTAGTTTCATATTTTTTGCCATTAACAACACCAGCTTGACCATCAACTAAATGGCCGTCATTGAATCTTGTTCTTACAAACAACTTGTTCCAGAGGTGAGAGCCTTTAATCCATGCAATGCCCTCTTCTTTTGAAACAGGCTCGAGTGGCAACCAGAGAACACACATGGAACCCTCAAAATCAAAGTAAGTAATGTCGTGATGAAATGGCGCACTTGATTTAGAACCTGCTTCCCTATAAAACCAATTATCCATTACCAAATTAATTCTTGATGCGCCCAAGAGTTCAGAGGCCATTTTCGATGTAGGAGAATTAAATACAAAGTCTTTAAACTCGGGGTATAAATTCCAAGTCCAAAAGTCTTCATAGTAACCAGGCAAGTCAGTATCTTTTGTATGATTTACAAATCTTGGGCTAGGATTATTAATATCAATATCAATACCATTTCTTAATTTTTCAATCCATCTCTTATCAAACTTACCTTTAATAAATACAGCGCCATTTTTTTGAAATTGATTGATTTCTTTTTCAGTTAAAAGGTTCTTCATAGCTATGGAGTTTGACCATTAAATAGAGTCTAAAAAATATATTTTGACTGTCTATTAGAGTGGAGTGTGTTTCTCTAATACTACAGAATTTTCAATTTGTTTTGATGAAATTTCCCAATATTTATTAAGTAATTGAGCTGTTTGTTTTTTAGTATGACGAATAAAGCCAAACTTCTCATAAAACTGGATTGCCCAAGCGGCATCCTGCCATGTGCCAACTAATAAATATGAGCTTTTGTTAAGTTTGAATAAGTATTGCAACAATGACTTTCCAATCCCCATTCCTTGATAATTAGTCAATGTATATGCATGCCTTATCAGGGTAACATCTTTTAATTCCTGAATACCCATTACACCGACCAATTTATTATTTTTGTTATACCCAAACATGCGAACACCACTATCAAATTCATTGACTAACTCTTCCTCTAGCATGTATGGTTCATGCCAACAATCATCTGGAATAACGCCCTTGTACTTTATCGCAGCATCATTGATTACATAGAGAATGCTAGATAGGTCTTTTATTGTATTTTCTATTATCATTTAATACCTAAAAACTTTATCTTAAAAGCAACTAGAATGATGTTGATAAAAAATATAAGTCCTTAATTTGACAGAAATGTTTGAAAAGAGTAGCATTAATTTTAAATCATAATTGTTTATTTTTTTATGCCTATCAGTCGATTGGAGATGAACAGAAAATTAATTTCTACTTTAGTTGTAATTTTTTTAATGATTGCTTCATACGCGTCAACAGCTCACGAAATACCCAAACCTTCTTTTACTATTGGTGTCTCGCTAATAAACGATAAGGCACTTGATGGTTTAGCAGGAACTGGTGTTACGATTAATGATAATGATATTACCGCTTACTTTACAGTAGATTACCATGTTTCACCAAGCCTGTCCTTTGAGGGAGGTGTTATTACTAGTCACGAAGTTTCGGCTAGTTTGCCTAGTAGTGCCTCAGGAACCTGGCATGGTACTAAATCTTACTCAACAAGTGGCGCTCTAACTATAACAACTAAAACTGATAATAGCTATTTGTTTGGTATTAAATATGAACCTCCTACAACTGGCACTCTTGGCGTTTACGGTAAAGCTGGCTTGCTGTTTTGGGATGTTGATTACATTGTTAGTGGAAGTGGGACTCTTACATACAACGGCTCAACATACAATTCAAAAACGTTTTTGCAAGTTGATGGTAGCGATCCCTTCATTGGTTTAGGGATGTCTTATAAAATTAGCAAGAATACTTCACTTGCTTTTGACTATATATCAACAGCTTCAACCAACCAAATTGAAGGTGTTGCTATTGATCTTAATGGATATTCACTATCTTGGGTGCGTAACTTCTGACAACAAAAAAATCACTAACCACCAAGAATATTCAACTAACTTCATTTCATATAATGTATCGCAATTTTTGCTGCTAAGGCTGCATTATTTTGTATTAATTTGATATTTGCATTTAGACTTTTGCCTTGAGTTATTTCATTTACTTTTGATAACAAATATGGTGTTATTTCTTTGCCTTTGATTTTCTCTTTGTCAGCTTCAATAATTGCTTCATTTATTGCTTCATTCATCATAGCAAACTCTAGTTCAAATGTTTTTGGTATAGGGTTCGTTACCAACACACCTCCTTCAATTGGAAGACCCCACTTGGTCTTTAATATTTCCGCAATATCGAATGCTGAATCAACTCTATAGTCAACATTAAATCCTGACTTGGATGAGTAAAAGGCTGGCAATTCTGAAGTTTTATAACCGATAACTAGCACGCCTTTGGTTTCAAGATACTCAAGAGTTAGTCCAATATCAAGTATAGCTTTTGCCCCAGCACAAACAACGCATACATTGGTCTTTGAAAGCTCCTCAAGGTCTGCAGAGATATCAAATGTTTGTTCTGCACCTTTATGTACGCCACCTATTCCACCAGTAGCAAATACAGCTATTTTTGCTAAATTAGAAATAATCATAGTTGATGCTACTGTTGTAGAACCGGATAATTTTTGTGAAACAGCAATAGCAAGGTCCCGCCTTGAAATTTTTCTGACTTCATCATTCGTTGCTAAATATTCAATTTCTTCGCTGGTAAGACCTACTTTTAAGCGTCCTTTAATTATTGCAATAGTTGCTGGAATTGCCTTATTGGCACGGACTGTATCCTCAACCATTAGAGCGGTTTCTATATTTTCAGGGTAAGGCATACCGTGTGAGATAATGCTAGACTCAAGGGCAACGATTGGCAGTTTGCTGTTTAGAGCATTCCCTACTTCAGGATGGACATCTAAGTAGCGATTTAGTTTCATCTTTACTTTCCTTTAATATAAGTTCAATATTTCTTGGTGAAATGTCATCACTAATAGTATTTTTACTCTTTAACGCTATTGCTGCAGCGGCTGAGGCATATTCTGCAGTTTTTTTAATGCTATTTAATTTTAAAAACCCATACACTATTCCAGCCACAAAAGCATCTCCAGCTCCGTTTCCACTATTCACCTCAATACTTCGTTGACAATAGTGACCATGCTCTATTCCGTCGTAATAAAAGACACCCTCTTTACCTAAGGTAATAAATATTTGCTTGCACCCTCTATTAAATATGTTTTGTGCAGCCTTAAGCATACTTTGCTTGTCAGTAATTTTTATTCCAGTAATAAGTTCGGCCTCTAGTCTATTAGGTTTAACTGTATGAAATTTACCAATAATATTAATTATTTTTGACGTTTTAGCGATAGATACTGGATCCAAAAATAATGGTATATGGCTGTATTCATCCGTAATATATTGGATTACCTTGGTAGGAATATTTGTGTCAATTACAATAACAGAGCTTTGATTGAGAGTATTACTACAACTTTTGATGTCTTCGATACTCATTTCACTAATGATTCTCATATCTGATATCGATACCAACATATCATTATTGTCATCCAATACTGATAAATATTGACTTGTAGGTAATGTACTATGTTTTTTAATAAAAGAAGTGTCAACATTAGCGCTTTGCGTTTTTTCAATTAAAAACTCTCCTAAAGCGTCTGCACCAACATAAGAAAACATTTTTGTAGCTATAGAAATACGAGATAAGTTTTCTGCAATGTTTCTTCCAACACCTCCAGCAGACATAGAAATTTCACCTGGATTTGAATCATTTAAAACAAGAGGATTGTCAGAAGATCCTTGAAGATCTATATTTGAACCACCTATTACAGACACATATGGCTCTGATTGTGTTACATAACCTCTACCTTTAATTAGGTTTTTTTTCACCATATTAGATATATGTACTCCAACAGATGAACGAGTAATATCTAACTTTTCAGCAAGCTGATCTTGGCTTATCATGGGGTTGGAATTTATTAATCTTAATATTTCCCTTTCCCTATTAGTTATCTTCATATAAATAAATATTTATAATATAAGCTTATCTTTATTATATACACTTAATGATTATATATTTATAGGAGTAAGAACTAAATATGGTGGAGGGAATGGGATTCGAACCCATGATACCGTGAGGTATACACGCTTTCCAAGCGTGCTCATTCGACCACTCTGACATCCCTCCGAAAATTTTACTAATAAGTCTATACCTTGGAGGATTCAACCATTTGATCAATTTGATCATCCTCTATACGAGTCATTAAAGCTTTAAATTTATTGATTTTATGGTTTGTTAAAGGGCTCTCAATATCAGACCAATTTAAAGAGTCAACATTGAGAAATTCTTCTGAACGTTTTGCCATCTCTGGAAGTACCGGTTTAAGATATGTCATTAACACCTTAAACAGATTAATTGCCAATGAAGTGATCTCGTGAACTTCTTTTTCGTTGCCTTCAATTTTTGCTAATTGCCATGGCTTCTTTTTATCAATGTATTGATTAGCTTTATCAGCCAACTTCATAATTAAGCGCATAGCATGGCTAAAGTTTCTTGCCTCATAATGCTTCGCAATATCAGAACCTACTTCGACAAATTCATCATAGAGAGATTTTTCAATACATTTAGCTGATAACTCTTTATCGTATTTTTCCACCACAAACGATGCACTTCTAGAAGCAATATTGACAACTTTGCCAACAAGGTCTGAATTAACACGCTTTTTGAAATCTTCCAAATTCAAATCAATGTCATCAATTTTGGCTGTCAGTTTAGATGCATAGTAATAACGCAAATATTCCGGATCAAGATTTTCTAGATAAGTCCTTGCATTAATAAAAGTACCTCGAGATTTGCTCATTTTATGACCATTCACTGAGAGAAATCCGTGAGCAAAAACAGCACTAGGGGTTCTAAAATCAGACCCCATTAGTGTTGCAGGCCAGAAGAGCGCATGAAAATAGATAATATCTTTACCAATAAAATGATAAAGCTCGGTATCAGAATCCTTATTAAAGAAGTCGTCAAAATTCAGCTCACTGTTGTCACAGAGCTTCTTAAAACTTGCCATGTAGCCTATCGGAGCATCTAACCAAACATAGAAATACTTGTCTTCAGTGCCCGGTATCTTGAAACCAAAATAAGGTTTGTCGCGAGAAATATCCCACTGTTGTAGGCCTTGCTCAAACCATTCTGCTAGCTTATTAGTGACCTGTTCTTGAAGGTGCCCTGCCTTAATCCAGTCTTTCAACTCCTCTTCAAACTGTGGCAAATCAAAAAAGTAATGTTCTGAGTCCTTTTCAATTGGCGTTGCTCCAGATATAACCGATCTAGCGTTCTTTAGCTCAGTTGTTGAATAGGTGGCACCACATACCTCACAGTTGTCTCCATACTGATCGTCAGCACCACATTTAGGACATTCACCTATAATAAAACGGTCTGGTAAAAACATTTCCTTTTCAGGGTCAAAGGCTTGCGAAATTGTCCTCTTCTTGATATAACCCGCATCATTAAGGCGATTGTATATTAACTCAGAAATTTCACGATTCTCTTCAGAATGGGTTGAGTGATACTGACTAAAATCAATATGAAAATCGTCTAAATCAGCTTGATGACGGATTTTTACCTGTTCTATAAGGGTTTCAGGCTCTAGCTCCATTTCTTTCGCTTTAAGCATAATCGGCGTTCCATGAGCATCATCTGCACAAACATAGTGGCACTCATTACCCATCATTTTCTGAAATCTGACCCAGATATCTGTCTGAATGGCCTCCAACATATAACCCAAATGAATTTCTCCATTGGCATAAGGTAGAGCTGATGTTACGAGTATTCTGCGTTTAGACATAGTCTGTCATCAATAATCCCAATATTATTAGGGATTGGAGAGATATTTGTACGATAAAATAGCGTTATTTTACCGACTGGAGTCAACAAATTGACAAATTTAACGCAAGAGAAAATTGAAAGCATTCTTAGCACTGTGATTGATGTGCATACCAATAAAGACCTTGTATCTTTAGATAATGTCAAGAATATTTCCATTGATGATGAAATAGTCAATGTTGAGCTTTTACTTAAATATCCAGCACTGAACTATCATGCAGAACTGCAAGAATCTATTGAAAAAGCCTTTTCTAAAGCTGGAATTAACTATTCATCTATCTCTATTAAATCAAAAATAGTGTCTCACACCGTTCAAGGTGGTGTTGAAGCTTTACCTGGCGTTAAAAACATTATTGCTGTCGCCTCTGGCAAAGGTGGCGTTGGAAAGTCAACTACTGCAGTAAATCTAGCGCTCGCACTTCATTCTGAGGGCGCAAAAGTAGCTCTTCTTGATGCGGACATTTATGGACCATCGCAACCACGCATGTTGGGTGTTAAAGAGCTTAGGCCCGAAGGCATTGAAAATGGCAAAATGAAGCCAGTTTTAGCATATGGAATACAAGTAATGTCAATTGGATTTTTGGTCGATGAAGCGTCCCCTATGGTTTGGCGTGGACCAATGGTCACTCAAGCCTTAGAGCAATTATTAAAAAACACCGAATGGAATGATGTGGATTATATGATTGTAGATCTTCCGCCAGGCACAGGTGACATACAGCTCACGCTATCACAAAGGATTCCTGTTAGCGGTGCTATTATTGTCACTACACCTCAAGACATTGCTCTTATCGATGCCAAAAAAGGTCTTGGCATGTTTGAGAAGGTCAATATTCCAATTTTAGGCATTATTGAAAACATGTCTATTCATATCTGCTCAAATTGCGGCCATTCAGAGGAAATATTTGGACATGGAGGCGGTCAAAGTATGGCCCTCGATTCTGAGACTAACTTTCTAGGCGCATTGCCGCTTCAACTAGATATTAGAACGGATGTCGATGAGGGGAAACCCACTGTCATAAAAAGCCCAGAAAGCAAGGCTTCTCAAATTTATCAAGAAATTGCACGTAAAACAGCAGCAACCTTATCACTACAAAGTAAAACGGTGGGCGCTTTTCCAAATATTACAATTGAGTAGTAAACGTTTTGAAGTTAATTGTTTTCGGAAACCTGGTTGATGGTATATTTTGGTATCTCGATAACAATATCCTCCTCAGCAACAACCGCTTGACAGGAAAGTCGAGAGTCTGGATCAAGCCCCCAAGCTTTATCAAGTAAGTCATCCTCTATTTCGTCAGACTCTTCGATAGAATCAAATCCTTCTCGAATATAGACGTGGCATGTTGTACATGCATTAGACATCTCACAGGCGTGTTCAATTTCTACATCGTTAGCTAGTAAAGCTCTACAGACGGTAGTTCCAGGTTCAACTTCAATGACGACACCTTCTGGGCAAAACTCTTCGTTAGGTAGAACAATTATTTGAGGCATATTATTCTTCTATTTTTTCACTAAACTCATCAACATTATGACCTTGCATGACGCTCATAACCGACTTGTTCATGCGCATCTCAACAAATTTAGCGCTTGTTTCTTCTAGTGCTTCAATTGCTGTTTTTATTGCTTTTGCATCATCTGATTCAGCCAAAGATTCAAGTTCATCTCTTGCTCCAAGGATATCCTTTAACAACAACTCATTAAGAAGTTCTTTGTCAACATCTAATGCAGAGTTAATTGCCTCAATTGTACGATTAGCATTGACTTTTTGTTCCTGTAGTTGCCTCAGCAAAACGTCTTCTTGGGCGAAAATAACTGAATCCTTTAACATTTTTTCAACTTCAGTATCAGTCAGCCCATAAGAGGGCTTGATAATGATTTCTGACTTAACTCCAGAAGTTTGCTCTTTCGCGCTAACAGAAAGCAATCCATCAGCGTCGACTTGAAATTCTACAAGAATTCGAGCGCTTCCAGCAACCATAGGCGGTATGCCCTTGAGTTCAAACTTTCCAAGAGAGCGGCAATCTTTTGTTAGCTCACGCTCTCCTTGATATACATGAATGCTCATTCCAGTTTGTCCATCCTTAAAGGTGGTAAATTCTTGAGCCTTCGAAATAGGTATCGTGGTGTTGCGGTGAATCACTTTTTCAACCAGACCACCCATAGTTTCAAGACCTAGTGATAGTGGCAATACATCCAAAAGCAGGACATCATCTCGGCTTTTATTGCCTGCCAAGATATTAGCCTGTATGGCGGCACCTTTGACAACAACTTCATCAGGATTAATTGAGCATAAAACTGGTTTTTTAAACAACTCCCCTACCCTGTCCCTCACTGCGGTCATTCGTGTTGAGCCGCCAACCATAATGACATCTTTGATCTCAGACATTTCGATACCTGCATCTCTAACAGCTCTCTTTGTCAACAGCAAGGTTCTTTTTAATAACGGTTCAGTTAATGCTTCAAAGTGAGTCTTGGTGATTTGGTAAAGCTTACCATCAACAAGAAACTCAGCTAAATTCTCACTAGCTAATGTTTCTTTTGCTGTCCGTGCAAGCAGTTTAATAGTTTGAATTTTAGCGGGTGTTAGCTCACCTAGATCGAGCACTTTTTTACAATCATCAACAATTAATGCATCAAAATCGTCGCCACCTAAATTGGAATCTCCACCAGTAGAAAGAACTTGAAAAACGCCTTTATTAAAATTAAGCAGTGAAATATCGAATGTACCGCCACCTAGGTCATAAACGGCATGAATACCTTCTTCCCCAGACTCTAAGCCATAGGCTAGAGCTGCGGCTGTTGGCTCATTTAACAACCTTAAAACCTTGATACCTGCAAACTTTGCTGCATCCTTCGTTGATTGCCTTTGTGCGTCATTAAAATAAGCTGGGACTGTGATAACAGCACCCACCAAATCACCCCCAAGTGCTTCCTCGGCTCGGCTTTTTAATGTGGACAAAATACTAGCTGAAATCTCGACCGCAGACAAATTACCCAATGCCGTTTTAAATAAAACGTTATTCCCTTTTTCAAGCAACCGATATGGACAATTTTTGAGTTCACTAACCTCTTTAAATCCCAAGCCCATAAATCGCTTGATTGAAAAGATAGTGTTGGTTGGGTCTGTTTGAGCATAAAGACTAGCTTCACTACCAACCGTCATCTTTCTGCCCTGTCCAAAATGAACAATTGATGGCAACATCACCTGGTTATTGTTATCCCCTATGATTTTGGTCTCACCACTCATGACACTTGCAACTAGCGAGTTTGTCGTTCCTAAATCAATACCATAGGCTAAATTGTGACGGTGAGGTGCAGTTGACTGACCAGGTTCCGAAATCTGTAATAATGCCATATACTTGTCCTATAACCATTCATCCATCAATATATTCGCTTCCTTGTTAAGTTGCTCATAAAACTTTAATTCCCTAACAAGCGTTTTGATCTCTTGTAAATCTCGTGAATGTCTGAAAGCTTCCGAAATTGACGCGACATTATCCCTGATAAAATCTTGTACTCGCTCTATAAAATCATCCAAAGCTAAGCTATCTTGTTGTTCCTTAATGCCTTCTAATTGCTCTCTTAGTTCAATTTGTGACAGCAAGAAGTTAGCATCCATATTTGTATCTTTTTCATCAAAAGGATTTACATCCTCTAAATTTAACAAATAGCTGGCTCGATTCAGTGGGGTTTTAAGAGTTGTATAAGCAGAATTTACAAGTGAAGTGCTTTGCAGTGCTTGGAGCTGCTCCGGTTGGCTTTTAGTTGCAAAATTATCGGGATGGAATCTTTTAACTTGGGCCTGGTAAGCTTTTTTTAAGGCTTCATTATCAACAAGAAAGGAGGTTTCAAGGTCAAATAATTCAAAATAATTTTGCATTACCCTAATACCTTTAAAACTTAACGAAACTAATTATACGGTAAATGATTCACCACAACCACATTCAGCTTTAGAATTAGGATTGTTGAATTCAAAACCTTCATTTAGACCATCTTTTTGGTAATCTACTTCAGTACCGTCAATATAAATTAAGCTTTTGGCGTCAATAACCAATTGAACACCTTTATTCTCAAAAAGGGTGTCATCCCCGTTAAGTTTATCTACAAATTCCATGTTGTAACCTAGCCCAGAACAACCAGTAGTTTGAACAGAGAGACGAACACCAAGACCTGAGCCACGATTTTCTAAAAAATCGGTCATGCGTTTTGCAGCATTGTCAGTTAAGGTGATTGCCATAATTATCCAGCTTTACTGTTCAGATCACTAATTGCAGCTTTAATAGCATCTTCAGCCAAAACTGAGCAATGAATCTTCACTGGCGGCAGTTCTAGTTCTTCAACTATTTCAGTGTTTTTAATTTCTGAGGCTTCGTCAACTGTCTTGCCCTTAACCCACTCAGTCAAAAGTGAAGATGAGGCAATCGCAGATCCACAACCATAAGTTTTAAATTTAGCATCTTCAATAACACCTTTATCGTTTACCTGAATCTGTAGACGCATCACATCACCACACGCTGGTGCACCAACCATCCCAGTACCAACATTTTTAGCGTCCTTATCCAGAACACCTACATTACGAGGGTTTTCATAGTGATCCAATACTTTTTTTCCATAAGCCATAAGTTACTCCTATTTAACGTTTTAATTGCATTCTACACAGTTTAAGTGTGCATTAATCTCATAATTTAAGTGCCTTTAGTGGGCAGCCCACTGAACAGTACTCAAATCGATGCCCTCTTTAAACATGTCCCATAATGGCGACAAATCTCTTAATTTTTCAACTTTTTCACGTACTAACCTGATAACATCATCAACATCCTTTTCGGTCGTATAGCGACCAATACTGAAACGGATAGAGCTATGTGCAAGCTCGTCGCTACGACCTAATGCTCGAAGCACATACGATGGTTCAAGACTTGCTGAGGTACATGCTGAGCCAGAAGACACAGCGACATCAGAAATAGCCATCATTAAAGACTCTCCCTCAACATAGTTAAAACTGATATTTAAATTGCCAGGGACTCTTTGTTCAATATCACCATTAATGACCACCTCCTCCATATCGGAAAAGCCCTCAAGCAAGCGATCTCGGAGCTGTTTTATTTTTTTACCTTCTTCTAACATTTCCGCCTTGGCAATGGCAAAAGCCTCACCCATACCTACAATCTGGTGTGTCGCTAACGTTCCTGAGCGCATACCACGCTCATGACCACCGCCATGCATTTGAGCTTCTAGTCGAACTCTAGGTTTACGACTTACATAAAGGGCACCCATGCCTTTTGGTCCATAGATCTTGTGTGCAGAAAAACTCATCAAGTCAACCGGCAGTGACGCTAGATCTATCGAGATTTTTCCTACGGATTGAGCTGCATCTACATGAAAAAATATTTTGTGTTCTCTACATACATCACCAATAGATTGTATGTCTTGGATGACGCCTATCTCATTATTGACATGCATAATTGAAGCTAGAATGGTGTCTTCTCTAATCGCATCTTTAAAGACGTTTATATCCAACAAACCATTTGACGAAGGCTCAAGATAGGTAACCTCAAAGTCTTCCCTTTCCAACTGACGACAGGTATCTAAGACAGCCTTGTGCTCTGTTTTCATGGTAATAATGTGTTTTCCACGCTTATGGTAAAAATTAGCAATACCTTTTATAGCGAGATTGTCAGATTCTGTGGCTCCCGAAGTCCATACAATCTCTCTTGGATCAGCACCTACCAAGCTTGCTACCTGAAAACGAGCTTTATCTACGGCTTTTTCAGCCTGCCAGCCATAGTAATGTGAACGAGACGAAGGATTACCAAAATCTCCTTCCTTGGTTAAGTAATTAGCCATTTTTTTAGCAACACGAGCATCCACAGGTGTTGTGGCTGAATAGTCCATGTAAGTTGGAGTTAGCATTATTAAATTTCCTTAATTATTAATTTGTTCCGATAGCTTCTCTTGTAGTTTGTCTTGTAGCTATTCTTGTAACTTCGTTTGTATTGTAGTCATCAATCACCTGTTGCAGGTTTCTGGTGCTCAAAAAACCCCTTATTTGATCACTAACCTCACACCAAAGATGATGAGATAGGCATTGCTTACCTCGAAGACAATTTCTCAATCCGTGGCAACGACGTAGGTCGATATTCTCATCAACGGCCTCTATTATTTGAGTGAGTGTGACATTTTCAGCGCTAACATTTAAAAGATAACCACCTCCAGGTCCCCGAATACTTTTAACCAATGAAGCTTTCCTTAATTTCGCGAAAAGTTGCTCTAGATAAGACAGTGAGATATTTTGTCTTTGAGATATCATATCGAGAGTCACAGGTTTAGCTGACTTGCTTGAAGCAAGGTCTAACATGGCAGTTACTGCATATCTTCCCTTAGTAGTTAATTGCATAGCGTTCTCGGTTTATTAAAATCGGTGTTATTATACTAGTAACCAAGTAAATTAGTCAAGTATTAAATTCACTCGATAATTTACTTATTTTCAACCTCTTTTGGATCCTCTTTTACCTCTTCGGAAATACCAGATAAATTGGCAATCTGCTCATCAATATCAGCTAAACGTTCAATAATCGAATTAACAGCTTGGACCGTTGGGTCATTGGCGCTACTACTGGTGCTTGCAGCGTAGGAATCAAACTGATCATCATCGCTCACTTTTTTCTCAAGAACGCGGCCAGGAATACCGACAACAGTGCAATTATCATCTATGGAATTTACAACTACAGAATTAGAACCAACACGTACATTTTTTCCAAGGGTAATTGGGCCCAATATTTTTGCACCCGCACCGATAATAACTCCGTCCTTTAATGTCGGATGTCGTTTCACTTTATCCCAAGAAGTACCCCCAAGGGTTACCCCATGGTACATCATACAGTCATCACCAATTTCAGCTGTCTCACCGATCACAACACCCATACCATGATCGATAAAAAAACGGTGACCAATAACAGCTCCTGGATGGATTTCAATACCCGTAATCCAACGAGCAAGTGTCGAAATAAAGCGAGCCAACCAGTACAACTTGTATTTCCAAAGGAGGTGGGTAAATCGGTAAATAATTACGGCCTGAACTCCCGAATAACAGGTAAGAATTTCAAATACGTTTCGTGCAGCGGGGTCACGCTTAAAAACACTGCGTATATCTTCAATCATTTTCATATATTAATTATACCATTATTGGTAATTAGGTTTTTTTCTTGACGTATAGTTTCAACATTGTTTATAAGGGTATCTTAGTTATAAGACTGCGTTGATTTAAATCGGCTATAACTCCACATATATTGATCAGGAAAGCGCCTTATCAGATCCTCAATTGCTCTATTCATAAGGGTTACCTGCTCGAATAAATCATCACTACTAGAAGTCAAATCAAGGGGCTCAAAGTTAAGATCAAAGCCTCTACCTTTTTTAAGGCGATTTGCCCAACACATAACAACCCGAGCATTATATTTTTTTGCTAATCTAACTAGTAACGTCATAGTGTTGACAGGGCTATTAAAAAAAGGCGCCATTATACCACCCTCTTGACCAGGATCCTGGTCAGGCAGTATGCCAACCAGCTCACCCTGTTTGAGTGCACGTTGTAATTTAAGAACGCCTGATTGGTCTGCACTGGCCATAGTTAGGTTTCCTTGATTTCTGCGTTCAAATAAGTACTGATTTTGTTGCTGTTTTTTTAAAGGCTTAAATAGAAAAGTTATAGCACGAGTATTGGCAATAACTCGTCCGGTAATTTCCCAACAACCGAGATGCGGAACAAGCAATATCGTGTTCTCATCTGTATCTAGATAATTTTCGCCATGAATATTTCTTATATGTTTTGCATTTTCAGAAAAACTTTGATTCCAAATGAGGCTAGATTCGGTTAAATTTTTTCCCGTTTCAATGAGAGATTTTTTAATTAATGAGCGCTGTTCATTTTTTGATAATTCAGAAAAACAAATAGCAATATTTTGCCTTGTTACTTTTTTTGCATCAGTGTTTAACAAATACAATAACTGACCTATAAAGGCTCCCAAATAATGGTTTAGCTTGAGCGGCATGTGAGAACAAAACGATAAAAAAAAACTGGTCATTTTTAGTTAAATAATTGATCAGTTGCTACCCGATAATCAATTATTATTTTTTGGTAGCTTGCTGCAGTTTGAACGTTACTTAATCTCGCTAAGTTAGCATTTTTTTGAGCTGCAATCAGTAAACTCTTTTGGCCACGAGCGTTATCATATTTAGTCTTTTCTTCGATGACTTTTTCATTTGCCAATTCACCCTGTTCCAGACTAATATCAACCAGTTCAGCTAGAAGATCGATTTGAGCCAGTAGGTAGCTGACTTGTTGTTCCAAGTTTATTTCAGTTTCACGTCTCTGAGCATCCAATTGCGCTATGCTAATTTCTGTACGCTCTACATCAAGAGACTCTTTCCTTGCTCCTAACGGGTACGAAACATCTACACCTATATTCCAGGAAAAATCACGGTTCCCAAAACTACTAAAGTATTTATCATCCTCTGCCTGACTAGCAATACCCATATTTAAATTCACGCTTGGCATGGTTTTATTTTCATAAGTTTCTAGCCGTCTCTGTAATTTACTCTTATCAAAATCAAACTTCTGCATTGATCTTGAATTTTTTACAAAAACCGCTGGCTCAACTCTCATAATAGGTTGCTCTTTAAACAAGTCAAATTCAACAACCATTTCTGATTCTTTAACGTTAATGAGTGAGGCCAATTCTTGCCTTAATATGTTTAATTCTCGACTCGATTGAAGCCATTGCTGGTTAGCCTTTACGTAGGTGTCTTTTTCTTGTAATAAGCTTGATTTATCTATCAATGAATTTGAAAATTTCTCTTCAGCCAAATCTAGTTGCTGTTTAGATAATTCGAGTTGGAACATATAAAGTTGCTCTAATTCTTGTTTAAGGGCCAGATCAACCAATTTGGTTAGCTTTGAAGCCAAAAAACTTTCAGCCTGCTCTAGTAAGCTTACTTGCTTTGCCAGCAAGTCAATATCTGCAATGTCAACCGCAAGGCGGTCATTCAGACCATTCTGGTTTTGAAGCAAGGGTTTTACATAATCAAGCGAAAAGACATTAGTATTTAATACAGTACTATCTTTGTCATTGCGACTCCATGAATGCTTTAAATTCAAATTAGCACCTGAATTAGCAATTTTTCTGTGAGCAGAAACCTCGTAACTTGTGGTATAAAGATCATTATAGAGTCTAGAAGAGATATCATCTCCTGCACTAAAAGATTCATTCGCACCCATCTGAATATTCCAATCTGTATAAGTTCTGGCAATTTTTTGGTCCACAAGACTTACCTTTTCAGAAAGAGATAGTTGTAAAAAATAGGGATGCGTTTGCATCAATTTAGCGCTAAATTCTTCAGATGTAATTGCAATTACATCTGTACTCAAAAACAAACAAAAAACACAAGCAATTCTATTCCACATTTTCAGTCTCTCGTTTTATTATATTTATTACTTCATGTAAATTTTTCCCTGTTGTGTCGACAACAAGGGATGCCACCTCACGATAGTACACATCTCTAGCGTCTACAAGTTCAGTAATGGTTTTCCTTCGGTCAGCACTATTCTCCAGTAAAGGTCGAGTTTTAGATTTAGCAGTTCTCATCAGAAGTTGATCCACAGAAGAGGAAAGGTAAACTACTAGACCTACATTTTTTAATATTTCCCTATTCTTCGACAGAATTATAATACCGCCACCAGTAGCAAGAATTATATTCGACATTTGACAAAGATTTTCAAGTATTTTGGACTCCCTTTCTCTGAAGCCATCTTCACCTTCAATGTCGAAAATATGATCAATAGTAACACCAGTTTTATCAATAATTTCATGATCAGTGTCATAAAAATCTTGATTCAATTCATGAGCAAGACGACGACCAACAGTTGTCTTTCCGGAACCCATAGGCCCTACTAAAACAATGTTTTTTGAAGTCGTTTCCATTTTTTATAGAGTGTTGACTATTTTTCTAATTTATAGATAGCACCGCAGTATGGGCAATTAGCTCTCCCTTCTTCGTCAAACGAAAGAAAGACTTTAGGGTGCATGTTCCATTTTTGCGCCTCTTTTGGAGGGCAATGAAAAGGCAATTCATTTTTTGACACCAAACTATAATAACTAGTATGTTTAGAGGTCTTAGCATTCATGAACATCTCCCTTTCGCTAACCAGTACAAGTATTGATTATTGCGACCATGGACACAATCAAAGTAAAGGGATTGAAGCTTTTCAGTAACCGGACCACGAGTACCACTACCTATTTGTCGATCATCCAACTCCCTGACAGGTGTTACCTCTGCTGCAGTGCCAGTAAAAAAAGCCTCATCTGCATTATAAATATCATCACAAGTAATATTTTTTTCAACAATTTCGTAGCCAATAGCTGCAGCTAAAGTAAAAATTGTGTCTCGGGTAATTCCAGGTAAAGCGGATGACAAGTCTGGGGTATATATAGTATTCTCACTAACAATAAATATATTTTCACCGCTACCTTCAGACACAAAGCCTTTAACGTCTAACATCAAGGCTTCGTCATACCCTTCATTCAAAGCCTCTTGCAATGCCATCATTGAATTGACGTAGTTGCCATTTGTTTTTGCTTTACTTAGTGAGGCATGTCCATGATTACGGGTAAAAGAGGAGGTCCGAATGCGAATACCATTCTTCATGTTGTCTTTACCTAAATACGCCCCCCACTCCCAGGCCGCAATCATGACGTGAACTTTTAAATTATCGGCACGAAGGCCCATCCCTTCAGAACCATAAAAACACATCGGCCTGATATAAGCAGACTTAAGATTATTCTTGCTGATTACTTCTTTTTGGGTTTGGTTTAATGTCTCCTTACCAAAGGGAATATTCATCCCCAGAATTTTTGCTGAATTAAACCAACGATCAGTATGCTCTTCGAGTCTAAATATTGCCGGCCCATTAGCAGTCTCGTATGCTCGAACACCTTCAAATGTTCCCATCCCGTAATGCAAGGTGTGTGTCAGAACATGCACTTTAGCTTTACGCCAATCTAGCCACTCTCCATCCATCCAAATGAAGCCATCTCTATCTTCCATTGTGCTCATAAATAAACCTAAAACTGAATAATTTTAACTACTGTATATACTCACTAAATAAAAGTACAATCTTCTATTCATTCTCGAATTAATATTTGGATTATACCCATCTCATAAGCTTTTTCACCAAATATAACATCATTTACGATAGACCTAGCCAATAGAATATTTTTTTCAAAATACATATGATATAAATTATTTATTAAAAACTTCAATCAATAAGTTTGTGATAATCACTAGGTATAATCGCTAATCAACAGAAACAGTAAAAGTAGAACACAAAACAATATGGAATTTAACTTTTTTACGTTTATTTTTTTATTCGCAATTCTGACATCAGTTATTGCCCTCTTATGGCTAAATTTTAGACAGGACAGGGCAATTAAAATTTCCTTTAATGAAGTCCCTGAAGGCTTCAAAGAAACAATAACACTTGAAGACCATCAGAAAGCCGGGCGCTATACCCAAGCAAAATTGTTAGCGAATCATTTTGAGATAATTTTTTCTACAATTGTGTTGCTTATATGGACACTTGGCGGGGCAATGAACTGGCTTGATGTTTTTTGGCATGAAAAAATCTCCGACCCGATATGGTTAGGCACTGTATTCATATTATCTATTATGCTTATTGCCAGCTTCATAGATCTGCCTTTTAGTATTTATCGTAATTTCATCCTTGAGGAAAGATTTGGATTTAACCGCATGACAATTAAAACATTTACTAGTGATCTTATAAAAGAACTAATATTGACACTTGCTCTGGGCATGCCTTTGATCTATGCAATCCTATACTTAATGAACATGAGCGCTATAGGTGACTATTGGTGGATCTATGTTTGGGCTATTCTAAGCCTCTTCACAATCATAATGATGTGGATTTATCCCACCTTCATTGCGCCAATTTTTAACAAATTTAAGCCACTTGAAAATAACTCCTTGAGGAATAGAATTGACAGTTTACTTGAACGTACAGGTTTTGGTAGTGATGGTATTTTTATCATGGATGGCTCTAAAAGGTCATCACATGGTAATGCCTATTTCACAGGTATAGGTAGAAATAAAAGAATTGTTTTCTTTGATACTCTTCTGAAAGGCATGGAAGATGAAGAGATTGAAGCCATTCTTGCTCATGAGCTTGGTCATTTTCACCACAAACATGTACGTCAAAGAATTGTAAGTTCATTTATTTTTAGCCTCACAAGTCTAGCCTTATTGGGGTATTTAATTAAGCAAGGTTGGTTCTTTCATGGATTAGGTATCTCTGAACCTTCATCTCATACGGCGCTTGTTCTGTTTAGTCTTACACTGCCAGTTTTTAGTTTTTTTATTACCCCTATCAGTAACCTTATTTCCCGTAAGCACGAATTTCAAGCTGACGCATTCGCTGCAAGTCATACCGATGCAAACGACTTAATTTCATCACTAACCAAGCTTTACCGTGAGAACTCTTCGACACTCTCCCCTGACAAATATTATTCAGCATTTCATGACTCTCACCCAAGCGCAATTCTGAGAATAGCTAGATTACAATGACATTAACAGCTTTTCTATGTCTCTAACTCGAAGACAAAAATGGCGCATCGAAAAAGTGCAATCTGAACGCATTGCTCGAGCAAACAAAGCAGCAATTGAAACCGAAAAAAATTTCAGAAATAAAGAAGTATCTCAAAAAGGACGCGTTATCACTAGATATGGTCAGCGCCAACTAGTTGAATCATCAACTGGAAAACTCTTTCAGTGCACTGGCAGACAAAATATAGGCTTATCAGTAGCCGGAGATGAAGTCATTTTTCAATCTGCAGGTGGTATTGAGGGCATCGTAACAGCAATCTTACCTCGAGAAAACGAGCTTTCACAAAAAAACAAATTGATTGCCACAAACATTGACCAGCTCTGGCTTGTTGTGGCGACAGAGCCACACTATCAATTTGAGCTCATTGACCGTTACCTGATTTTGGCTGAGAATTCAAACCTGCCCATCAACATAATTGTCAATAAAATTGAACTACTTAATGAATTAGATCAACTCTCCCAGGACTTTTCTCTTTACCAAAACATTAACTACCAAGTGCATTTTATAAGCATCAAAAAAAGACTCAACTTGGATTCACTGAAAAATCAATTGACTGACAAAACAAATATCTTTTTAGGACAATCTGGTGTTGGAAAGTCCTCACTCATTAATACTCTAATCCCTGACCTTGGACTTCGGGTTAACGAGATATCAGCGAAAAGTAAGCGTGGAAAGCACACCACAACCAATACCTCAATCTATCACATTCCGAGTGGTGGAGACTTGATTGACTCTCCCGGTATTAGGGAGTTTCAGTTAGATGATTTCGACGCTAAACAGATTCTGAATGGTTTTAGAGAATTTAAAGAACTTATCGGGAAATGTCGATTCAGGAACTGCCAACACATCAATGAGCCAGACTGTGAAGTCAAAGTTGCGCTTGATTCGGGTGATATTCATCCATCACGATACAAAAATTATCTAAACCTATTATCCGAATAGAGTTTCATTTTTTTTAAATATAACAACCCTTTCCGATATCACATAAAGTTCTGCTTGCCACTTTTGGGCTAAGCAGTTCAATGCCTTTTCACTAAAAAAACCGATATGAGAAGGATCATTCTTGTAGTACCATTGCTCAAAGTCTTTTTGAGGCGTGAGAATTTGAGTCATAATTGCAAGCACACCGTTACTCTTTAGTAGACCCATAAGTCGGCTTAATTCGACAAAAGGTTGTCTTAAATGCTCTACCACCTCGCTGGCAGTAATAAAGTCATATTGCTTTTCAAATACAACATCATTCTTGGCGTAAAACTTGTCATACAGATCAACGCTATAGCCACACCCTTCAAGCATCAGAGATAGTGTCGGTCCTGGGCCAGAGCCAAAATCGAGTCCACTTGCATTCTTGGGAATTCTCTCTTGAAGAGGACTTAATAGTTGAGACAAAAAGTTACGATACCTGTCATCCTCTGGGTTATTGTTGTGTGAGTCATATCGAGCCCTTTCACCCTTCTCTGAGAGGTGATAAATTTTAGGGACAAAAACGAAATCGCAATTACTACATTTCAAGTATTCACGATAACTATCTCTATGGAAGCTTTCTGTTAGATTGGAATTACATAACGGACAAACATCAATTGGCATCACTATTGCCCGTTATTGGTTTGAACTCTAATGATGATGATGTCCGTCGACATGAACGTGCCCATGTGACAACTCTTCAGCTTCAGCCTTCCTGATAGATTCGATGTTGACTGAAAAGTGAAGTGTTTCGCCTGCTAATGGGTGATTTGCGTCTACAGTGATTTTGTCATCCTCAACTTTAGTTACGGTAACAAGAAATGCATTGCCGTCTTGGTCTTGTGATTGAAGCTGCATTCCCACTTTAACCTCATTAACTCCCTGGAGTTCAGAACTTGGAATCTCTTGAATGGCATCCTGCATACGGAGTCCATAACCATCTTCTGGCTCTATAGAAACGTCCAACTTATCTCCCGCCTTGGAACCCTCAAGGGCGCTCTCTAGGCCAAGGATAATGTTGCCATGGCCCTGTAAAAATGGTAAAGGATCACCACCCCCAGAAGAGTCAATGACGTCACCTGCATCATTCTTAAGAGTGTAATGCATTAATACAACTTTATCTTTTCCT
Organism: Candidatus Thioglobus autotrophicus; assembly: GCA_022448455.1. Taxonomy (GTDB): domain Bacteria; phylum Pseudomonadota; class Gammaproteobacteria; order PS1; family Pseudothioglobaceae; genus Pseudothioglobus; species Pseudothioglobus autotrophicus_A. Next base: position 133,020 of record JAKUUR010000001.1, read on the forward strand.
ACTTTCATGTTAGCTCCAGGTATAAAAAAAAGACCCCAGAAGCAATACCAAAGTAGCAAAGGGCTCTTGTAAATGGGTTAATTTAAACATATTTGTGAAATTTTCATTCTAGGTTTTCAATTCCTCACCCTTATTTATGATCATTTGAGTTAGACAATTAATGTGGTCCTCTCTGTCATTAAGCGCGGGTATATAGCTATATGACTCACCACCAGCACTCATAAAATGTGACCTGTTTTCTTCCCCAATCTCTTCAACAGTTTCTAGGCAATCTGCAGAAAAGCCAGGACAAATAACTTGAACGCTTTTAACACCCTTACTAGGAAGAGACTTTAAAGTTTCATCGGTGTAATCTTTCATCCATTCCCCTACCCCGACTCTTGATTGAAATGTCATCTTATAATCATCGACATTTAGATTTAATTTTGACGCCAGCAGATAACTGGTTTCGCAACACTGACAAGGGTATTTATCCCCTTCATCAAACTGACGTTTTGGAATTCCGTGATAAGATATCAATAAAAGGTCTGGCACACCATGAATTTCTTGAAACTCTTTCACACTATTGGCCAATGATTGAATGTATAAATCTTCATCGTTATAGCAATTAATAAGCCCCAATTCTGGCATTTTCCGCCATTTTTTTATCTCATGACTAACTGCATCAAATGCAGAGCCTGTTGACGAAGATGCGTACTGAGGATATAGCGGTAGAACTAATATTTTTTCACAATTTTCAGTCTCCAACTCTTTTAATGCAGATGCGATAGAGGGGTTCCCATAACGCATACCAAGGGTAACAGTAAATTCACCTGCCGACTGCTTATTGAGCGCTGCTTCAACCGCACCTTTTTGTTTTTTAGAGATTGCCAATAAGGGGGAGCCTTCACCATGCGTATCCCATATAGATTGATATTTTTTTGCAGATTTTTTTGGACGTATATTTAAAATAAAACCATTAAGGATTAACTTCCAAAGCCATCTCGGTGGTGGTGACCCGACAACCCTTGGGTCTGACAATAATTCCTTCAGAAAGGGTCTAACTGCGGCTTTAGTTGGTGCATCAGGGGTACCGAGATTGGTAAGCAAGACTCCAATCTTTGGAGAGTCAGGAAGCTCATGTTTGTTCACAGATTTATACAAAGACAACTTTCAATTCATATATGTAATTTGAAACGATACATTATAGATTGGTTTCACACAAAATAAATTTACCGTGTATAATTAAAGGTACTTAGTGACCAAAGTTGGTTGTTAAGACAAGACAATGACGTTTATTTGGGTAATTTTCCTAGATAAGCGTTTTTTTTCGTCAGTTTAAAGTTGAGCTGAACTGGTATAGAGGCCTACTACCCTTTGCGTTATAAAGAGGGTAGCGGGCCTTTTTTTTTGTTTTCGTTTAAAGGAGTATTAACATGAAAATGGTCACAGTAGTTATCCAGCCTAAAAGGCTGGATAGTGTAAGACAAGCTCTTTCTGAGGTTGGTGTAACTGGCGTTACAGCTACTGAAGTTAAAGGGTTTGGTCGTCAAAAAGGCCACACTGAGCTCTATCGTGGGTCTGAGTTTGTAGTTGAGTTCTTACCGAAAGTTAAATTAGAAATTGCCATTACTGAAAAGCAGGTTGAAGAGGTGATTGACACCATCATAACAACTTGCAAAATCAATGGTGGAAAGATTGGCGACGGTAAGATTTTTGTAACAAGTTTAGAACAGGTGATCCGTATTCGTACGGGTGAAACCGGTCCTGAAGCAGTATAGGAGAGGGATATGGAAAATCAAATATTAGAATTACAATATGCCCTTGACACCTTCTACTTTTTAGTAATGGGTGCTCTAGTCATGTGGATGGCGGCAGGTTTCTCTATGCTAGAAGCGGGCCTTGTTAGGAGTAAAAATACAGCTGAAATTTTAACTAAAAATATTGGCTTATTTGCAATCGCTTGTACGATGTATATGGTCTATGGATACGATTTAATGTACGGAGGTGGGTTCTTGCTGCACGGTATTAGTGGCGAAGGCGAAACTTATT
>JAKUUR010000010.1 GCA_022448455.1 Candidatus Thioglobus autotrophicus
AAACTTTGTAAATTCTCTAAAATTAGGCCATTCAGTGTTTTGGCTTTATCATATGGCAGTTTAATCTTTAATGCTTTGTTCAGTTCACGAATGTTGATTCGAGGATCTACTAGGTAACTACCATCTTCTTGTTGATTGATTTCTCCTATAATTTCGCCTTCGTTAGAAGTAAATTGTCCTACAATTTCTTCCAAAATATCCTCAAGGACAGCCATTCCTTTAACTTTCCCATACTCATCAACCACTAAACCTAGTCTTCTTTTTTGGTTTTTAAAATGTTCAAGTTGCATGGATAGAGGTGTACCTTCAGGAATAAAGTAAGGCTCACGAATTAGTTTTTTAATTGCTGTAATATTTATTTCATCTTTGGCATAAAGATTAACGATATCTCTCATATGGATAGTACCAATAATATTATTTTCTGATCCTTCGAAGATGAGAAGTCGGGTGTGTTGTATGCGTTTTAGTTGATCAAATAATTCAACTTCATTATTAATATCAACACTAACAAGTTCATTATGTGGAATCATAATATCCTCGACCTTAACTTTTTCTAAATCAATAATGTTGAGAAGCATCTTTTGATAGTTTTTTGAAACTATAGATTTAGAATCTATCACAGCCATCCTTAGCTCTTCTGAGTTTAAATTATCTTTACTCGAATGTTTTAAACCAAAAGGTTTTAGGATGGTCTGAGAAATATAGGAAATTAACCAAATAACGGGTCTGAATAGTTTAATTAGTAATTCTATGGTTGCCGAAGCAGGCAAGGCAATTTTCTCTGGGTTTTTTGCTGCAAATGTTTTTGGTGTTGTTTCTGCAAAAATTAAAATAACTAGTGTTAAAGCTAACGATGCAATAATCACCGATCCTTCTCCCCAAAGCTTCAGTGCAAGAATAGTTGTGATACTTGCTGCCAGTATATTGACAAAATTATTTCCCAGAAGAATAACGCCAATTAAATAATCAACATTTTTTAAGAGTTTTTCTACTCTTTTTGCTTGTGGGTTGTTTTTAGCACTAAGGGTTTTCAGTCGATAACGGTTCATAGCCATCATCGAGGTTTCAGTACCAGAGAAAAAAGCTGAAGCTAGAATTAGAGCGAAAAGTAAAACACTTAGCCAAAAAGTGGACAGTGATTCCAATCAATTACCCATATTTATTCAATGAAAACTTATTTTAACCTTAAAGAAGATGAAAAATATTTGAACAAGTCTATTGTTAAAGATGCTTGAATGCACTGAGTCCAGGATAGTATGCATCATCTCCCAGTTCCTCTTCAATGCGTAGCAATCGATTATATTTTGCAAGCCTGTCAGAACGAGACAATGAACCTGTTTTAATTTGTCCACAGCTGGTTGCAACAGATAGGTCTGCAATAGTAGTGTCTTCAGTTTCACCACTTCTGTGAGACATAACGCAAGTGTATCCAGCACTTAAAGCCATCTTCATTGCGTCAAACGTTTCTGTAAGTGTACCTATTTGGTTGACTTTTATAAGGATCGAGTTGGCAATATTGTTCTCTATACCTCTAGCTAAAATTTTACTATTAGTAACAAATAAATCATCACCTACCAATTGAGTTTTGTCAGATAATCTTTTGGTAAGCATCTCCCAGCCTGACCAGTCATTTTCATCCATCCCGTCTTCGATAGAAATGATTGGATATTTTTCAACCCATGATGCAAGATAACTCGTAAATTCCTCATTACTCAGTTTCAAACCTTCTGAGGATAAGTTATAGGTACCGTTAAAGTAAAACTCAGAACTAGCAGCGTCAATTCCAATAAAGATATCTTTTCCTGCTTCATATCCCGCACTCTTAATAGCTTTAAGGATGACCTTTAAAGCCTCCTCGTTAGAACTTAAGTTGGGTGCAAAGCCACCTTCATCTCCGACCGCTGTATTAAGACCTTCTTGGTCAAGCAACTTTTTTAAATGATGAAAAACTTCAACGCCATATCGTAACGCTTCTTTGAAGCTAGGTGCTCCAGCCGGGATAATCATAAACTCTTGGATATCAATGCTATTATTGGCATGCTCGCCGCCATTGATAATGTTCATCATAGGAACTGGAAGTTGATAAGTTTCAGAAAAATCAAATGAACGAAACAGTGATTGCTTGTTGTTATTTGCATTAGCGTGTGCACAGGCTAAGGAAACTGCCAATATAGAATTAGCACCCAAGCGAGATTTTGTTTCAGTGCCATCGATGTCAATCATTTTTTGATCGATGGCTAGTTGATTTGAGATTTTCATACCAACGAGGGCGTCGTTAATCTCATGGTTAATATTATTAACAGATTGAGTAACACCTTTTCCCAAATAACGGTTTTTATCGCCATCTCTTAGCTCCAAGGCTTCACGTTGCCCAGTGGAAGCTCCGGATGGAACCATTGCCCTTCCTAAAACACCGTTATTAAGAATTACATCTGCCTCAACAGTAGGGTTACCTCTAGAATCTAAAACCTCACGGGCTTTGATTTGTTTAATTGTCATTAAGGAATGGAAGTTTATTCAAAGAAAGACTTCATTTTACCAAAAAAGGAATTTGATTCTGGGTGTTGTTTGGCGTTGCAAGAACTAGAAAAGTCCTTTAAAAGCTGCTTTTGTTTAGAATTTAGGTTAACAGGTGTCTCTAATTTGACCTGGCAGAGAAGATCGCCGGAACCATTGTATCTCATTGCTGGCATGCCTTTGCCGCGAAGTCTGAAGAGTTTTGCGGTTTGAGTACCTGACGGAATATTAATTTTAAGCTTACCATCCAAGGTTGGAACTTCAATTGAGCCACCAAGAGTAGCTGTTGCAAAATCGATAGGGATTTCACAATACAAGTCGTTCCCCTCACGTTGAAAGATTTGGTGATCTTTGATATGCATTTGCACATAAAGATCACCAGAAGGTCCACCACGTAAACCAGCTTCACCTTCACTACTGAGACGAATTCTGTTTCCAGTATCAACTCCAGCTGGTATCTTGACGGAAAGAGTTTTTTGTTTTCTTACAATCCCTTGGCCACCACAAGTGCGACAAGGAGAATCAATTTTTTCACCGGTACCATGACATTGGTTACAAGGTCTCTGAATAGCAAAGAAACCTTGCTGTATTTGAACTTGACCACTACCATTACAATTTCCACAAGTTTTAACTGTTGTTCCTGGTTTTGCACCACTACCAGAACAAGTGTCACAAGTATCGTTTTTAGGTACTCTGATTTTAACTGTATCACCTTTAGCGGCTTGTCTTAAATCAATTTCTAGGTCATATCGAAGGTCAGGGCCTCGATTATCAGGCTTGGTATTACCACCACCAAATATATCACCAAAAATATCTCCAAAGCCACCAGCACCAAAAGGATTTCCACCTCCAGAACCACCAGCACCTTGTTCTACGCCGGCGTGCCCAAATTGATCATAAGATGCACGTTTTTGAGGGTCAGAGATGATATCGTATGCTTTACGTACTTCTTTAAATTTTTTCTCAGCACCAACCTTATCATCAGCATTTCGATCAGGATGATATTTCATCGCAAGACGTTTATAAGCCTTTTTGATTTCGGCTTCTTCTGCGCCTTTTTTAACGCCTAAAACTTCGTAGTAATCTCTTTGCGGCATATATCTCTTAAATTAATAAAACCTCCTATGAATAATCAAAGGAGGTTTTTTTATTGCAGTTTGTTTAGTTAATTACTTTTCTTCTTTAACTTCTTCAAAATCAGCATCTACAACATCTTCATCAGCTTTTCCATTGCCAGCTTCTGAATCTTCAGCACTGGCTTTTTCCTGTGCTTTTTGTGCTAATACTTGAGCTTTTTCGCTTAGATTTTGTACTTTAGCATCGATGTCATCTTTGTCGTCCCCCTTAATACTCTCTTCAAGTTCATTCACTGCAGACTCAATTGTTGATTTTTCTTCGTCAGAAATTTCATCTTTGAGTTCTTCAAGTGTTTGTTTTGTAGAGTGAACAAGTGAATCAGCCATGTTACGTGCAGTAATAAGTTCCTGGAATTTTTTATCTTCCTCTGCATGCGCTTCAGCATCTTTAATCATTTTTTCAACTTCTTCATCTGAAAGACCACTTGAAGATTTGATTGTTATTGACTGCTCTTTGCCAGTGTTCTTATCTTTAGCGGAAACATGCAAAATGCCATCCGAATCAAGATCAAGTGTTACTTCAATTTGTGGCTGACCTTTTGGAGCAGGGGCAATCCCTTCTAAATTAAATTGTCCAAGAGATTTATTGGCGCTTGCAACTTCACGCTCACCTTGAAGAACATGAACGGTTACCGATGACTGATTGGCTGCCGCAGTTGAAAATACCTGTGATTGATGAGTTGGAATCGTTGTATTTTTCTCAATCAGTTTAGTCATCACACCGCCCAAGGTTTCAATACCGAGAGAAAGTGGAGTCACATCGAGAAGCAGAACATCTTTAACATCGCCACCCAATACACCGGCCTGAATGGCAGCTCCCATAGCCACTGCTTCATCAGGGTTTAGGTCTTTCTTGGGCTCTTTACCAAAGAAGTCTTGTACCATCTTTTGTACTTTTGGCATTCTAGTTTGTCCACCAACGAGCAGCACTTCATCTATATCACCGCTTGACAATCCTGCGTCTTTCAGAGCTATCTTGCAAGGCTCAATTGAGCGCTTTAATAAGTCAGCAACTAATGATTCTAATTTTGCTCGGGTGATTTTAATATTAAGATGTTTTGGACCAGAAGCATCTGCTGTGATATAAGGCAAGTTCACTTCAGTTTGTTCTGATGAAGACAGTTCAATTTTAGCCTTTTCTGCAGCCTCTTTTAGTCGTTGTAATGCCATAGCATCGTTTGAAAGATCAAGGCCTTGGTCCTTCTTAAATTCTGCAACTAAGTGGTTAATAATGCGATGGTCAAAATCCTCACCGCCTAGGAATGTATCACCATTTGTGGATAGAACTTCAAAGTGCTTTTCACCGTCAATGTCTTCCATTTCAATGATAGATACATCAAATGTTCCACCACCCAAGTCATAGACTGCAACTTTTTTATCACCCATTGCTTTATCAACGCCGTAAGCTAGTGCAGCAGCTGTTGGTTCATTGATGATGCGTTTAACATCTAAACCGGCAATTTTTCCAGCATCCTTTGTAGCCTGGCGTTGTGAGTCATTAAAGTAGGCAGGGACTGTAATAACAGCTTCTTTAATTTCAGTACCTAAATAATCTTCTGCGGTTTGCTTCATTTTTTGAATCACACGTGCAGAAATTTCAGGTGCTGCCATTTTTTTACCTTTGACTTCAACCCAAGCATCACCGTTTTTGGCTTCAATAATCTTATAAGGAACCAAGTCGATATCTTTTTGTACCTCGTCTTCTTTAAAGCGTCGACCTATCAATCTTTTGATAGCGTAAAGGGTATTTTCAGGATTAGTTACAGCTTGTCGTTTTGCAGGCTGACCCACCAAAATTTCTTCAGAATCTTTTGGGTAAGCAATAATAGAAGGGGTTGTACGATTACCTTCTGAATTTTCAATAATTTTAACCGTACCACCATCCATGACGGCGACACATGAATTTGTTGTGCCTAAGTCAATTCCAATAATTTTTGCCATTATACATTTACTCCTTGTATTTGATATAACCTCTATTTAGGGTTATAAAATCTTATTTCAAGGCTTAAAAGGTATTATTTTGTAGATGAACTGTGAAGTATTGTTTCAACAGGTTTAGGCACGAAAGCACTTATATCGCCACCCAGTGAAAAGATTTCTCGCACCAAAGATGAAGAAATGTTAGCAAATTCTTCAGACGGTGTCATAAAAAGAGTTTCAATTCTGGGATTAAGTCGTTTGTTCATTCCACTCAGTTGAAACTCATATTCAAAGTCAGAAACAGCTCTTAATCCTCTTATAATTATTTGTGCATTGTGATCCTCTGCAAAGTTGACCAGTAACGAATTGAAAGCCAACACTCGGGTATTACTTATTGACGTTATAGAAGCTTTGACAGCTTCAATCCTTTGTTCGATAGGTAACAAGCTTGTTTTGTTAGCATTTTGAGTGATTGCAATTATAACTTCGTCAAATAGTTTACAAGCGCGATGAATTAAATCTATATGACCGTTTGTTATTGGATCGAAAGAGCCTGGATAAATGGCAATTGTTTTCATAATGCTCCTAAGCTTATCAGACAATAATAGACATTACCCGATTTTTTCTGTTTATTAATTTTAAAGTGATAATTGATGAGTGAACTTAAATTGTCTTTGGTTATCTTGTATTCAGATTCTATATAGATTTGACTTTGACTATTTATGTAATGATTATTCGAAAGCTTCTCTATAGTTTCCAGTAACAGATTTTTTGCAAAGGGAGGATCTAAAAAAACCAAGTCAAAAGACTGCTTACTGGGTTTAGCAAGATGAATCATAGCATCTTCATTAATTATTGTGTATTGGTTTTTATCTAACAACTTGAAGTTGGATTTGAGTTTCTTATAGATATTTCTATCCTTTTCAATTACATAAACTTCTTTAGCGCCTCTCGATATTGCTTCAAGGCTCAGTGCGCCACTTCCCGCAAATGGATCAAGGGCAGTTTTGTTAATAATATCGAATTGTAGCCAATTAAAAAGTGTTTCACGAATTTTCCCAGGGGTTGGGCGCAATCCGTCTACATCAGGAAAACTAAACTTTCTACCCCGGAATTCTCCTGAAATAATTCTAAAACTATTTTGCATCTAATTTTTCCTTGTTGAATAGTTTTGCTCTCCAGCCATTGCGTAAAGGTGCATTTAAGTCTCCTCTTATGAATTGAATTAATGACTTGCTAGTGCTTATAACTTCAGGCGGTAGATTATAAGCTTCAGCTATGCTATTAATAATTCTTTGAAGTTCATTTTTTTTGCTTTTTTCAGAACTAGTTAAAGGCTTTTGAGGTGTTAACAATTCAGAGAGAGTGAGGTTCACAGATGATTCTTTAACAAAGTCATCAAAAAGTTTTTGTGAACGAGTTGAAAGCTTACTTTTTCCACAAGCGTAATCTAGTAATTTTTGATCAGACATTATCCATTTTCGAGGCTTATTTTTTTGTTGGGCATTGTTCTCTCGCCAAGCTACAAGTTTGATTGCCTGGTCTTGAAATTTTTTTCCAAGCTGTGAGAGTCCTTTAGTTTTATAACAAATCTGTTCAATACTAGGTTCATAAAGCTCTTGATCAAGAAGAAATCTTGTCTCTTCATCGAGCCATTGTATTTTTTTACTAATGGTTAGCTCATGTTTCAGTTTTTCGAAATTAGGCAGCAAATATCTGACATCATCCAGGGCATATTCTACAACATTCGCTGGGAGTGGCCTTGTTGTCCAGTCAAATCGAGTAAAACTTTTATCTAGCTGAACGTCTTGCAAAATTTCTGTTAATGCTTGGTAGGAAATTTGAAGTGGATAGTTCAATAATGAGGCAGCAATCTGAGTATCAAATAATGAAACTGGTATTCGTTTTGATAAATGGTAGAGGGCTTCAATGTCTTGTCTAGCTGAGTGAACAACCCATTCGGTTTCATTATGATAGAGTTTTTCAAATAATGGCTCTAAATCGTTAATTGACAGAACATCAATACATTCTGCGGAGTGGGTGGTTGCAATTTGGACTAGACATAGCTCCGGATAATAAGTATTAATGCGTTTAAACTCAGTATCAATAGCAAGATGAAAAGCACTATTAATAGTTTTGAGATGGCGCTCTAATTGTGGTTTTGTTTGTATCAAAGTCTGCAAATATGGTCAATTGTTGTATTTTATCAACAACTCGCGCTAGCAATAATTCATTTATGAGATAATCAAGCCTATTTAAAGTTGTATAAATGTAGTTTATGTTGTTAGATCAAGCCTTTTCGTTGAAAGAATCACCTCGCGCTTTGTTTTGGATTGCGATTATTTTAATCTCTTTTTCGGGAATGTTTTATCTCGGTCTCAATCAAAGTTTGATTAATGAGTGGTATTTAGTATTGATTGGTTTTAACGTCGTTATGAGTTTAATTGCAATTTACTACATCATTCTTTCAATGAAAAAATTAAAAGAAAATACCGATGAAGGTGTTATAGGTTCAAAATTTACCTGGTCTTTCATTAAGATTGTCCCTGTCTTGGTTTTAGTTCCAGTACTTTCATTCTATCTTTTTTCATTTGAATCAATCAGAGACAACCTAAAAAAAGCTGAAGGTCAGTTTGAAGAATTTAATCTTAAGGTAGGCGGTGAAGTCGACGAGCTCTACTACAATACAAATAATATAGCCATTAAATATTACGAAGATCGTACCCGAAATATAGGTAAATTAGTGAACTATTTTGATGCTCCTCGCGCCTCTAGTGAAAAAATGCAGATAGTACTGAACCTCCTAGTTCAGGATAATTGGGCATGCGAGTTAAAGCTCTATGACGCCTTAAAGAATCTTGTTGCGCAAAGTAAAAGTGATACAGTATGTTTAGCGGATTATGCATATACTGCTTCAGCCGATGAGTTTACTCTTACTGCTCACTACGCATCAGATATGAGTATTAGTAACTTGACTTCAAGGATGATGCGTTTTAGGGATGCAGCGAAAGAAGCTGAATTAACACTTAATTCATCGATTATCAAAACCCGTTTTATGATTGATTTTTCTTCAACGATTTTATTAGCAGTTTTGAGTGCATTATTGGTTGTCTTAAGAATGATTGATCAATTAATGCGTCCTATGCACAATTTATCAATAGCAACGAGAGAAATTTCTTCAGGTAATTATGATGTGCAGATTCAGCAAGATCCAAAGAGCAAAGATATGCATGACTTAGTTGAACATTTTAACGAGATGAGTAAGCGAATAAAGTTATCTAGAGAAGGTTTAGATACGCATAATTTGTATCTAGAAACTATTTTGAAGTACACTTATGGTGTTATTGCCCTGAATCAGGATAAGACAATACAGCTGATAAATCCTGTGATTGGTAAGATGTTGCAAATTGGTGATGAAAGTGCTTTTTTAGGACAGTCATATGACAGTATCATCGAGAATTATGAAAATCTGAAACCTCTTTTTTCATTTATTGAGGAAAAAATTGATCAAGAGTTGGAAGAGTGGGGTGGTGAAATTGAATTAATGTTAGAAGATAGGCACCGTCTAATTTACTGTCAAGGTGCAACCCTTGATGCTGAGAACAGAAATCTAGGTTACGTTATTATCATTAATGACATATCGAAGCTACATCGTGCGCAGAAAAAAGCTGCCTGGGGAGAAGTTGCAGTTAGAATGGCGCATGAAATAAAAAATCCTCTGACACCTATATTGCTTTCAGCACAGAGACTTCGTAATCTATTTTTAGATAAGTTGGATTCTAAGGATTCAGCAATCATTAATAAAACTACTAAAACCATTATTGATCAAGTCGCATCAATGGATTCGATGGTGAGTGCCTTTTCCGATTATGCCAATACACCAGAAATTAAAAAAGTCTCTGCATCACTTAACGCTTTGGTTAACAAGGCAGCCTCTTTATATGACACCCAATCTGGAGTACGAATTGATCTTGACTTGAGTGGTGATTTACCAAAATTACAACTGGATAAAGATGCCATTTCACGTGCATTGATAAATTTAATTAAAAATTCCATTGAATCTAAGAAAAAGAAAACCAGACTTAACATTGTGATTAAATCACGAATTGTGAAGGATGAAGGCATCATACGTTTGACAATTATTGATAATGGGAAGGGCTTTCCTACGAATATTCTTGATCAGGTTTTCGAGCCTTACGTCACTACTAAACCAAAGGCTGGGGGGTTGGGATTAGCAATTGTACAAAATATTGTTGAGCAGCACGATGGGCAAATTTATGCCAGCAATGTCGAACCTCATGGAGCAAGAGTGACAATTGAATTCAGTATAATTGCAAGTCAAAGGAGTTGAAATGGAAGAAAAAACTACTTTCGGAAAAATATTAATTATTGATGATGAGAAAGATAACACTGAAATCATCAAAGATATTCTGGAGGATGTTAACTATGAAACTGTCCTAGCTCGAAGTGCGAATGAGGCAAAAGCTATTGTTTCTGCTAATACTTTTGACTTGGTTTTATTGGATGTGTGGATGCCTGGTCAGGATGGAATTTCACTTTTAGCTGAATGGGCTTCTGAGGGATTCGACACACCGATTGTTATGATGTCAGGCCATGCTGAACCCAGTGATATTGTTAGAGCAATGAAACTTGGAGCAATAGATTTTTTAAAGAAGCCTTTGCATGACTTTTTGCCGATTTTACGAAATATAATGACTCGTCCAGATCCACAAGAATCAAGTCAAGAAGTGAGTGGTATTGATTTTTCACTTAGACTCAAGGAAGCTCGAAATATTTTCGAGTGTCAATATTTACTTCATCACCTCGCATTAAACGATAATAACATTGCTATTGTTGCTGAAAAGGCAGGATTAGAGAGGACGACTTTGTATCGAAAACTTAAAGATTTAGGGATTGACAAGAAATGAAGATTTTAATCTTAGGTGCTGGCCAAGTTGGCTCAACGCTTGCAAAATATCTTTGTTTAGACGATGACAATGACATCACTATAGTTGATCAAGTAGAAGACAAACTTACCCTCTTGCAGAGACATTTAGACATTAAAACAGTTGTCGGTCATGGAGCTTATCCAAGTGTTTTAGAAAAGGCAGGTATTAAAACCATGGATATGGTGATAGCTGTGATGCGTTCCGATGAAAGGAATATGGTTGCCTGCAGAATGGCTCATACACTTTATCATGTTGAGAAGAAAATTGCACGAATCAGGACGACTGAATACCTGCTTCGACCTGAGTTATTTTCAAATGAAACGGTACCTATCGATTTTATAATTACCCCAGAGATTTTAATCACCGACTATATCAAAGGGATCGTAGAAGAACCTGGCGCCTCTCAAGTCTTTGATTTTGAGAATGGCTTGGTTCAATTGGTTGAAACGCGAGCTTTTGTTGGCACCCCAATTGTGAACCGACCTATTAAGGAGTTACATGATCACATTCCGGATGTGAAAATGCGCATTGTCGGTCTTTACCGAAACGATAGAGCAATACTTACTAAGAGTGACACTGTGGTTCGAGAGGGCGACCATGTCTACTTTATTGCTAAGAAGAATCACGTATCAAGAGCTCTAAAAGAGTTTAGGCGCGCCGAAAATACATATCAAAAAATCTTCATTGCAGGTGGTGGAAACATTGGACTCAATGTCGCAAAACTACTTGAGGATACTCATAATATTCGTATTATTGAGTTGGATGAAGACAGGGCTATGGCATTATCTGAAGAACTAAATCATACTTTGGTTTTACAAGGCAATGCTTCAGATGAGGACTTACTCCTAGAGGAAGGGATTGAAAATACTGATTTGTTTTTAGCGCTGACCGATTCTGATGAAGTAAATGTCATTGTCTCAATTTTAGCTAAACGCCTAGGAGCACATAAAACAATCGCTCTAGTTAAGCGTGATGTTTATGCCTCATTGGCAGAGCAAAGTGATGATGTAGATATTATCGTATCTCCTGACCAAATAACGGTGGGTGGTATTTTGTCACATATTAGGAAAGGTGATACTATGAAAGTGCACTCACTTCAACATGGTAAAGCTGAAGCCATAGAAATTGTCGTTCATGGAGATAAAAATACCTCAAAAGTGGTCGGATTAAAGATTAAAGATTTATCTTTACCAGAAGGAGTAGTGGTAGGAGCTATTGTTAGAGATAGTGAACTGTTGATGGGCTCTAAAAAGTTGGTGATTGAGCAAGGAGATCACATTCTTATAATGTTGACAGATGTTGGAAAGATTCATCAGGTTGAATCCCTATTCTCCGAGAATGAGTAACGGAAAAACAAAATCCATAACCAAAAAGGCAATCCTAAAATGCAATTAAGTGTTGTTTCTAAAACCATTGGTTTATTGCTTATGGTTTTCAGCCTAACTCAAATTCCACCGATACTGATTGACTTCATATATGCTGAAGGTGAGTATCTTTCTTTTGTAATTTCTTTTGTACTGACGCTCATAGGTGGTTTTTCTTTGTGGTGGCCTTATCGAAATATCAAAAAAGATTTTCGTCTCAGAGACGGTGTACTGATTGTGGTCTGTTTTTGGTTGGTCTTATCTCTATTTGGTACTCTTCCTTTTCTTCTTACTGAGTCAATCAATGACTTAACTTTCTCAGGTGCATTTTTTGAATCTATGTCAGGCTTGACTACCACAGGTGCTACGGTTTTAAGTCAGCTAGACGAGCTACCCAAAAGTATTCTCTTTTATCGCCAACAGCTTCAGTGGTTAGGTGGAATGGGCATTATTGTTCTTGCAGTTGCTGTTCTTCCACTTCTTGGTGTTGGAGGTATGGAGCTCTATCATGCAGAATCGAGCGGTATCTCAAAGGACAGGCTGACACCCAAGTTAAGGCATACCGCGATTGCACTTTGGAAGATATATGTCTCTCTGACTGCTCTTTGCGCGATTGGATATTTTTTATCAGGGATGACGCTCTTTGATGCGATAGGACATAGTTTTTCAACAGTTGCCATTGGTGGATTTTCAACACATGATGCTTCAATTGGCTATTTCAATTCTTTATCAATTGAAGTAATTGCAATGTTTTTTATGTTTTTAGCTGGTATTAATTTTTCCCTTCACTTTGTTGCTTGGAATAACCGTTCTTTAATGAACTATTTGAAAGACTCTGAATTTAAAACCTATACACTGATTTTGGTAATTACTGCGATAGTTGTTTTATTATTTCTCAGTATTAATGCAGAGTATGACTCTTCTAGTGAAACCATTAGGCATAGCTTATTCCAAACAATATCAATTGCTACAACGACAGGATTTGTTTCACAAAAATTTAGTGGTTGGCCTGCCGCTATACCTGTATTTCTTATCATGGTCAGTTTTGTTGGTGCTTGCGTAGGTTCGACTGGTGGTGGCATTAAGGTAGTGAGGATACTGGTAATGTTTAGATTGGGCATGAAGGAAATAAAAAAGTTTATTCGTCCTAGTGCACAGGTCAGTGTTAAGTTAAATCAAACAAGCCTTACCGATAAGACGATAATCTCTGTGCTGGGCTTCTTTTCACTCTATGCCATTTCTTTTGTAATTATTTTAATGTTGCTAATGTTTATAGGCTTGGATCAAGTAAGCGCTTATTCTGCCACCGCAGCTACGATGAACAATCTTGGCCCAGGTTTAGGTCAGGTTGCTGAAAACTATGGTGCATTGAGTGACTCTGCTAAATGGGTTTTGAGTTTTTCAATGCTTATAGGACGATTAGAGGTATTAACCATTATTGCCCTTTTTCACAAAGCGTTTTGGCGTAATTAATCAGTACTTTACTTTCAAGATAATGAAGATGAAGTAATAAACCCTGCCTTAGAGACAGGGTTGATTTGATTTATTGTTTACAATAAAGGCGCAATAACCAAACTTACTATCGCCATAACATTGATGAGAATGTTCATTGATGGACCAGAGGTGTCCTTGAAAGGATCACCAACAGTGTCACCAACAACAGTCGCAGCGTGAGTATCCGTACCTTTGCCACCAAAATTACCTTTCTCTACGTACTTTTTGGCATTATCCCAAGCTCCACCAGCGTTGGCCATCATAAGTGCCATTAGTACACATCCAAGTAATGCACCACCAAGCATACCACCTAGCGCTTGTGGGCTAATTAAAAAACCCACCAAGATAGGTGCAGAGACCGCAATAACACCTGGGAGAATCATTTTTTTGAGTGCAGCAGTTGTAGCGATATCGATACATTTTGCTGTATCAGGCTCGGCTTTTCCTTCAAGTAAGCCATCGATTTCACGAAACTGTCTTCTAATCTCATTAATCATTTCAAAGGCTGCATCTCCAACAGCTGTCATTGTAATAGCAGAGATTAGAAATGGTATTGTGCCACCAATGAAGAGACCAATCAAAACTTCTGCACTATTTAAGTTGAGCACAAAGTTTTCAAGATTAACACTCACAGTTTCAACATAAGCTGTAATAATGGCAAGAGCAGCTAACGCAGCAGCACCAATCGCAAAAC
This sequence comes from Candidatus Thioglobus autotrophicus, assembly GCA_022448455.1. Classification (GTDB taxonomy): domain Bacteria; phylum Pseudomonadota; class Gammaproteobacteria; order PS1; family Pseudothioglobaceae; genus Pseudothioglobus; species Pseudothioglobus autotrophicus_A. The sequence continues at coordinate 14,075 of JAKUUR010000010.1, forward strand.
CTTTACCAATCGCAGCAGTTGTATTGCCTAATTCATCCAAAGAGTCCGTAATTTTACGAGTATCTTCACCCAAACCTGCCATCTCAGCAATTCCTCCAGCATTGTCTGCTATTGGTCCATATGCATCAATTGCCATCGTCATACCTACAGTTGCAAGCATACCAATAGCGGCAATACCAACCCCATAAAGACCAACAAAAAGATCTGCAACGTAAATAATCAAACAAATCATTAAGATAGGGATAACAACTGACTGCATGCCAATCGCTAAACCTTTAATCATGACCGTTGCTGCGCCAGTTTCACCAGCTTTAGCAATTTCTCTAATTGGTTTTCCAGCTGTGTAGTACTCTGTGACGAGTCCAATGATTATGCCTCCTATACTACCCATCAGAACAGCAGCCCAGACATCATTGTTGACATCAAGATTATCAATCAGAAAATATGATGCAATGATAAACAAGATAGCCGAACCAATCGTCCCCGTTCTAAGTGCTGATTCAGCTGATTTATTGGAGGACATCTTAACAACGACAATACCTATGATAGAGCATATTAGTCCAAGAGAAGCAAGTGCCAAAGGTAAAAACATGAGTTCGGATTGATTTCCTAGTTTGTCAAGTGCTACCGCAGAAAGAGTTGAAGCGATAGCGATTGTTGCAATCATAGAGCCACAGTAGGATTCGAAAATATCAGAACCCATTCCGGCAATGTCACCAACGTTATCTCCGACATTATCTGCAATGACACCAGGATTGCGAGGGTCATCTTCAGGAATGCCAGCCTCCAGTTTTCCAACTAAATCAGCGCCTATGTCGGCACTTTTAGTAAAAATACCACCACCAACACGAGAGAACAAAGCTACAACTGAAGCGCCCATACCAAAGCCATGTAATGCCTCCGAATGCGTTTCACCGAAAAAATAGTATAGAATACCCAAACCAAAAAGGCCAAGTGCAGCTACTGACAAGCCCATTACCGAACCACCAAAGAATGCAACCTTAAGTGCCGCAGCGCTGCCTTCATCATGAGCAGCCTGAGTTGTTCTAACATTGGCAATTGTTGCTGTATTCATGCCAATATAGCCAGCTGTTGCAGAGGCCGTTGCTCCAACAATAAAGCATAGGGCGCTTTCCCAGCCAAGGAAAAAATAAAGTAGTATCAATAAAACTGAAGCAAACATGCTAAGCATTTTGTATTCACGCTTCATAAAAACAATAGCACCACTATGGATTTGTTCTCCGATTTTTTGCACTTTTCCGCTACCACTGGGTTGCTTCTTAATCCATTGATGGATAACTATTACAATTAACAGCCCAAAAACTCCAAGTGCAGGGGCTATCAAATTAGCATCAAATTCCATCTCTTCTCCTAATCATTGAAAATGCTGCCGCAATGTTACGCTAAAGGCCTAAACTTTGGTAAAAAAAATAGACATCTAGGGTTGAAATGAACAAAATTATCTTTTCATTTATCTTATAAAATTTGACTGTTCTTGACATTACTTTAGTTTGATAGACAAAGTGTTAAGAGTTCATCTCAAGTGGGGTTAAGATGTTTGCTGTTAGGTTTGCACTATTGTCTTCGTTTTTCTATGCTTTAAATGTCAGCATGGTGCCTTTTATTTATTCGTTAGGAATCAGCGCCTTTTTCTTTTTGTTTCTGCGTTTTAGTACAACTTTTGTTTTGTCCTTAGTGATTACAAAAAGTCTGTTTTCTTTTACTAAAATAAAACAGCAAGGGCTTGGTTATTGGCTGCTCTTGCTAGCTTTACTTTATGGTGTTCAGTCTTGGCTCTTTGTAGAAGCGGTAAATTATATGTCGGTTGGTCTTGCAAGCGTTGCTCTCTATACGTTCCCTCTGATCACCTATTTGATGGATTGTTTTTCCAAGGGTAAAGTGCCCGATTTAACTACTATTGTGATGTTTGTAATGGCAATTATTGGCATAGCAGCACTTTCTCAAGGTTCAGATGGAATGCAATCACTTATTATTGGTTTAGGACTTGCTTTATTATCTGCAACAACCCTAGCAATAATATTACACTTCACACCCAGAGTCAGCGGCATGAGAAACTGGGAAATAGTCAAATACACCACCTTTTTACCAGCCCTAACATACATGGTTTTATTTTTGTATGAGGGTGGTTCGTTTCTACCATTCACTGATGCGGTTTTATGGTGTCTACTTGCTGGCATCTTATTTTCAATTGGTATGTTCTTTTATTACACAGCAATCAGAGAATATGGTCCAACTAGAACAGCCAATATTGGTTATTCAGAGCCACTTATTGTGCTTAGTATTGGATTTATTGCATATACTGACACTATTACACTCATACAGTATATTGGAATAGTCTTGGTCGGTATTGCTTCGACTACAATTGAAAGACGACAGTTAAGACAAAATACCAATTCTGAGGTATAAATCAGTTCTCTAAGATAATAAAACATTTAAATATTTACAATCAATGATCAACGAATACAATAAATTTTTAGTCTCAACAAGTCATTTTCAAAACAAAAAACTTCAAATTGGGGCACCATATAAACATCAACATATTCTTAGTCTTAATGGCTTTAATAAAGCGAGAAAAGAAATATGTTCATGGGACGATTATCAGCCGACACCACTGCATTTATTATCTGACTTGGCTAAAGAGTCTGGCGTTTCTTCAATTGCATACAAAGATGAGAGTTGTCGTTTTTCGCTTAAAAGTTTTAAAGCGCTGGGGGGTGCTTATGCTGTTTCAAACTTGTTAATAAGGAAATTAAAAGACAAGGGTATCAAGGCAAATTCGGCTGATTTAACTGCAGATGTTTATAGAGACATTACCTCAACTATTACAGTTTGTTGTGCTACCGATGGCAACCACGGAAGGTCAGTCGCCTGGGGCGCACAGAACTTTGGATGCAATTGTGAGATTTATATTCATCGTCATGTGAGTCAAGCAAGGGAGGAAGCAATCGCAAAATTTGGTGCCAAAGTTAATCGAATTGAGGGTAACTATGATGACTCAGTTCACCTCGCAGCCGAAGTTGCAGAAGAAAAAGGCTATTACGTTGTTTCTGATACTTCTTACGAAGGTTATACAGATATTCCGAAGGATGTTATGCAGGGATACACCATTATGGTTGACGAGACCATTAAACAAATTAAGGACACTCCGACCCATGTCTTTTTGCAAGGCGGTGTTGGAGGATTTCCGGCTGCTGTTGTCTCTTTTTTAGTCGAAAGTCTTGAATGTCCACCCATTTTTATTGTTGTTGAGCCAAAAAATGCAGACTGCCTTTTTCAAAGTGCTGTGAATGGCAAACCATCAATAGTGCATGGAGATTTGGACACTGTAATGGCAGGTCTTGCTTGTGGAGAGGTGTCACTCCTAGCATGGTCAATTTTAGAGAAACATGTATTGCACTACCTAACTATAGCAGACAATTCAGTTTCTAAAACGATGCAGTTGCTTGCAAATCGTCAGACGCCAATTGTTGCCGGAGAATCTGCTGTTGCCGGATTAGCAGGCTTTCTGATTGCCAATCATGACAGTTCTCTCAAAGAGGCTTTAAAACTGGACCACAATTCACGTATTTTAGTTTTTGGTACAGAGGGTGATACAGATGAGAAAATGTATGAAAAGATGGTAGGTAGGTCGGCGACAGAAGTTCTGAAAGGTTCATAATCATTAAGGAGCAAAGATGATCATTTCACCAAAAAGAGGTTTTGAGGTTTCTGAATATGAGAATCGACTTGATAACATTCAGAAGCTTATGCATGAATCAAGGATGGATGCCATTCTATTGACAACACAAGTCGATATCGAATACTACACAGGCTTCAAGACGCAATTTTTTCAAAGCCCAACACGCCCTTGGTATGTATTAATTTCGAGTAGCAACAAACCTAAAGCTATTATTCCTACAATCGGTGAATCAGGAATGAAAGAAACTTGGCTTGATGATATTCAAACTTGGACATCTCCCAACCCAGAGGATGATGGTATTTCGCTGCTTCTCTCGGCTATTAAGTCTTTAACAAAAAAATATAAATGTCTCGGTGTTCCTAAAAGTCAAGAGAGTGTTTTAAGAATGCCACTGGATGACTATGAGAACTTAGTTAAATCGCTAGACGGAATAGAAATTAAAGATGCCAACAAAATATTACGCCAAGTTCGCTTAATTAAGTCAACAGCAGAAATTGACAAGATAAAGCACATTTGTCAACTAACCTCTCAGGGCTTTACAGATTTGACTCATCTATTAAAAGCTGGAGAAAGTGAACATGAAAATTGTAAGAGGTTTAAGCAACATTTACTATCTTTAGGAGTAGATGACACGCCTTATATGGTTGCTGGGTCTGGTAAGGACGGTTATGGGTCTATTATTATGGGACCAAGAGATAAAATCATAGAAGAGGGTGATCTATTTATTGTTGATACAGGATCTGTCTTTGATAGCTATTTCTGTGACTTTGATCGGAATTATGCATTTGGCTTTATTTGCGATGAAGCTAAAAAGGCATATAAGGTTGTATTTGATGCGACTGATGCAGGCTTCAATGCAGCTCAAGTAGGTAATACGACATGCGATGTATATCATGCAATGAATAATGTCATGCAAAAGGGCGGTGCTTTGGGTAATTCAGTTGGTAGGCTTGGCCATGGTCTAGGGCTTCAGCTTACTGAATGGCCGTCTAATACAGCAACAGACAATACACTTCTTAAGCCAGGAGTTATATTAACTCTAGAACCAGGCATGGAATATCTATCTGGAAAGGAAATGGTTCATGAAGAAAACATTGTGATTACCGAAAATGGCCCAGAATGGCTCACTAAAAGAGCACCTGAAGAGTTGCCTATAATTCAATAATAAGTAATTTTTTTATTTAAACTGTAAGCCTTCCAAAATAATTTATTTCCTATTTGTTTACAAACATATTTTTATTTGTTTACAAACCTATTTTTTGTATATAATAATGCGAATCATTCTTATTTGCATTTATAATTTAATAATACAAGGCAATATTAGTGATGATAATTTTATAAACATTTAATGAAAATATAATGACACAAATGCCAAGTTTTATCATGGGATTTAGAGAAGGATTAGAAGCCTTTCTTTTAATTGCTATTACTTTGAAATATATAATTTCAATTAACCAGGGACATTTAAAAAATAAAGTTATACAAGGAAGTGTTGCAGGTTTAATTATTTCTGTCATTCTAGGCTTGTTGTTAAGTCTATTTTCTGAATATCTGGGTGGTGTCTCAAGCTTAACAAAACTATGGGAAAGTGTCGCTAGTTTAGTTGCTTTATTGCTTGTGTCGGTTTTTATTATTTGGATGATTCGTCATGGAACTCACATGTCACAATACATTGAAAATCAAGTGGGTCAGAATATTTCTTCAAACGCTTTGTTTTGGATTTCACTTATCATTATTGCGCGTGAGGGCACTGAGATTGCTATCTTTTCATTTGCAGGCAAATATCCATTTGATGTTGTTAGCATGGGAATTGTAACGGCTCTAATACTATCTATATTGATATTCTATTCTTTAGTTAAGATAAATTTATCGCTCTTATTTAAGATTACTTTAGCCTATCTTATTTTGCAAGCTGGGTATTTGTTGGGCTATTCTATACATGAGGGCTTTTCAGCTCTGAAAGGCTATGGCATGATTATGTCAGATAATTATATTTTTGATAAGGCTTTTAATGTTTCAAACAGAATATTGAGTCATAAAAATGGTTCTTTAGGTATTCCATTACATGTAATATTTGGTTGGTATTCTAAGCCTGAATGGACTCAGTTTATTGTGCAATATTTGTTCACTTTCTCGATGTTCGGTTATTGGGCTTTGTACAATAAGAAAATTGCTACCAAGTAAAAAACATCGACAATATTTATCTCAGTTACTATGATTTCTAATTGTAGGTATTGTGAGTAGATTGACTAAATTTGTATTTTATAGTTTTCAGATTAAATATTATTAATGCGAAGTTCCCTTGTCAGTAAAATCCCTTATTACTAATTTGAGGTATATTACTATTAATGAACGACCCATTGTTAAATATTAAAGGCGTACGTTGTGCGGCGGTTAATGCTGGTATCAAAAACAATGATGACTTGGATTTGTCCGTTATTTCATTGGTCGAGGGTAGCGAAACTGCAGCTGTTTTTACTCAAAATGTTTTTTGTGCAGCGCCAGTGTTTGTGGCAAAAAATCATTTACAAAACATCCCTAGGGCTTTGTTAATTAATAGCGGCAATGCAAACGCTGGAACTGGTGAAAAGGGCTTAGAAAACACTATTAAAGCTTGCGAAATATTAGCAAATGAGCTTAATATTAAAACTGAACACATTATTCCTTTTTCAACAGGCGTTATAGGTCAACAACTAGATTTGTCTAATTTTGAGTCAGGTATTCCCAAGGCTGTAAGTCAATTATCTGATAGCGCAATTAATGATGTTTCTAAAGGAATCTTGACAACAGATTTGGTTGAAAAAAACCACTCAATATCATTTGAAGTGGATGGAAAAACAGTATCACTTACAGGTATAGCTAAAGGTTCTGGCATGATTAGGCCTGATATGGCAACAATGTTGAGTTTTATTTTTACAGATATAGGCGCCTCTCAACAAGAATTGCAAGACTGTTTATCATTGTCAGTCAACCAATCGTTTAATCGAATTACAGTTGATGGTGACACTTCAACAAATGACGCCTGTACATTAAGTGCCTCCAACCAGTCCGGTGTCCAGCTGAGAGATTGTTTAAAAGATTTTCAAATGGCACTCAATGAAGTGACAAAAACTTTAGCTCACATGATTGTTAGGGACGGAGAGGGTGCCACTAAGTTTGTTGAAATTCGTGCTAGTGGCTTGGATACAGATGAAGACTGTTTAGAAGTCGCTTATACAGTTGCCCATTCACCGTTAGTCAAAACCGCGCTTTTTGCAAGTGATGCAAATTGGGGTCGAATATTTGCTGCAGTAGGCCGTTCAAAAGTAAATGGACTAGTCATTGAAAATATTAATATTTATTTAAATAATTTGCCAATTATTACTGCCGGTGAAATAGATAAACAATACACCGAGGAAGCGGGTAGTGTCGAGATGTCAAAATCTGAGATTGTGATTCGGATAGAGATGGGTAAATCATCATCTTCTGAAAGTGTTTGGACAACTGACCTTTCTTATGATTACGTTAAAATTAACACAGAATATCGCACCTGATCATATTAAATCTTATCAAACTAGGTGTTATCAATAACGAACTGTTTAAAACGTCTAGCAATTGGAGACAATTCAGCTTCAGCGTGATGAACGATATGCCATTGCCTGATGATAGGAAATGGGGCAACATCTAACTGCTTAATGATGTTGTTTTTTAGTTGTAAACTAACGGAATGCTTTGAAACAAAGCCAATTCCCAAGCCTGCTTGAACTGCCTCAACGATTGCTTCATTAGAGTTAATTTGGATATCAGAGTTAAAATCCAAGCCCGTAAAGCGTTCAATTGTAATACGTGTACCTGAGCTAATTTCTCGGGTCAGTAATGTTTCTTTGCTTAGGTCTTTGATTGAAATATTTTTCTTAGAAAGTAGTTCATTGTCAGGATGCACAATAGCAATTAATGGATTTTTCATAAAAGCCTTGGAAATCAATGGAATGTTTTTGGGTGGTTCACCCATAATAACCAAATCTGCATTTTTATTTTTTAGGTTATCTAATAATGCATGGCGGTTAGTAACATCCATATAAAAAGTCATTTTTGGAAATTCTTTTTTAAATTTTGATAAAAGATTACTTACAAATGAGTTTGCTGTTGTAGCAACTGCAATTTGAAGGTGACCAGAGTTAGGATTTAAACTTTGTTCGATTTCTAGTTTTGAGTTCTCAACAACATTGATAGCTTTAACTGCCGTCTCATAAATCTTCTTACCAATAAAGGTAGGAGTAATTGTTTTTCCATTAATATTAAATAGTTTTGCACCAATATTTTTTTGTAATTGTTGTACCTGCATATATACTGCTGGCTGTGTAATATGAAGCTCTTTGCTTGCACTGGTGAAGCCTCCAAGTCTAACAACTGCTTCAAAACTATAGAGTTGTTTTAATGTGTAATTAATCATAATAAAATATTATTATTTTATAAATAAATATTATTTTACATTATTTATTTCTCGTTCTATAATGAACCTCATTTAAATAAATAGGAGTTCAGAAAATGGATCAATCTAATAGATATGCTGATTTGTCGTTAGACGAAGACACCTTAATCGCTGAAGGTAAGCATATATTGGTTACTTATACTATGACACCAGCTGAAGGTTATGGTTATTTATCAACTGCTGCTCACTTTGCTGCAGAGTCATCTACTGGGACAAATGTTGAAGTTTCCACAACTGACGACTTTACTAAAGATTTAGATGCGATGGTCTACGAAATTGATGAAGCTAATGGCATCATGAAGATTGCCTATCCAAATGATCTTTTTGATCGTAATATAATCGATGGTAGTGCGATGGTTGTTTCATTCTTAACTCTTGCTATTGGTAACAACCAAGGTATGGGTGATGTTAAATGTGCACAGATGCAAGATTTCTGGGTTCCAAAATCAATGCTTGATATTTTTGATGGTCCTTCTAAAGATATTACCGATTTATGGAATCTTTTAGGTCGTTCACGAACAGACGGTGGTTATATTGCAGGTACCATAATTAAGCCTAAATTGGGTTTGCGTCCTGAGCCATTTGCAAAAGCAGCATACCAGTTCTGGCTAGGTGGTGACTTTATTAAGAATGATGAACCACAAGGAAATCAAGTATATGCAAGAATTAAAGATGTTACTCCTTTGGTAGCTGACTCAATGAGACGTGCACAGGATGAAACAGGTGAAGCAAAATTATTCTCTGCAAATATAACTGCAGATGATCATCACGAAATGTGTGCCCGTGCAGATTATATTCTTGAAACATTTGCCGAGAATGCTCATCATGTTGCCTTCCTAGTTGATGGGTATGTTGGTGGGCCTGGTATGGTAACTACAGCACGACGTAACTATCCAAATCAGTACCTACATTATCATAGAGCTGGCCATGGTGCAGTAACTTCTCCATCAGCCGTTAGAGGTTATACAGCGTTTGTACTTGCAAAGCTTTCACGTTTAATGGGAGCTTCTGGTATTCATGTTGGTACTATGGGGTACGGAAAAATGGAAGGTGGTGCGGATGATAGAATCATTGCATATATGATTGAAAGAGACAGTGTAGATGGCCCTTTTTATCATCAGGAATGGTTTGGAATGAAGCCTACAACACCAATAATTTCAGGTGGTATGAATGCGTTGCGTCTTCCAGGTTTCTTTGAGAATTTGGGTCATGGTAATGTAATCAATACTTCTGGCGGTGGCGCTTATGGCCATATCGATTCCCCTGCAGCTGGAGCGATATCTCTTCGCCAAGCTTATGAGTGCTGGAAATCAGGCTCAGACCCAATTGAGTTTGCAAAAGAACACCATGAATTTGCAAGAGCATTTGAATCATTCCCAGGAGATGCAGACAACCTTTATCCGGGATGGAGAGATAAGCTAGGTGTTCATAAGTAGAATGACTAGAAGAGGGTGTAATTTATTGACTAAATAAGGAGTAAATTGCACCTACTAAGGAAAACAGTATTACCTGATGTAATAAATAGATAATCAATGAATGTTGACCTATAAGTTGTAATAAAGGTAGTTTCATGAAAAATATTTTTTTATATATAGGATTATGACCTAGATAAATGCCAGTAAATATAAATGCAATCCAAGGGAAAAGTGGGTAAAAATCTACACTAGACAGTGGCAAATAATCTGATAATAAAATCCTTAAAAAAGAAAGGTCGGTTAAATTTAAATAACCAAACAGAAATATCAAGGCAGCAATAAATAGTGATATTTTAGGAAGTTGTATAAAAAAGATAGCAATCAATGTTCCTGTCCAGATTAAATGCAGGATGCCGAAATAGACCCAAGCATCTGGAAACAATATGAAGGTGCCGATAGAAACTGAGAGAGCTGCAAGACCAAGCAAAGAAAGGCGTTTCATAAATTTGTTTAATCTATAACCATTACCGTAGGCAATAACAAGACTAATTCCTACTGAATTTAGAAATAAGAAAACAATTAAGTAGCGCCAATAGCTAGTAAGCCAAAAGTTAGATAGGGGGATATTAGTATAACCAAATTCATTTAGATCATAAATCAAATGAAACACTATCATCATTATGATTGCAATTCCTCTCATAAGATCAAGTGCCTGGTCTCTATTTGATTTTTTTATGCTTATCATTGCTATTTTTGCAAAATTAATGTACCAACTAATGTGTGTTTTTTAACATTAAAATAGCGAAAGTGTTTATATTTTTTACAAAAGATTATTCGGAGAATAGTTATGGCTAATTTTGATATAAGTCAGTTTAAGGTAGTTGAGAGTCCTTATTATCAAGAGCAATTTAATGAAATTGATCTCTATAAAGTTGCTTACAGTTCACGCCTACCAGTCATGATAAAGGGTCCAACTGGCTGTGGTAAATCTAGATTTATTGAGCATATGGCTTACAAATTAGATAAACCTATTATTACAGTATCTTGTAATGAAGATATTACAGCTTCGGATTTAATTGGTCGTTTCTTACTTGATTCTGATGGAACAAGGTGGGTAGATGGCCCATTAACTATTGCTGCTCGTCATGGTGCAATCTGTTATCTTGATGAAGTTGTAGAAGCTCGTCAAGACACCATGGTTGTGATCCATTCATTAACTGACCATCGTCGTGAATTGATGATTGATAAAAAAGGAGAACTATTAAAAGCGCATCCGGATTTTCAGTTGGTTATTTCATATAACCCAGGCTATCAGTCATTAATGAAGGACCTTAAGCAGTCCACCAAACAACGCTTTGTGGCTCTAGATTTTGATTTTGCAAGTCCGGAGATAGAGGCAATTATTGTAAGCAATGAGTCTGGAGTAGATTCTGAAATAGCTAAAAAGTTAGTTCAATTTGCCAATACCACACGCAAACTTGTCGGACACGGTCTTGATGAGGGCGCTTCGACAAGACTTCTGAATTATGCTGGTATTTTGATAAGTAAAGGTGTTGATATAAAAGACGCTTGTCAAATAGCTTTGATAAAGCCTATTACTGACGATGCTGAAGTTAGGGAAGTCATGAATGCCTCTATGGAAGCTATTTTTGGATAAATTCAGGTTACACTGTTATGACTGACCCTACTTATGATCGTAATCTAAAATGTGCATTTGAGTCGGTTCATCTAGAATTTTCTAAACATATAGACACTGCTCGTTCAAAACTTAGTCAAGAGTCTTTGGATGAGTATTATGATGGAGTTGAATTTTTTGCTACGATTGGGCAAGGAGACAGCGTTTCGATCGCTTTTGCCAATGTTATGCCTTGGGTAGGGGCTCATTTTGGAAAGAATTCAATTAAAACAATCACTGGTTTTTCTTATGAAACCATTGCCAGAAGCCCAAATAAAGAGTTTTTGGTTGATTTTATATTTAGTTTGATAGAGGTTATTAATTACGCAAAGGAAGATGAACTTGAAAAGTTTTTAAGCCTGATTGGTTACCAACTAAAACAAACTACATACTCTGTTCACGGAATCCATGTGACTCATAGCTCTCCATCGTTTAGAGCCTTTTTATCTAGGATAGGTGTAATACTTTCACAACTGGATTATGAAGGAATATATGAATGGATTAATTACGGTTTAAGATATTTTAAAAGTCACCCAGAACGGCAAGAGGCTTTTTTCTTATTATCAACATCAGATTCTCGTGCAGTTTTCCAACGACAGAGAAAAGGAGTTTTGTTTGTTGACATTGAGAGACGTGCTAATTTATTACAGCTCGCATTGTGGGGTACTGATTTTATGTATGCACCTTATTCACCAGACTTTGAGCAGCATGAACATTTTCATCCTTATTTGGAAGATGGCGTTATTAGGTTGCCTGATATTTATACCGAACTAAATGGAATTAATGGCTCGAAGCGCTATTTTGCATTAATAGCACACTTGTTGGCGCATAACCAATTCACCACTGCGATTGTTGCTGATAATCTGAGTCCACATCAAAGATTGTTTGTTGAGGTTTTTGAAGATGCGCGAGTGGAATATTTATGTATTCAGCAGTATCCCGGTCTCAAATCCATATGGCAAAAATTGATTCCAAAGATTGGAGAAAGTGTCTGTAATGAAGAAACTCAGTCTTGTATTCGGCATCGAGCTTCAATGCTTAGTCGTGCATTAATTGATGAAAATCATAACTATAAAAATGTTGAAATATTAAAATTTGTAAACAAATTTAAAGAGCTAATGAATACAGGAGAATCAACTACTGAAGATAGTTTATCTTTGGGGTTAGATTTTTTAGCTAGTACACGTCATGCTTCAGATTCACTCGCAGATATATTCTTCACAGATACTGAGATTAGCTATCGTGATGATAATCGAGTTATGTGGATTTTTATTGAGGACGGTGATGAGGGTGATGATATATTTCAAAAGAAATTCGAAGACAAAGAAAACCAAAAAATTGAAGCAGTTATTCCACCGCACTATTACGACGAATGGGACTATAAATATGAATCCTATAAGCCAGATTGGGCAGTAGTTTATGAGAGGTTGCATTCCCATTCTGATGCTACTTTTATTGATCAATTACTTGATAAGAATCGTGATCTCGTAAAGCAATTAAAACGTGTTTTAGATCTCTTAAAGCCGCAAAATAAAAAACGCCTCCGGTTCCAAGAGGAGGGTTCTGAACTTGATTTAGATATTGCACTTCGAAGTGTTATTGAACTTAAGAATGGGTCACAACCTGACACTAGAATTAATACCGATTTTGAGCATGATTCTCGAAGTGTATCTGTACTTCTTTTGTTAGATTTATCGGAGTCACTTAATGACATTGTAGAGGCTACAAACCAGACAATCCTTGAGCTTTCTCAAGAAGCTGTATCTTTACTAGCATGGTCAATGGAGCAATTAGGTGATAATTTTGCGATTGCTGGGTTTAATTCGAATACTCGTGAACATGTAATGTATTACCATATTAAAGGTTATTCAGAGCACTGGGATGATACTGTTAAAGCGAGACTGGCTAACCTAAAGGCAGAATATTCAACACGAATGGGTGCCGCCATTCGTCATGGCACACATTATCTCGATCTTCAAAAAAGTGATAAAAAACTAATGTTAATTTTGACTGATGGTGAGCCATCCGATGTTGATGTAAAAGATCCTGAAATGTTGATAAAGGATACTCATAAGGCAGTTCAAGAATGCCAGCAAAAGGGTATGTACCCATATTGTATTAGTTTGGATAATAGGGCCGACAATTATATTTCAGATATTTTTGGGTCGCATTATTCAGTCATTGACAGAATTGAATCTTTACCAAAAGAGTTGCCACAATTGTTTTTATCTTTAACAAAGTAATGACAAAGAATTCTGTTGTGGCCAAATCTCTTTAACTTCTATATATCTTAAGCCATCTGAAATTAGTATTAATGTTCGTAAAACACTAATTGAGGCTTACAAGTTAGGGAAAAAAATTAACTAAAATCTTTCTCGACAAAATCTCTATTTATTTGCAATTTTGAATTATCTAGTAACTCAAGGCACTTAGGTACCGCCAAGAACACTGCACTAAGGCATACAGCAATAGCTACCGGCTTTCCTGGGAGATTAATAATTAGACTATTGCCTCTAGTGCCAGCAATTTGACGAGATAGGATGGCAGTCGGTACAGTACGAAGTGACACTATTCTCATCTGTTCAGCAAAACCGTCAAAGATTCTCTCACAAACTGATTGGGTTGCTTCAGGCGTCACATCTCTAGTAGTTGGTCCAGTACCACCTGTGGTCAAAATTAGATTACAACCGAGAGTGTCACTCATTTCGATAAGGGTTTTTTCGATTACAGGCTGTTCATCTTCAATAATTCTTGAAACCACCTCATATGGGCTTGTTACTGCCTTTGAAATCCACTCTTGCATCGCAGGACCACTGATATCTTCATAAACACCACGAGAAGCCCTATCCGAAACAGTAAGAAATCCAATTTTGATTGCACTTTTACTCATATAATCCTTTAGCCCCCAGTTACAGGTGGGAAAAATGCAACTTCATCGCTTTCACAAACTTTAGTGCTTTCATTGGCCATTTCATGATTGACAGCGCACATGATATTGTCAGGAAAGTATTGTGCACCATATTTCTCAATCAGTTGTTTTTTGATCGATGAAATGGATACTGGCGATACAATATTGATTTCGTCATGGGCAGTGTTTAAATTTTCTTTTAGTGAAGCAAAGTAGAGAATTTTCATCCACCAATCTCCACCATTTGTCGGTTGCTGATATTATCAATATCAGAGCTAAAGAAATGCTTCTCTGGTTTTTTTGTAATAGCATTTATAATCAAATTCTTGATTTCTGCGTCATTCATTTTTGAGCGAACAGCATCACGAAGAGAGACAGAATCTTTCTGTCCAAGACAGAGAATTAAGTCTCCTTTGGCTGTCAATCTGACGCGGTTGCAGCTACCACAAAAATGATTAGAAACTGCCGAAATTGTTGCAACACTTGTATTTGTTCCTTCAATCAGCATGGCTTTTGCAGGACCGTCTGTTTGTTTAGGGTTCTTGGCAATAAGCTTGTTACCATACTTTTTATAAACTCTTTCAAGGATTTCTTGTTCACTATAGTGTCTGTCAAGAGCTTCAATTCCAGCAAGTCCTATAGGCATGGTTTCTATGAAACGAATATCTAGTCCTCGACCAATTGCAAAATCAATCATTGATTCAATTTCTTCATCATTGACACCTTTCATTACTACCATATTAAGTTTGATGGGACTCATTCCAGCAGCAATTGCTGCATCGATGCCTTTAATAACTCTTGCTAAGTCACCATCTCGAGTAATCTCTTTAAAACGTTCAGGAATAAGAGAGTCAATTGAAATGTTGACCCTATTAATACCATGACTTTTTAATTTTCCAGCCAATGATGGCAGAAGGTGAGCGTTGGTTGAAAGAGGTATGTCAGTCAAACCTGGAATATCTCCTAACATTCTCGCCAAGTCAAGAATATCTTTACGGAGCAAAGGTTCGCCACCCGTGAGTCGAACTTTTGTTACACCTAGTTCGGCAAATAGGCCGACAATTTTGACAATTTCTTCAAAAGAAAGGACTTCAGATCGTGTAGTGTGTGTTTGATGATCTTCGTCACGACAGTAATGACATCGATAGTTACAATGATCCGTTACTGAGACTCGTAAATAAGTAATATGACGGTTAAAGGGGTCAATTATTTGATTCATGATTGTAGTTTCCAATGACCCGACTTGCCACCTTTCTTTTCTAATAATTGAACGTTATCTATCCGCATAAATCGATCAACTGCTTTGCACATATCATAAATGGTTAGAGCTGCAATGCTAGCTGCAGTTAATGCTTCCATTTCAACTCCTGTTTTACCATTAAGTTTCGCTGTAGCTATAATTTCAATACAGGATTTTTCATGGTTAGGAGTTAGTTCAATGCTAACTTTGGAAAGCATCAGAGGGTGGCAAAGTGGAATTAGCTCCCAACATTTTTTTGCAGCCTGAATGCCAGCGACTCTTGCAACAGCAAGCACATCACCCTTCTTGTGAGAACTAGAAGCAATCAATTCCAGTGTTTCTGCTTTCATCAGGATAACCGCACCAGCTTTGGCTTCACGAGCAGTGTTATTTTTATCCGAAACATCGACCATTTGAGCGTCACCATTGTCGTTAATGTGGGTTAATTTACTCATCGTGTTAGCTCACTTAAAGGATAGTAATTGAGCAGCTCACCTAGTTCAAAAGTTTTGTTTTCTGGAATTTCAACTAGGCCATCAGCCCAAACAATGGAACTCATTACATCGGAGCCTTGTTTAGGATAGAGGTTGGCAACTGGTGTGCTTTCTGAGTGATCGATACGTGCGCGCGCATACTCACGCCTTGGTTTGGCACGTTTGCATTCAAAATTTGCTTTCACTTTTATTATTTTAGATTGATAGTCATTGTTACCCTGCATTTTTTTTATGAATGGCAAAGAAAATATGCAAAAGGTTACGAAGCTGGAAACAGGGTTACCAGGCAATCCAATGAAGGGAGTTTGTTTTACTTTTCCATAGGCCAAGGGTTTACCTGGTTTTATACGAATTTTCCATAGATTTAGCTCTCCAAGGCTTTCTACAGCTGTCTTAACGTGATCTTCTTCTCCAACAGAGACACCACCTGTCGTCATAATCAAATCGCACTGACTCTCTAAAGCTTCTAGGGCGTCACAAGTTGCACTAAATTTATCTTCAATATTGCCCAAATTGATAACTTCACAGCCAACTTGTCCAAGAAGAGCGACAAGAGCATAGCGATTGGAATTGTATATTTTTCCCAAAGACAGAGGAGTACCTGGCTCAACTAATTCGTCACCAGTAAAAAATACTCCAACTTTGATTTTTTTATAAACGATGAGTTCTCCAACACCTACCGAGGAAGCTAAGGAAATATCTTGTGGCTGAATTTGTTTTCCAGAGCTAAGAACAACATCATCTACAACGATATCGTTTCCAGTTGGCCGAATATTTTCATTCAGTTTAATAGCTCTTGCAATAGTAATCTGGGCCCCGTCCCCTGAAACTTCACACTCTTCTTGCATAATAACAGTATTAGCTCCTTCTGGGATTGGTGCTCCGGTAAAGATTCTTGCAGCACAACCTTTGTTCAATTCATTGCCAGTCGAGCCTGCAGGAATTCTATCAACAATATCGAAACTAAGATTTTTCTGTAATAATTGATTATCATTAAGCGCAATTGCATAGCCATCCATAGCGCTGTTGTCAAAGCCTGGAACGTTTATTGTGGAGTGAATATCGCAAGCTAAAATCCTACCCAGTGAATTATCAAGTGACACCGATTCTTTTTTTTCTGGGGCGGCAGAGGCATCAAGCAAAAATTCCAAGGCTTCGTCAGCACTCAGTAATGACTGATTAAAAACAGGTGAGTCACATTTAACTGCTTGATTATTCATTAGGTTTGATGGTTTCAGAATTCAATCTATGTATTATACAATTGCAAGTAAATTTTCTACTTATAATTAACTTGAAAAATGAACGGTCTTTAAGTGAAAAAAATTTCCAAAAATGAGATTACAGCAGTTATTTTGGCAGGCGGTCAAGCTTCAAGAATGGATGGTGAGGATAAGGGGCTTATTGTATTTCGTGAACTCCCGTTAATAGCTCATGTTGTCAATATTACCAAACCAAAAGTTAGCTAAATTCTTATTAGTGCAAACCGAAATTTTGAAGAATACGCTAATTTCGGTAAAGTAATTAGCGATGACTTAGAAGGTTATCAAGGACCTTTGGCAGGGATCTCTAAAGCACTGAAAGTATGCTCAACACCTTATCTTTTGGTGCTTCCTTGCGATAGTCCTTTGATTGATACAGCATTAATCGATTCTCTGATCGAGAAGATGGGGGTATCGAAAGTAGATATTTGTGTTGCCCACGATGGTTCGATAATGCATGCAACATTTGCGCTGATGCAAACTAAACTGGAAAAGAGTTTAGAAGAGTTTTTAGGAGAGGGCGGTCGTAAGATGGCTCTTTGGTATCGTCAACAGAGTTTAGAAAGAATAGATGTTTCGAGTCATTTGGAAGTTTTAACCAATATAAATCGACCTGAAGACTTTAATCTTTAAGACTGCCAGCGTTTTTTTTGTTCATCGTCACTTTCTAGTGATTCCACCCATTCCTCTTTTTGCTCTGTTGATTCTTTTTTCCAAAAAGGCGCGTCCGTTTTTAAATAATCCATAATAAAATGGCATGATTCAAAAGCCGCTTGACGATGTTTGCTTGTTGTCACAACTAGAACAATTTGATCATTAACTTTTAGTTCTCCAATACGGTGAATAATGGTAACGTTTTGCAGATCCCAGCGCTCTCTAGCCTCTGTGACAATTGATTTAAGTGATTTTTCAGTCATCTCTGGATAATGTTCAAGCGTCATGCTACTAATGGAACCAGGGTGCAGTTCTCTAACGGTACCGATAAAGCTTACAATGGCACCAACCTGAGGGTTGTTGTTGCGTGTGTGACTGACTTCGGTTGTTAAATCGAAATCCTCTGTTTGAACGACTATTTTATCCATCCTGTAATTTTATCGCTTTTGTGTCTTGTTTAATCATCTTTGAATGCTTTTTAATTGGATTATAATTCAATGAACCGTTTATTAATCGACCAGATGAAAGTTGCTACTATCTCTTTAAATATTGTTTGGCAAGATATTGAAAAGAATCTTGAGCGGGCGGAAAAATTTGTTCTTCAAGCTAAGGCGGACGGTTGCGATGTAGTGGTTCTTCCTGAGGTCTTTAATACTGGTTTTATCGCTGATGTAGGTAAGTACGCTGAACCGCCGAATTGTAAAACTCATCATGCTCTACAACAATTTGCATTAAATAACTTAATTAATATAGTTGCTGGTGCCAGTGAAAAGCAACCTAACGAAAAAGCTCATAACATTGCTCTTGTGTTTGATAGTCATGGCAAAGAGGTAGCGAAATACTCAAAATTACATCCTTTTAATTATGCCAATGAAGGTAAGTACTTTGCTTCTGGTAATGAAACTATTAAATTTGAATTAGACGGAATAGCTTGCTCTGTATTTATTTGTTACGACTTACGTTTTCCTGAAATTTTTCGTCAAATTGCTGAAGAGGTTGAGGTAATCTTTGTTATTGCTAACTGGCCACATACGCGAGAAATGCATTGGCAAAACTTGTTAATAGCAAGGGCAATCGAGAATCAATGCTTCATTGTCGGTGTTAATCGTATTGGTAATGACGGTGTTGGCTTAAAGTACAACGGCTCTTCAATGGTAATTAATCCTTTAGGTGAAGTGTTGTTACAAACTGATAAGATAACAGAGTATGCTAGTTGCGATATTGATACTTTAATGGTCTCCAAGACTCGAAAAAATTTTCCGTTTTTAGAAGACATTCGTTTTATCTAGCTACTCATAATGAATAAGCTCATTCGTGAAGATTTCACACGACTTGATCAAATAGACCCTCTCGCTGATGTTCGAGATGAATTCACTCTACCGCAAGATTTAATATATTTTGATGGGAATTCTCTAGGTCCGCTACCAAAACGAACCATTAATACTCTGGAGACAATGATTCATAATGAGTGGGGCGATGGCTTGATTAGCAGCTGGAATAACGAAAACTGGATTAACATGCCGCGAGAGCTTGGCAACAAAATTGCCCCGTTAATTGGGGCTAAAACAGGTGAAGTTGTTGTTGTAGATAGCACTTCAGTAAACCTATTTAAGGTTCTTACTTCTGCGTTGTTATTGAGTAAGAATCGTAGGAATATTCTCAGCGAAGCTGGAAATTTTCCTTCTGACCTCTACATTTTAGAAGGCGTCAATAAAATGCTTGGAGAAAGTTACGAAAGGCGCTTGATCGAAGAAGGCGATTACGAAATTGACAAATATATCGATGCCTCAACAGCCGTTGTTATGCTTTCACACGTTAACTATAAGACTGGAAGAATTAGTGATATTAAAAGAATTACAAGTGTTGCACATGAAAAAGGTGCTCTCGTTATTTGGGATATAAGTCACAGTGTCGGTGTTATGCCGTTGGATCTGCACAATTGTGATGTAGATTTTGCAGTTGGATGCACATACAAACACTTAAACGGAGGGCCTGGTGCTCCTGGGTTTTTGTATGTACACAACTCACTTATTGAAAAAGTGTCACAACCATTAACAGGTTGGATGGGCCATATTCAACCTTTTGAATTTATAGCCGACTACCAGCCTGCAAATGATATTGGAAAGTATATTTGTGGCACACCACCTATTATTGCCTATAAAGCAATTGAAAGTAGTCTGGCAATCTTTGAACATTTGTCGATGAAAGTGGTCCGTGAAAAAAGTATTCAATTGTCTGAAATGTTGATACGATTAATGCATCAAGAATGCACTTCATTTGGCTTTGAGCTATTTTCGCCAAGAAATGCAGAGCAACGCGGCAGTCAAGTTTCTTTCGCGCATAACAACGGTTTTTCCATTATGCAGGCACTCATATCACATGGCGTTGTTGGTGATTTTCGTGAGCCTAATATTTTACGTTTTGGCATCTCCCCGCTCTATATGCGCTACGTGGATGTATGGGATGCGGTGATTTGTTTAAGGAAAATAATGAAAACCGATGAATGGCAGTCAGAGCAGTTCAATCAAAGAGGTTATGTAACATAATTAGTTAGAGCGTTTAATCTGAATTAAATCGTTTTTGAGGCTTTGCCAACCATAGAAAGCCCAAGTGCAACAGATGGTCCTATACCAAATGCAAAGATGGCTGTTCCCAGTCCTACAACACCTCCCATTAACCAGCCTACAATTACAACACTAACTTCAATGATTGTACGAATTGAATAAATAGGTAAGTTGGTCTTTTTTTGTAAACCAATCATTAATCCATCTCTGGGTCCAGCGCCTAGGTTTGCTATGAGATAAAATCCGCTACCAATTCCAATAATAAGGACGCCAACTACAACTTGTAAAATCTGCATCGGGTAAGTCTCTGGATAAGGCAAATAAAAAACAGAGAATTCAATCGTTAACGCTATAATAAAGGCGTTGAGGATAGTGCCCATCCCAGGTTTTTGTTTAAGCGGAATCCACATCAATAGTACAAAAATACTAATAACGAAAGTTGACAGACCAATTGACCAGTCTGTGTGGTTTACTACGCCCTGTGCAAGAACTGTGTACGGGCCAACGCCAGCACCGCTGGTAATAAGGAGGCTCTCTCCCAAGCCAAACAAAAACAATCCAAACACTAAAAATATTAAGGTTAGTGGTTTAGGCTTTAGATTGAAGGCGTCTTCTGAACTCCAAGTAACTTTAGGAATTTTTTTGATGGAGAAGGCAAGAGAAAAAAGTTTCAATGTCAATTAACGAAGCTAAAAATTATAGTAATAATACAGATGTTTAAGATTATTCTATAACTGTGTATAAATTATTATATTTATCCTCTCAATTTCAAGTTTTACTGATTATCATATGCTTAGTAAAAAAACGATCTTTTATTGTTAAATTATTTAATCAAAGAACATGACCGAGGCCATTACTAGAACTGATATCAAAAACTTTAATAATGATGGTGTCGTTATATTGCGCAGTATTTTTAGTGATTGGATTAAAGTTCTTAGAAGGGGTGCGGAATTTCATATAAATCATCCCAGCGAAAATGCCTTGATTCATAAGCAGGACAATTATCAAGGACAGCTCATGGAAGATTTTTGCAATTGGCAACGTATATCGGAATACAAAGACTTTGTTCTCAATTCCGCTTTAGGTTCTCTTGCTACAGATTTAACAGAATCTCAATCTGTACAGTTTTTTCATGACCACTATTTGCATAAGGAGGCAAGTTCTGGCGTGCCTACACCCTGGCATCAGGATATGCCTTATTATTGCGTTGATGGAACTCAAACTGTAAGTTTTTGGTTACCACTTGAGTCAAGAAAACGAAACGTCTCACTAAAATGTGCGGCTGGTAGTCATCTCTTACCTAAGGAAATACGCCCAACAAGTTGGTCCAATAATGAAAGTTTTTATGAAAACACTGATGAGTTTATGGATCTGCCTGATATCGAAAATGGGGATTTTGAGATTAAGCAGTGGGCGACTGAACCAGGTGATGTGGTTGCCTTTAATTTTAGGATAATTCATAGCGCCAATGCTAATAAGTTAAGTGGTATCAGCCGAACGCTTTCTTTTCGTTTGCTTGGTGACAATGTGCGTTATCGGCAGCGTCCTGGAAGAACTTCTCCTAATTTTCCAGATATTAATCAAAAAAATGGAGAACGCTTAAGGGAAGATTGGTTTCCGACTATTTGGAGAAATTAATTTTTATGGATTTAGCTGGTTATTCTTTCGAAATATTAACTTTTTTGTTTTTTATAGCCACCATCGCAGGCTTTATTGACACTCTGGTTGGTGGTGGTGGCTTACTTGCAGTTCCAGCCTTGATGTTGAGTGGTATGCCACCGATTTATGTTTTAGGCACCAATAAATTACAAGGAAGTATGGGTACAGGTATTGCGACTTTTGTGCTGTTTCGAAAAAACAAGTTGAAGTGGGACAGGATTAAATACTTGATGCTTGCCTCCTTTTGTGGTGCTGTTTTAGGTGGTGTTATTGTTCAGTTGATTAATACGAAGTTTCTTTCTTTTGTAATACCTGTTGTACTGGTTGTTATTGCAATATATTTTATTATCTCTCCTGAACCTAAAAAACAACTTAGTAATGGATTGTCTGAGCGAAGCTTTAATAATGTTGCTGTGCCAACAATTGGTTTTTACGATGGCATGTTTGGTCCTGGAGCGGGCTCTTTTTATATTCTGACGGGAGTGTTGTTTAAGAAGCTTGATATCATTCAATCTACAATCTTGGCAAAACCACTTAACTTTGCATCAAATGTTGCAGGTTTGGTAGTTTTTCTGAGTTTTGGTCACATAGCCTGGTTAATAGGATTTTTGATGATGTCAGGTCAACTGATTGGAGCAACTCTTGGTGCCAATTATTTATTGAAAGCAAACCCAAGAGTTATTAGGTTTTTAATTGTTGTAATGTCTATTTCAATGCTAGCTAGATATATGTACTCGATGGGTTTGTATTAAGTAAGCATATCAAAACGAGTTTTAAAATGTCGCCATTCAAAGCGATCAGGGTAATTCCTTCGGTAGTCCTCAAATTTTGAAATGTCTTTTATTGCTAGACCATCGTCAATGAATGGGTATATTGCGTTAAGAGTTTCGTGCGGTGTATTTTCATTAATAGTAACTGATGCTGGACTTATAAGGTGTTCGACTTCATTCTTCAAAGGAGTCTTAGTAAAGTTACATAAGTCCTTATAAATCATATAACTACCCATAAATTTAGCATCTATCGAGTGTCCTGCAATGTGAGGAGTTGCCCAGTAGGCCGAACTTTGGAGCTTAGTGTTAATGTTGGGCTCTTCTTCCCAGCAGTCGATTACATTAGCTTTTGTTTTAGTGTTCTCCCATAGATCTTCGTCAATGATTCCTCCTCGAGCAGTATTAATTACAATAGTGTCTTGAGTAATTAGCTCAAAATTATGACTTCCTAGAAGGTTGTGGGTGGGATGTGGGCCTGAAAAGGTTAGCGGCGTATGAAAGGTCACAATATCAGCACTGAGAGCCGTGTTAAGGTCTACAAAGTTTTCTTTTCCCTCAATTTCCTGACGAGGCGTGTCATTAAGAAGGGTGGTGATTCCAAGCTGTTTTGCTTTGAAATCAAGTCTAGAACCTACATTACCAACACCAATAATTCCCAGTATTTTGTTGGATAAATCAAAACTGTAATCGTTAGCTATATTTAAAATAGCACTGATCACATATTCTGCAACAGCATTCGCATTGCAGCCCTGAGCAGATGCAAAAGTTATGTTGTTTTCATACAAATAGGCTTGATCAATATGGTCAAGTCCGGCAACGGTTGAACCAACAAATTTAACCTTAGTTCCATGGAGTAACTCCTTGTTGACCCTTGTTCTCGATCTTACAATCAATATGTCGTAATCTAGCAGACTTTGACGGTCGATCTGTCGTCCAGGAAGAGTAACAATTTCACCAAAATCAGAGAAAATTTCCTCATAACCCCAAACAGCATCATCTATCATTAATTTCATGAAGGTATTCCCCATTCAATAGGTGTCTGATTAGTTGATAAAAGATATTGGTTAGTTTTAGAAAAATGTTTGCATCCGAAAAAACCCTTATTTGCTGAAAAGGGTGAAGGGTGGGGTGCATTAAGAACTAAATGTCTTTCAAGATTAATTAATTCAGCTTTTTTTCCGGCATAAGCGCCCCAAAGTAAAAAAACTAAATTGTGTTTTTTTTCATTAAGTAATTTAATGACATTATCTGTAAAAATTTCCCATCCATGATTTGCATGTGAAGCAGGACTGTTTTTTTCAACTGTTAACACGCTGTTCAGTAACAAAACCCCTTGCTTTGCCCAGTATGATAAGTGACCATGATTAGGCACGGTAATTCCTACATCACTCTTAAGTTCCATATAGATATTCCTAAGTGAAGGAGGTATGGGTACACCTTCAGGTACTGAAAAACTAAGTCCTTCTGCCTGATTTATGCCGTGATAAGGGTCTTGGCCAAGAATAATGACCTTTGTGTTGGCAAAGCTGGAGTATTCAAAGGCTTTATACCAATTTTCTTTTGGTGGATATATTTCTTTAGAGTGATTTTTGTAAAGAAAAGAATACAGAGATTCAAAATAATCCATCTCTCTTTCTTCTGCCAAAAGCTCAGACCAGTCCCCAATATCAGGCCTCATTTGTTTTCATCCAATCTCTTGATTTGAAGAAGAATCTCTTAAATTGTATTTTGCATTTGGAGCATAAAATAAGGACTAAAATAATCGGCAGGGTATTAGACATTGTTTTGCTCCTTGGGCAGAATGTATCACTGAGAATATTATAGCAAGGTTTGAGAATGGGTAACTGGTTGGAGTTTTGGGCTAACAATGAAACTAATTGGCATTCTGATGTAGTCACTCAAGAGCTAGAAAAGTACTTAGGATTGCTTAAACTCGAATCTGGAGATACAGTGTTTGTCCCTCTTTGTGGCAAAAGTCTTGACATGATTTACATGCTCAATCGGGGTTTTTCTGTCATTGGTGTTGAAGTTAGTGAGATTGGTATTAAGCAGTTTTTTCATGAAAATGGGTTAGATTTTACAATCTCTCAAGTTGGTGAATTTGATCTTTACAGTGCTAAAAATATAGAAATATACTGTGGTGATTTCTTTTCATTGACCTCTAAACATTTGTGTGGCGTCAAAGCTGTATTTGACCGGAAATCATTGATAGCACTTGACAGGAATTTAAGACAAAAATATGTAAAACATTTAAATGATATAATATCGTTGGGTGTTCGGATACTATTGATAACTTTGCATTATCCGAAACATCAGATGAGCGGCCCACCTTTTTCAGTTGATAAATCTGAAGTTGAGTCGCTTTTTAGTATGGCCTTTAATTATCAAGAATTAAAGCCTTTTCAAGATATTGAGAATGGGTTAAAGCTAGCGCGTTCAGGCGTAGATTATATTGAAAATGCAGCTTATTGTCTGCAAAAAGTGAGAGAATAATGGCAAAAAAAATGACGGGCATAGTCGCCCAGTTTGGCACAAAGGGTTATGGATTTATTACGGGTGATGATGGTGAAAAGTATTTTGTACATCAAAAAAATGTTTATAACAAGTCTCGATTAAGGACCGATACACGGGTCAAGTATAGGGTAGAAACTTCTGAAAAGGGTCTTGTGGCAGTTGATGTTAAGCTTGAAAAATTGACTGAAGAAACAAAACCGTTGACTGACAACACTATTAAAAGAATGTTTTTTATATTGTTATTTATACAATTGATTACTGTTTATTACGTATTTTTGGATAAATGAAAAAACTAATCGTTCTTGGTTTGGCAATTTTAATGGTCCTTTCGGGATGTTTTTCGACACCAGCAAGAGAGGTTACTAATATTTGTGATTTGCTAGATGAGAAAGTGAGTTGGTATCGAGCAGTCAAGAAAAGCGAAGAAAAATGGGGTGCTCCCATGCACTTGCAGTTAGCGATTATTTATCAAGAGTCACACTTTGCCTCAGACGCAAAACCACCAAGAAATAAGATTTTTGGAATAATACCTGGTTCAAGACCAACAACATCATTCGGCTTTACTCAGGCAAAGAAGGCAACCTGGGATTGGTATCAACTCAAAACAGGAAACAAGTCAGCTAAACGAGACAATTTTGCTGACGCTGTTGACTTTGTTGGATGGTATATTAATCAATCCGAGTTGCGTTCTAAAATTAGCAAGACAAATACCTACCGTCAATATTTGGCTTATCATGAAGGTCATGGTGGTTATAACAATAAGACTTATGAAAATAAGGCTTGGCTTATTGATATTGCTAAAAATGTTGAAAAGAAGTCTAATACCTACAAAAGTCAACTGTCTCAATGCAGGACCCAGCTTGATAAAAATCGTATTTGGACGCTTTTCTAATTAATTTTAGTAGATGAGATGTGGTTCAAGGTTTTAGAGCACTCACCAAAACCCGACGCCTTGAAAGAGATTTCTGTAAATGGCGTTGAATTAGTCCTAACGAATGTTAAAGGTAGGCTTTACTGTTTCGAGAACCGTTGCCCACACGAAGAAGTGAGGCTTAGCTTGGGTTGCATTAAAAATAAAAAAATTAAATGTGCTTTGCATGGATATAGCTTTAATCTAGAAACTGGCTGGAGTTCAGAAGAAGATCTGGAACGCTTAAAAATCTATCAGGTTAAGCGAGAAAAGGCCGGGATATTTATCGAGATGGAGGATAGTTAATGAGCTCACAAAACCTTATTCATTCCATTATTCAAAGAATTGCTACTGGCCCTGAACTCAGTAAAAACATAGAAACGGAAGAGGCAGAAGCAGCGATGAGTGCAATTCTTAGTGGTGAAATAGATGAGGTTCAGTCGGCCATCTTCTTGATTGCACTGAGAATGAAGCGTGAAACAATGGACGAACATATAGGCATTCTTGAAGCCTTATTAAAGTTTACTGATTGCCAGAAAATTGATGTAGACAACCTAATTGATATCGGGGACCCTTATAGTGGCTATAATCGATCCATTCCTATTTCAGCATTCTTACCACCACTGCTTGCAGAGCTCGGATTACCAACGCTAATTCATGGTCTAGATTCTGTGTCCCCAAAATACGGGTTAACCCATCGCCATATTAATCAGGCCTTGGGTATGAATGTAGATTTATCGATTGATGAATCAAAGGCTAGGATTAAGGATAGCGATATTGGTTGGTCTTATGTGGATCAAAACCAATATTGCAAGCCACTACATGACCTTGTTCCACTGAGAAACAAGGTCGTTAAAAGGACTGTTCTTAATACAGTGGAAACATTGATTGGGCCTCTTAGAGGCAAAAATACTCATTCCATTTTGGGTTACGTCCATAAACCTTATCCTCCTATTTATGCTGCTTTATGTGAGAAAGTAGGATTCAGTAGTAGTCTACTGATTCGTGGAGTTGAAGGGGGTGTTGTGCCATCACTTAGACAAAAGGGTTTGATGATTTCCTACCATAAGGGTGTCGAAAAAGCCCGAGTTAAGACAGACCCTAAACTCTTGGGAATTAATAGCGAGTTACGTGCTATAGCTTTTCCCAAAGAGTTTGAAAATGGTATAAAAAGAGATTTGCTTGCCGAGTATGCTGTTAATTTAGGTCGTTCTGCATTGTCCGGTGAGTCGGGTATGTTTTATGATGGCCTGGTATACTCCGCGAGTTTGATTCTTTGGCATTTAGGGAAATCGAAAACGCTGCCATCAGCTGCTGACAAGGTAAGAGAGGTTCTAAACTCAGGTAAAGCTTTAACTAGATTAGCGGCAAAACCTTAAATTTACTGAAATTGTTGTTGGTTTAGCTTGGCATACTCGCCAGAAGCATTAATTAATTCCTTATGTGACCCTTGTTCAATGATTTCACCTTCTTTTAAGACAATGATGCGGTCAGCATTCTGTATGGTGCTCAATCGATGAGCAATAATTATTGTCGTTCGCCCTTGCTGCATTTTATTGATTGCTGATTGAACGAGCCTTTCCGTGGCAGAATCAAGAGCAGAGGTTGCTTCATCTAGAATTAAAATAGGACTGTCTTTGGCAATAGCTCTCGCTATTGAGAGTCTTTGACGTTGACCACCTGATAAGGTGATGCCATCTTCTCCGATTTCAGTGTCAAATTGATCGTCCAACTTTTCAATAAACTCAACTGAGTTTGAAACTTTGGCAGCATGAATAATTGATTCTAGAGGCATACTATCTTTTTGTCCGAAAGCAATATTACCTTTTACTGTGTCATTAAATAAGCGAACATGTTGATCTACAAAAGAAATATTAGACCTAAATGAGTTTAACTCAAATTCATCGATGTTTATTTCGTCTATCGTTATCTTGCCACTACTTGGTTTATAGAATCGTGCCAACAGGTTTACCAGTGTCGTTTTACCGCTGCCAGTGCTACCAACCAAGGCGACAGTTTCACCAGCCTTAATGCTTAAGTTGATATTTTTTAAAGGAGACTTCTCTCCGTCATAGGAAAAACTTACATTGACAAAGTTAATGTTACCTTTGGCATGATCTAGTATTTGATTGCCATCATTAACTTCAGTTTTTTCGTCAATCAATGTAAAGACACTTATCGCAGCGACTATTGCCTGTTGCAATGGTTTGTTAATATTAATGAGAGTCTTTGCTGGCTTAACTAGCATACCCATCGCAGTAAAGAAAGCGAGAAAGTCACCAGCGCTCATAGTCAAATAGGTTGAAGATATGTAAACCACACTGGCTAGTGACAAGCCTATAAGTATATTAACTACTGAGGTGTTAAGGCCGGCTGCCATGTCAACTTTAAAGCGCTGTTGTCGAATTGTATTGATGAGTTTAAAAAACTTACTTTGTTCGTTGTCTTGAGCATGATAGATTTTAACCAGATCAATGCCAGAAATATTTTCATCCAGAAGGTGAGTCATCTGGCCCATAGAGTCTTGAACCTTTTTAGAGCCACTTCTCATGCGAGAGGTTGAAAATTTGACGGCTAGATAAACTAAGGGCAGGAGCACTAAAAGAGTGATGCTTAATAGGTAGTTTTTGTAAAACAAATACCCCGTTAACAGAACGACGGTTAATGACGACTTGATTAAGTCAAGCCATATAGTTGAAGCTGCAGCAGAGATTTGTTCCACATCAAAGGTTAACTTAGAGAGTGTTCCACCGGTTGTGTTTTTATCAAAGTAAGCCTTAGGTAGTTTTAATAATTTAGCAAACATGTCAACCCTTAGATCCATGATGACCTTATTTGATATCCAGGAACTAGCGCTCACCGAGGTTAGTGCGAATAAAGAGCTCAGCGCAATGACTGCAAATAGTGTCAACGAATAAAGTAGTGCGGATTCATTGGAGCGTCCAATCCCAAACAGGGTATCAATGATTTGCCCTGTTATTTCAGGAATTGAGGCCTCTAATGCGGTAGCAAATACCATCATTGAAGAGGTAAAAACTAGCTTTCCTATGTGACTTTTAAGGTAAGGAAAGAGTCGCTTTATGAATTGTCTATAACCCATCATCATTACTTTAATTGGATGTGACCATATTCTACACAAATTTGTGTATCATGACTATTTCAAACTTTGTTAGTTTTAGATGACAAAATACATTTTTATAACAGGTGGCGTGGTTTCCTCTTTAGGTAAAGGAATAGCCTCCGCTTCATTGGCTTCAATTCTGGAAAATCGAGGCCTGAATGTTACCCTCCTTAAACTAGACCCTTACATTAATGTTGACCCAGGTACCATGAGTCCTTTTCAGCATGGTGAAGTTTTTGTCACCAATGATGGGGCGGAAACAGATCTGGATTTAGGCCACTATGAAAGATTTGTTCGCACTCAACTTGGCAAAAAGAACAACTTCACCGCTGGAAGAGTTTATGAGAGTGTTATTGAGCGTGAACGCAAGGGAGATTATCTTGGTGCAACAGTGCAAATCATCCCCCATATTACTGATGAAATAAAAAGGTTAACAAAAGAAGGTGCCGAAGGTGCCGAAGTTGCTTTGGTTGAAATTGGTGGTACAGTCGGTGACATTGAGTCACTCCCCTTCTTAGAAGCGATTAGACAAATGAGTCTAGAGTTAGGTCGCGAAAACACCTTATTTATTCACTTAACCCTTCTACCCTATATTAAAGTGGCTGGTGAACTTAAAACCAAACCAACCCAGCACTCAGTCAAAGAACTCAGAGGGATCGGAATTCAGCCAGATATACTTATCTGTCGTTCAGAAGAGCCTCTTGCAGAAGCAGAACGTAAAAAGATTGCGTTATTCACAAATGTAGCAGAGAATTCTGTCTTTATCCTTTTAGATCAGGACACAATATACAAGGTTCCTGAGAATCTCCACGAGCAGGGGTTGGACGACATTGTTGTGGCTAAGTTGGGGCTTGACTGTAAAGCCGCTGATTTAACCGAGTGGAGTAATGTAATTTCACGTCTAGAAACGCCTAAACACAGTGTCGATGTAGCCATGGTTGGAAAATACATGGATTTGACTGAATCTTATAAGTCTCTATCTGAAGCCCTTATTCATGCTGGTATTCATACCCAAACGAAAGTCAATATTCATTATTTTGATTCTGAGGAGGTCGAAAAGAATGGTGCCGATTGCTTAAGTAATATGAGTGCAGTGCTTGTCCCTGGAGGATTTGGCACTCGTGGTATTGAGGGAAAAATTGAAGCTGTTCGATATGCTAGAGAGAATAATTTACCTTATCTTGGAATCTGTTTAGGGATGCAGGTCGCCGTAATTGAGTTCGCTCGCCATAAAGCCAACATGAAAGCTGCAAACAGCACCGAATTTGATCAAAACACACCTTTCCCGGTTATTGGGCTTATAACTGAGTGGCAGGATGAAAACGGAGATACTCAAAAACGAAATTCTGATTCGCACTTGGGAGGCACAATGAGGCTAGGTGGTCAGGAATGTGAACTTGTTCGAGGTAGTCGTTCACAAAAAATTTATGGCACTGAAAGAGTGACAGAGCGTCACCGTCATCGATATGAAGTAAACAACAATCTGATTGGTAAGATCGAAAAGGCGGGATTGACTATTTCAGGCAGGTCCCATGACGGTTCATTGGTTGAGATGGTAGAGATTTCTGATCACCCTTGGTTTGTGGCTTGTCAGTTTCACCCGGAGTTCACTTCAACACCAAGAGACGGCCATCCATTATTTGAGAGCTTTATAAATGCCGCTAAGGAAGCCCACAACCTGATACTTTCTTAATTTTCTATTCTCAGATTTTTCTAAAGATTATTTATTTTTTCTTAATGAATTTCATTAGGCGCTTTCTTTTTTGAACTTGACGTGCCGATAGTTTATTTTTTTTATCCTTAAACGGGTTATCACCACTTTTAAATTCAAGCTTAATAGGTGTGTTTGAAAGCTTAAGGGCGTCTATAAAAAAGTTTTTTAAAAATTGTTCATAGGCCTTAGGAATGCTGTGCAGATGATTCCCATGCATCGTTAGTGTTGGTGGAAAAACATTAGATTGGTGGACATATTTTAGTTTTGGCCTCCTTCCCCCAACTGCTGGGGCTTGATGTTTCTTATTAGCCTTTTCTAATATTTTGTTAAGTGAAGAAGTTGAAAACTTTGCGCCGGCGTGTTCAAAGGATTTCCTAATGGGGGTGAACAATTTACCCACACCAGAGCCATGAAGTGCTGAAATATAATGCACAGAAGCGTAGCTAACAAATGAAAGTTTGACATCTAGTTTTCTTTTTACCTCACTTTTTTGATAGTCATCCAATCCATCCCATTTGTTGATGGCTATTAATAGGGCTCTTCCTTTCTCGGCAATCATTCCAAGCAGAGTTGCGTCCTGTTCCGTAACACCTTCATGGGCATCGAGAACCAGAATGACGACATGAGAATCCTCTAAAGCTTCTATGGCTTTGATGATGCTAAATTTTTCAACCTTTTCTTCGACACTACGTTTACGCCTGATACCTGCAGTATCAATCAGAGTGTACTGCTCACCCTCACGCTCGAAAGGGATAA
Source organism: Candidatus Thioglobus autotrophicus (assembly GCA_022448455.1). Taxonomy (GTDB): domain Bacteria; phylum Pseudomonadota; class Gammaproteobacteria; order PS1; family Pseudothioglobaceae; genus Pseudothioglobus; species Pseudothioglobus autotrophicus_A. The sequence goes on from JAKUUR010000010.1 coordinate 45,899, forward strand.
ATATTGTATCACGAGTGGTTCCTGGTAAATCGATAGCAAGAACTCTTTCTTCACCCAGTATGCGGTTAATTAGTGTAGATTTTCCAACATTAGGTCTACCAAGCACGGCCACAGCTATACCCTTAACTTCAGTTTTATTATCTTCAAAACTTTGAGGTAACAAGGGTATGCTGGTTTCGATCAATTCTGGAATTCCTTGATTATGTTCAGCCGAGATAAGGATGGGTTTCCCTAAGCCTAATTCAAAAAATTCAGCGGCTGTAGCTTGATTCAGGCCTTCAGCTTTGTTACACACCAGAATGATGTTTTTTTCCAGTTTTCTGAGTTGACTAGAGATATCTAGATCTAATGATGTGACACCATCTTTATTGCTGACAATAAAAAAAATTACATCTGATTCGTTAAGGGCGCTTAGAATTTGTTCATGAATTCCGGTATCTATCAAGGAGTCTTCATTGGTTAAGCCCCCGGTGTCAATAATCGAGCACTTTATATCATCATCAAGTTGAATAGTAGCATATTGACGATCACGCGTTAGCCCTTCAAAGTCTGAAACAAGCGCCTGACGAGATTTACTCAGACGATTAAAGAGGGTAGATTTTCCTACATTGGGACGACCAACCAATGAAATAACAGGGTAGCTCACAGCAAATCAATGAATTTGTATCAATTCAGATCGTCGAGTTTGATCTGAATTAATTGTGTTAAATTTGAGTTTTCGGTGACATTATTGATTGCCAGGCTGTAATATTTCTGTGCCTCTGTACGGTTACCAAGGTCTAAGTATATATCACCCATTAGATTATAAATTAGGCCTGAAAAGCCATCATCAGATTGTCCCTCAAGTATTAACAGTGCCTGGTCGTGTTGCCCTAGTTGTAAGTAAATAGAAGCTACTCTTAGAGCCGCCGTGGTAGCAATTACTGAACTTGAATTATTAATAAGAGGCTTAATTACACCGAGTGCTTGGGTATAGCTTCCCGCGTCAAAGAGATACTTGGCCATCAATAATATTGCCTGGTCCGTATAACTGCTCGAAGAAAAATCTGTAGTTAATTTATCGTAGGCTCCGAGATTGTTAGAATCTGAAGCAAAACTAAGGTAAAGACTTCTTGCATTTAAAGACTGCTTATCTTGATAATCTGAATAAGTATTCCATCCCCAAATACCAGAGAGACCAATAACAGCACCAGCTATTATCTGCTTACCATAACTATTCCACCATTTCTTAATTTGTTCGACCTGCTCTTCTTCTGCGCCGCCGACTTGGATAAAGTTTTTCATAATATCTCCCGAAGATGTTGAATGATACCCTCAAGCTTAATTAATTGTTGGTCACCTTGTCCCTTTAAGGGCTTAATGCTAAGTTGATTATTTGATAATTCTTCTTCACCTAAAATTAAAGCGAAGTCTGCATTAGATTTGTCTGCCTTTTTCATTTGGATTTTTATGCTACCCAGGCTCATATCATTAGTAATAATTATTTCTGGCAGAGTCGTATGGATATCTCTAGAGAGCTTCATTGATGCCATTTGAGCTTTTTCACCTAGTGCAACAAAATACAGGTGAGGTTTATTTTCTTGGAGTTTATTAGTTCGATCTTTGATGAGAAGGATAAGTCTCTCAATACCAATAGCAAAACCTATAGCAGGGGTTGGGTTGCCACCCATTTTTTCCACTAGACCATCATATCTACCACCCCCACAAATAGTTCCTTGGGCACCTAAGTCATTTGAAATCCATTCAAAAACGGTACGATTATAGTAATCCAGTCCTCTTACAAGTCTCGGATTTATAATGTATGGTATTTCAAGACAATCAAGATAATTTTTGAACGCCGAGAAGTGTTCTTCAGATTCATCATCAAGGTGGTCAATCATTTTTGGTGCACCTTCTATCAAAGCTTCCATTTCATTGTTTTTACTATCTAATATTCTTAACGGGTTTGTTTTTAGTCGACGCAAATTGTCTTCGTCTAATTGAGATTTGTTGTCAATAAAGTAATTTTGTAAAAGCTTTCTGTAGGATGATCGAGTCTCGCTTGAACCTAAAGAGTTAATTTCTAAACTGGCATTATTAATTCCGATTAACTTCCAGAGAGAATCAGTTATTTCGATTAATTCAGCATCAACCTTGGCATCAGAGGCACCAAACACTTCTACATCAACTTGATGAAACTGACGATACCTGCCTTTTTGAGGTCGTTCATGTCTAAACATGGGTCCATGATAAAAAACTTTTTGAATTCCTTCACGCGGTAAGTTATGTTCAATCATCATTCGCACAATGCCAGCTGTCGCTTCAGGTCTCAGGGTCAGAGAATCTCCACTGAGGTCTTTCCAGGTATACATCTCTTTCTCAACTATATCGGTCACTTCTCCAATTGCACGAGAGAAAGTTTCAGTATTTTCAACGATAGGTGTGCGGCAATATTTGTAACCATAGGAAATCAATAACTTGTTAATGATCTCTTCTAGTGCCAACCAGAGATTCGACTCTGATGGAAGGAGATCATTCATTCCTCGAATTGCTTGAATTTTTTTTGACATTAGTAAGGTTTTATATAGTTTGGAGGTATTTTACCAACGAAATACGTTTCACTGTTCAAGCAATGTAGAAGATGTTATTTATACTTTATATGTTCTTTATACCGCTAGGTACGTGCCCAGTTGATACATATTTAGAGGCTGAATTACAGTGCTGTTGTTGATCATCAAAAAAGATGTCGGCAGCAAACTCTCTTAAGAAAATACCCTTGTCTAGACCACCAAGAAAAAAGGACTCATCGATACGAATACCCCATTCCCTCATCGTGTGGATTACCCGTTTGTGTGAGGGGGCAGATCTAGCGGTAACCAAAGCCGTTCTAATGGGATTGTTTTCCTCTGGAAAGGTTGACTGAATTTTTTGCAAAGAGACAAGAAAAGATTTAAAGGGTCCAGCTTTAAGTTCTACATTTTCAGATAGCATTTCGTTTTCGTGAAAAGCTTTGAGTCCTTGCTCTTGAAATATCTTTTCAGATTCGTCAGAAAAAATAACCGCATCACCATCAAAAGCTATTCGGAGTTGATGTGGATGGATGTTATCTGACTTGGATTCCACAATAGAGGCTGCAGCGAAGCCAGATTGTAGGGCTTTTTGTACATCATGGTAATTACTAGAAAGAAATAAGTCAGCTTTAAAAGCGCCAACAAATGGATGAGTGCTTTCTCCCCTAGTGAAGGCTGCCCTAGATATATTTAAGCCATAATGCTCGATTGAGTTAAAGATTCTTAATCCAGTATCTGCACTATTTCTGGAAAGTAAAATAACATCAATCGGGGTCTTTTTACTATTTAGTTTGAGTAGCTTTCTAACCAGTGTGAAACCGACACCAGGCTCTAGTATAGCGCTTTCGTTTTCCTGTTGATGCTTTGCATACGCTTCAATTCCTTCTTCCTTAAAGATCTTATGTGAACGGTCGAGATTAAAGAGTGCTCTGGAAGATATTGCAATAACCAATTTATGGCTCTCTTCTTTTATTTGTTTTTTTGCCATTTCGCTCCATTGTACGTATCCACGCAGTATTCAAGCCATCTTAACATGAAGAGGTTTAATTTCTATTGAAATATGAAACCTTTTTTTGTTGTTCGTAAATTACTCTGATTTGAGGCTAATCGTCTGTCATAACCACCGCGTCTTACAATAAATTTCACCATCTTCATTGAGCGTGTAGTGGTTATAACCAATACCCGATTGCCCATTAAACTGAAGTGCCGTAGAAGGGCAGGAGAACAACTTCACACCATTACGATTAAATTCACAACACTGATGAGCATGTCCCCACATTACAGCCTTAATAGTGTCAAATTGGTCAATCACAGCAAACAAATCATCAGGATTTTCAAGTGACATTTCATCATCCCAGTCACTCTGCATTGAAACGGGTGGGTGATGCAGACAAAGAGCAATATATTTTGCACTTGATGAACTAATTTGTTGCGACAAGGAATGAAGTTGTTCATCGCTTAATCGACCACTAACTTTTCCAGATTGTACTGAATCTAAGGTAATAATTTCCCAACAACCAATAATAAAGTTACACAAAGAAGATTGGTTAAAAACTTGAGATAGGTTTGAAAAATCATCATGATTTCCTGGTAATACGTAGATCTCGGTCTCAATAGGGTTAAGTATTTTCTGGAGTTTTTGATAGGACTCAAGAGTTCCATTATGAGCCAAGTCGCCGCTTATAAGTAAGACATCATAATTCTGATCAGAAATCATACTAACGATGGAACCTAAATTCGCCTGTGAGTCAACACCCAGAACTAACTTATTATCATCAATATGACTGTCACTAATTTGAATGAAAGACTTTGTCATAATGACTATGATGGGTGGTAAGGATTTGGAATGTAATTCTAGAAATCGTCCTGGTCAAAATTTGTCATATTATTGATGTATGATGCATTCATTTCATCATTGGTAATGTTTTGGAATCGATCTTCAAAAGCCAAATCTTCGAATCTTGCATATTGCCCAATAAAAGCAAGCTTTATGTTTCCTGTTGCCCCGTTGCGATGCTTTGAAATTCTTAAATCAGCCTTACCAACTTCCTCTGGATTGGTATATGCATCATCATGATAAAGTTCGTCACGATAAATGAAGCCAATAATATCGGCATCCTGTTCAATCGATCCAGATTCACGCAGGTCAGCCATTTGGGGCATTCTTCCTTTGCCAGTTTTGGTACGAGATTCGACGCCACGATTAAGTTGTGATATGGCAATGACTGGTACATTGATTTCTTTGGCAAGTGATTTCAAAGAGCGTGATATTTCAGAAATTTCTTGAACTCTGTTTTCTGATTTTCCATAAACGGTCATAAGTTGAAGGTAATCGACCATCACTAAACCCAAGTCTGGATACTGCCTTTTAAGGCGGCGACACTTTGCACGTATTTCTGTAGGTGTAATGGAGGGCGTTTCATCAATTAGTATTGTACTTTCTTCGAAAGCCCTTACTGCATGATTAAAGCTGTTCCAGTCTACTTCTGTCATATCACCGTCACGTAATTTACTTGAATCGATACGACCAAAGGACGAAATCATTCTTATTACTAATTGCTCTGTTGGCATCTCTAAACTAAAAACTGCAACTGGAATCGAGTTATGAATGGCGACATGTTCAACAATGTTCATTGACAGTGAAGTTTTCCCCATACTAGGTCGACCGGCGATAATAACTAGGTCACCATTTTGTAAGCCAGATGTCAGTTTGTCTAAATCAGCAAAACCGGTTTCAATGCCCTTAAAGCCTTTTTTCTCTTGCATCTCATGAACACGGTTTACTACATCCTTAATAATATCTTTGATGTTCGTTATGTCTTTTTGGTTGCGACTAACTTGTTCTGCAATTTCAAAAATCTTTTTTTCAGAAAGGTCAAGTAGTTCGTTGACTTCAATATCTTTTGGCTGGAATGCAGTGTCAGCGATTTCTCGACCGATTTTTATAAGTTGTCTGTATACGGATAGCTCTCTAACATGCTTTGCATAAGTTTCAATATTCGAAACTGTAGGAGTATTGTCTGCGATTTGTGCAAGGTAGGCAAAACCACCAATAGAGTCCTCATCGTGGGTTTTTGTAACTTGTTCTTTTACTGTCAGAATATCTGCGGGCTTGTCGTGTTCAAGTAGGGTCACGATTGCATCATAAATAATTCGGTGAGAGGCTTGATAAAAGTCATTTGTGCTGAGGATATTGACAACTCTATCCCAGGAATCGTTGTGCAAAAGGAGTCCACCAAGCACCGACTGTTCTGAGTCTATTGAGTTTGGTGGTAATTTGGTATTTTCAATATCCATCAGTGTAAAACAAAAAAATAAAAAACCCTCGAAGAAGGGCTCTTTATTTTAACTCACTTATATGAATTGGTTTTACTTATTCACTTTTAGTAGCTGCTATAACAATTACTTTTATAGTGACAAGAACCTCTGCATATAGGGAAACGCTAACTTCATATTCACCTGTATGATGGATTGCTTCTGGCATATTGATGTCGCGCTTTTCAACTTCAAAGCCTTGGGAGTGAAGATTTTCAACAATATCAGCCGGACTAACCGATCCATATAGTTTGCCTTCTTCACCTGCATTTGCAGAAATGGTGCAAACAATATCTGTCATCGCTGACTCTTTGGTTTGTGCGTCAGACAAAGCTACTGCTTCTTTTGCTTCGAGTTCTACTCTAATTGCTTCAAATGCTGTTAAGTTTGCTTTATTTGCTGGTTTGGCTTTACCTTGAGGAATCAGGTAATTACGCGCATATCCAGACTTCACATTTGCTACGTCACCTAAGTTACCCAGCTTTTCATTTTTTTCTAATAAAATTACTTGCATAAGGGCTCCTATTTCTTGTGTTTGTCAGTATAAGGAATCAATGCCAAGAATCTAGCTCTCTTGATTGCAGTAGTTAACTGACGCTGAAATTTGGCAGAGGTGCCAGTTATTCTTGATGGTGTTATTTTACCACTCTCGTCAATATTCTTTAATAAAGTATCAACATCTTTGTAGTCTATTTCCTTAACGCCAGCCTTAGTAAAGCGGCAAAAGCGGTTAACAGGAATTTGAAATTTGCGTCTTTTAGTTACTTGTTTTTTAGCCATATCAATCTCCTATTTTTTTGTTGTTGCTTTCTCTTTCTCTTCTTCAGTATTTGTCATCATGATTGAAGGTGTAGTAATAGCTTTTGATTTAGAAATAATTAAGTTTCTAAGCACTGCATCATTAAAACGGAAATTATAGTTAAGTTTATCCAGAGTTTCCTTGTCACACTCGATATTCATCATCAAGTAATGTGCTTTATAGATTTTATTGATTGGGTAGGCTAGGTGTTTACGACCCCAGTCCTCTTCACGATGAACACCACCACCACCTGTAGTGATGATTTCTTTGTACTTTTCTGTCATCGTCGTTACCTGAGAGCTTTGGTCAGGGTGGACAATGAGAGTTATTTCGTAATGTCTCATTAACATCTCCTTATGGATTATAAAAGCTTGCCAGCAAGCGCTGATCAAGCAAGGAAGTGAGTATTTTATACTACTTGTCGTTTTTTCACAATTATTTGTGGAAGTTTTGTAGATATTAGGGATTAAAGATTCTGAGTTTGTGATTTTGTTACAATAAGGTTAGTTAACTTTATACTTAATATATCTATGAAAAAATCGCTAAAGCGAATTATTTTGCTAGGCTTGATTTTATTTTTTGGTTACCTTATCTATTTAAATCATCTCGTTAAAGGTGCCCTCTCTTCAGAGATTCAAGAAAGCGAGAAAATCAATCAAATTGAATACCCTCTAGAGGGATATCCTAAAGAAATGGTTAACATGCTTTTGCTAATCGAAGATCAATCATTTTTTCAGCACTGGGGTGTCGATTTTAAAGAAATTGTGAGAGTTTTCTATGGATATTTTTTGGAAGATAGGCCCATCAGAGGTGCTAGTACTATTACCCAACAATTAATCAAGAATACTCTTCTGTCAAGGGATAAAACTTTATCTAGAAAAATTGATGAGGTATTAATGGCAATGTTGATGGAGTTGAACTATGATAAGAATTATATTCTTGAGCGTTATATGAATACGGTATATTTAGCACAGCAAGGTTCAATAGCTTTCCACGGTTTTGCGAGTGCTAGCCGGTTTTACTTTGACAAGAAGGTGGACGATTTAGATTTGAGGGAAATGGCAACCCTTGTTGCGTTATTAAAAGGTCCATCCTATTACCATCCAGTTAAGCACCCTGATCGCTTAAATAAAAGAGTAGATATGGTATTGTCAATACATAATAAGTATAAAAAAATTATACAATGAATATACTAGCTATTGATACATGTACGGAAGTTGCATCTATAACTTTGTACTCATCCGATGTAAAAACAAGCAGGAAAGTTTCAGATGTTGCTAAAAGTTCAGGCCATATTTTGAAGTTATGTGACGAAGTATTTAGTGAAGCTGATACAAAGTTAAGTGAAGTTGACTTTATAGCTTACACTAAAGGACCTGGGTCTTTTACTGGCGTTAGAATGTGCATTGGAGTTGTTCAGGGATTGTCACTTGCTTGTAATATTCCTACTTTAGGTTTCTCAACCTTGGAATTACTTAGTTTTAGAGCTTCTAAGAAATTTAAAACACAAAAAGTAGCAACTGCTATTGATGCCCGAATGGGGGAAGTATATTGGGCAGTTTATGAAGAAGGTATTGTCAAAAGTGAGCGAATTTGTAAACCAGAACAGGTTGACAAGTTAGGCGCTGAATTTGTGGGCGTTGGAAGTGGATGGAAGATCTACAAGGATTCATTGATTAAAGCGAGTGAAATTAAGTGTGTTGAGTCAGAGCTTTATCCAGAATCTTCTGAACTTGTTGATTTATCAATATTGTCTATTGAGTCAGGTCAAAAGCCGACACATGAGTTACCGCAGCCTACTTATTTACGAAACAATGTAGCCCAAAAGTCATTAAAATAAATCCTTTTATTTTTTTACTATGATTTAGTTATGTGGAAGTGGATTCAGAAACTTGCTTCACCTAAGGTTTTCTATGAAACAACCAACAAGTTAATTCCTTGGTTTTTGTGGCCATTTATTGCGCTACTCATTTTGGGATTGTATTGGGGTTTAGTACTTGCGCCAGCTGATTATCAGCAGGGTGAGAGTTTTAGGATTATGTATATTCATGTACCTAGCGCTTGGATGTCTATGTTGGTTTATTTTATTATGGCAATGGCAGGCGGGATAGGCTTAATATGGCAAATCAAGATGGCTGAAGTTGTCGCTAAAGTGTCTGCCCCAATTGGGGCTTCTTTTACGTTAATGGCTTTAGTTACTGGCGCAGTTTGGGGTAAACCTATGTGGGGAACTTGGTGGGTTTGGGACGCTAGACTGACATCTGAACTTATTTTGTTATTTTTGTATTTGGCATATATTTCTTTAAATAACGCTTTTGATAACCCTAAAACTGCTGCCAAAGCGAGTTCCATTTTAGCGATTGTTGGTTTAGTCAATCTTCCGATCATTCATTATTCAGTCAAATGGTGGAATACCCTTCATCAAGGCTCGATTCTTGAAGACCTTGCAGAACCTTCTGTGCATCCTGACATGCTTTGGCCTTTAATTATTATGGTGTTTGCGTTTCAGTTTCTTTACGGAGTTCTTGCTTTAATGAATGCTAGAGATGAAGTATTAGTTCGTGAACAAAATTCACGCTGGGTTCGTGCCGTTGTAACGGGAGAACAGTCATGAACTTAGCTGAAATCTTATCTTTCTTACCTTATGGCAAATATGCCCTTTATATTTGGCTTTCTTATGGCATAACCTTTATATTAATTGTAGGACTATTTGTGCGTGCGTCAATTAACCACAAAAAAATACGCAATCAATTAAAAAACAAGTACGCAAGAGAGAATGACTAAGCGTCAAAATCGTATGATATTAGTTGCACTTCTTGTGTTCGGAGTTAGCTTGGCGGGTTACTTTGGAATTAAGGCTTTCAATGATAATTTGCTTTACTTTTTTACACCAACTGACGTTTCAGAGGGCAAGATTCCTAAAGGAAAAAGTTTTAGGATTGGGGGGTTAGTACAGCCAGGAAGCGTTATTAGAGATGACTTGCTTGTTTTCTTCACATTGACAGATAACAAGAAGACCATCGAAGTGCACTTTGAGGGCATATTGCCTGATCTATTTAAAGAGGGACAGGGTATAGTTGCGACGGGTTCAGTGTCTGATGAAAATTTTTTTCTAGCGACTGAAGTTTTGGCTAAGCATGACGAAAATTACATGCCCCCAGAGGTTGCAGAAGCCCTACAAAACTCTAGTACAAAAGAATGAAAAAACTCATTCCCCTCATTTTATTTGTCGTCGTAGTTGTCTTTCTTTACTTCAGCCTTAACTCTACTTCAAATAAACTTCCTTCACCATTACTGGGAAAAATGTTTCCTAATATCGAAGCTCAGGATTTTTATTCTGATGAATCAGTTTTGTTAACTGACCTATTTAGTGACAATAATATGTCTCTGGTTAACGTCTGGGCTTCTTGGTGTTTAACCTGCCGACAAGAACATCAAATGATGATGAAGATTGCAAACAACAAAGACCTGCAATTAATCGGCATCAATTACAAAGATACAAGGGCTGATGGTGAAAAATATTTAGAGGTGATGGGTAATCCTTTTGATGTTATCGTTTTTGATCCAAGTGGCAAGATAGGACTTGATTTAGGAGTCTATGCAACACCTGAAACTTTTTTGGTAAATCAACAGGGTGTTATCTTATATAAACACATCGGAGCAATTGATTCCAAAGTCTGGGAGGAAGGTTTTATTCCTCATATAAAGAAAAAAGTTATCTAGCCAATAATTTCATATTATTATTTGCATAAATTATGCAATTTTATTTAATAATTTTTGCTGAAAGTCGCTTGACAGAAGGGTTTAATAATGGATAATCAACTTAAAGATTAGAGATAATCTTTGTATGATTCAAGCAGATCCACACAAATTCAAAAAAAAACTAAGGAGAGAGAAATGAATAAATCAGATTTAGTCGCAGCTATTGCTGATGGCTCAGGTCTAACCAAAGCTGATGCCGCTCGAGCCCTATCAGCAACAACAGGAGCAATTTCAGGTGCATTAGCAAGTGGAGATAAAGTTTCCATTACAGGTTTCGGTAGTTTTTTGGTTAGAAGTCGAGCAGCTCGCATAGGACGTAACCCGCAAACGGGTGCAACTATCCAAATTTCTGCCTCAAAAGTGCCAGCATTTAAAGCAGGTAAATTATTGAAGGAATCTGTTAACTAAGCAGATTTTTTGTAAGTATAATACGCCCGATTCCAAAAAAGAATCGGGCATTTTTTTTTTTGGGCGCTTAGCTCAGTTGGGAGAGCATCGCCCTTACAAGGCGAGGGTCACAAGTTCAAGTCTTGTAGCGCCCACCAAAATTTGGAGCGGTAGTTCAGTTGGTTAGAACGCCTGCCTGTCACGCAGGAGGTCGCGGGTTCGACCCCCGTCCACTCCGCCATTACAAAGAAGCCCCGTATTTTGTAACCAAATCAGTGGGATATGATATGCGGGGTTTTTCTATGAACCACAAGTTTTACATCTAAATTTACTCTAAATCAATTAGCCTAACCGGAAAGACTATCGCGATCATTAAGAACTATAATTTTAGATATAATTAAACAATCACTTCATTAATTATTAAAAATAAAATTGTTGAAAACTTTTCTACATGTTGGCTGTGGTCCTCAGAATAAATCCTCTTGTTTGGGATTTAATAATGATAATTGGAAAGAAATTAGGTTCGATATTGATAAAAATGTCAATCCAGATATAGTGGGTACGTTGACAGACATGAAGTTAGTTGAAACTGGGAGTGTTGATGCTGTTTACTCATCTCACAACATTGAACACATTTTTCCACACGAAGTTCCAATCGCTCTAAGAGAATTCTATAGAGTGTTGAAAGAAGACGGCATAGTTGTTATTACATGCCCTGACTTACAAAGTGCTGGCGAAGCAGTTACACAAGATAAGTTGTTTAAGACGCTTTATGAAGGACATGATGGTCCAGTAACTGCATTTGATGTTTTGTTTGGACACAGAGAAACTACAGCAGATGGGAATGTATTTATGATACATAAGGGTGGATTCACCTATTCCTTATTAGATAAGGCATTCTATGAGGCAGGATTTAAGGCTAGAGTAGGGGGGAGAAGACCAGAAGCTTGTGATTTATTTCTTGTTGCATTTAAACAAAAAAAATCTGATGAGGAAATAAAAAAAATAGCAATACCATTCTTACCAGAACCCAAATTTTAGCTTCATTTAAATGTCTTCTAATTATTAAAATAAATCTGATGAAAACTTTTCTGCATGTTGGCTGTGGTCCTCAGAATAAATCCTCTTGTTTGGGATTTAATAATGATAATTGG
>JAKUUR010000011.1 GCA_022448455.1 Candidatus Thioglobus autotrophicus
TTTGCCCTTAATTTTACAAACACCCTTTTTGGTGAATTCCTTAGGCCTGTTATAGGAGACCCCAAAGAGAGCGGTTTTTTTGGTAGATTCGCTGTTTCTTTTGTTCTCGCAATTCTATTTGTCCTTAATTTGTTTGCAATTAGTTTCTTTAAATTAAAAATACAAATTGCAATTGTCTGGCTTGAATTATTTTTACTTTTCTTGGCATTTGCCTATTCTTTTGATCTCAAAATGTCGTTTATCCAGAGTAGGATTCCACTCATGATCACTCGGGGGCTATTTACGACCATTTATATTTCAGCAATCTCAATCGTTATTGCGACCGCAATTGCCATCATTGGTGCCATTGCAAAACTTTCGAATAACGGCTTTGCTTATGCGATTTCCAGTTTTTATACTTCTCTGTTTCGAGGGCTTCCACTTCTTTTGCAACTTTTCCTAATCTATAAAGGGCTACCACAACTCGGTTTTATGGTCGACGCAGTACCTGCAGCCATCACCGCCCTGTCACTTTGTTATGGCGCCTATATGACAGAGATCTTCCGTGCAGGAATACAGAGTATCCCTAAGGGTCAATGGGAGGCTTCAAGAGCTCTTGGCTTTAAGTTTGGTCTTATGATGCGTAAAATCATCCTACCCCAAGCTGTACCCATCATCGTCCCTCCAACAGGTAACCAATTTATCGCCATGCTAAAAGATAGCTCTCTTGCCTCTGTTCTTGGAGTTTGGGAATTAATGTATCTCGCTAAAACCTTAGGGGCAAGAGATTTCAGACACATGGAAATGCTTCTGACAGCTGCAATGATTTATTGGGCTCTAACGATTGTGCTCGAGGTGATTCAGGCTCGGATTGAAGAGAAATACAAACAAAAAAGTTAATGATGGATACAAAAACCAATATCCCAAATAACACAGAAGTGACTCCAATCATTTCTCTCAAGGGAGTCAATAAGTGGTATGGAGATTTCCAGGCCCTATCCAACATCGATCTCGAGATTAAACTCAAAGAGAAGATTGTAATTTGTGGCCCTTCTGGTTCTGGAAAGTCTACCCTTATTCGTTGCCTTAACCGTTTGGAAGCACACCAACAAGGCACAATTCATGTTAGCGGTATAGAACTGCATGAAAGAATGAAAGATATTGATGTTGTTCGCCAAGACATAGGGATGGTCTTTCAGAGTTTTAACTTGTTTCCTCATCTGACGGTCTTAGAAAACTGTATGGCAGGTCCAAATTGGGTTCGCGGTATCGATAAAAGTGAAGCCAAAGAAAGAGCCATTGCAATGCTAGAACAAGTCAAAATACCAGAACAAGCAGACAAGTATCCAGATCAACTTTCGGGTGGTCAGCAACAACGTGTGGCCATTGCAAGAAGTCTATGTATGCAACCAAAGGTTATGTTGTTTGACGAGCCTACTTCAGCACTTGACCCTGAAATGGTATCAGAGGTCTTGGAGACAATGATTGAACTAGCAAAGAGCGGTATGACAATGATTTGTGTAACCCATGAGATGGGTTTCGCTCGTCAGGTTGCGGACAGAATTGTATTTATGGCTGATGGCGAAATTGTGGAACAAAATTCACCCGAAGAATTTTTCAATAACCCACAACATGAACGCACTAAAGTTTTTTTAGATCAAATATTATAATAAAAGACTGTCAGCTCTTAAAGTATTTTCCAAAAACTTCAATAACAGACCTAATATCCTTTTCAGTGATACCTAAATGGCATACCAGCCTGCCTCTGTCAAGACTTGAGATTCTAATATGATTATCAAATAGATACTGCTCTAGAGGTGCACGATGCTGCTCTGGACAATTAACAAAAAGCATGTTGGTTTGGTTTTCACCGTAATCTACTTCTAACTCTGATATTTCAGACAAACCTTGAGCCAAAAGCTTTGCATTGTTATGGTCTTCTTGAAGTCTTGCAATATTGTTCTTAAGGGCATACATCCCGCACGCAGCAATAACTCCGACCTGCCTCATACTACCACCTAGAATTTTTCTTATGCGTTTCGCTTTTGCGATTATTTCATGGCTACTCACTAATAATGTCCCTACTGGCGCACCTAGACCTTTCGACAAACAAATAGAAACGCTGTCACAGTTTTTGGTTAGTTCCTTGGGGGATAAACCAGTATGAATGTGAGCATTGAACAAACGAGCACCATCTAGATGAACACTCAAACCTCTTTCGTGAGCAGCTTTTGCTAAGGCATCAATTTGAGACTGTGGCTGAACCAGTCCTGCAGTGGGATTTTCCAAACAAAGCAACTTGGTGACTGCATAATGAGGGTCATCTTCCTTGATTTGATTAATCATATCTTCTATCACCATAGCACCAGATTCATTGATATCAATAGGACAAATGCCAACTCCGCCAAGGACGGATGCACCACGCGCTTCATATAAATTAGTGTGGTACTCACGCCCAATAAGCACCTCATCTCCCCGTTGGCAATGGGAAAGTATTGCGGTTAAATTGCTCTGGGTGCCACTAGGGAAAAATAAACTCGCCTCTTTGCCTAACAACTCTGCTGCATATTGCTGCAGTTCTAGTACTTCAACATCCTCGTCATATACATCGTCACCAAGCTTAGCTTTTGGGATGGCCTCAAACATGCCTGCAGTTGGCAATGTAACTGTATCACTTCGAAAGTCAATTGGTTTATCCTCAGAATAAACTGGCAATTTAGCACTACTTTTCTTATAATTTTTCATCTTTTTTTTCTAAGGCTGATACTCTGGATAAGCCAGTGTTGCTACTAGATGAACTCTTGGCTTTACACCCCCATTAAGGGCAGTATGATAGCCTCGGGTATCAGTAAAATAAACAGAACCATCTGCGGGTAGATGGGTGCAGTGGTGGTTAATAATAAGCAAGGCTCCAGGGTTTGTATAAATTGGGATATGGATTCGTGGTTCAGGATCTCTATGCCAGGAGTTGCAATTAAAGCTGTCTTTTTCTAGAATACGAACCCTTCCAATCGGATATCGAGCCGATAGTTCTTTGTAAATTTTTTCAAAATAGGTTCCTTTAAAAACATCCACCAATTCAGTAAAAGCAGATTCGTCAATCAACTCATCTTTTGCTACTTCCTCATAACTCTCATCAATTCGAGTGTAATAGCGTCCAACTAAGTCTTTATCTGATTCCACTGTATGGTTTTTTCTTCGAGTCATAGCTAGCGCATGAAAACCTGACGCAGCAGTTTTAAATTCTGACTTGGCACTCACTACATCGAGTGCTTCACGTATTTTTTTAATATCAAACTTTAGTTTAAGTCGAATAATGTGTTCGTTCCCTTTGAACGATGCAACTGAGTGAATATCAACCTTTCTGTCGATATAAGCATTCAACTCTCTTGTGTCTTCAGTAATACTCATAAATTCAACTTAAAAGGGCTTAACAACAGAAAGGATGATAATGCCAATAAGAACTGGAACTGGAAATTCATTGAACCAACGATAAAAAGTGTCAGACCGGGTATTTTTATCCTCTGCAAAAACACCTACCAAATAGCCACAGTAAAAATGATATACAATCAATAGTCCTACTAATACTAACTTGGCTATAAGCCAATACTGATTGCTATAGACTTCCCAAGCATAGTTTTGAACCATCCATAAACCAAACACAGTTGTAATAATAAAGCTTGGCATCATAATACCTCTATAGAGTCTTCGCTCCATCAACTTAAAACGCTCAATGCTAATCTCATCATCCGCCATAGAATGATAAACAAACAGTCGCGGCAAGTAAAACATGCCAGCAAGCCACGAAATGAAACCGAAAATATGTATAGCCTTAACCCAAAGCATCAAAACTCCAGAAAATAGATACATAATACCGTCTCAATACCATTAATGTCTAAGATTCATTAAAGAAGTTATGTGAAATAATCAACCATTGATTTGCACTTCTCTTGTTCAATGGCATAGTAAAATTTGCCTACCATTTAAAATTAGGTCAGTATGCTCAACTTTTTTAAGAAAAATCAAAACAAAGATATACAAACTGATACAAATAAAGCGTCCCTAAAAGATAGATTATCTAAATCAAAGCGTCGCCTTGGAGATGGACTTTCTTCAATACTGATTGGCAAAAAGCAAATCGATGACGAGCTTCTGGATGAGTTAGAAATACTTATGATAAGCGCTGATATTGGAATTCAAACGACCGATAAGGTCATCGAGTCGGTTCGAAAGAAGGCTTCTCGTAAAGAACTTAAAGACGGCGACAGTTTATATCAATTGATTAAAATTGAATTAGAAGCACTTCTCATAGATGACAACCTATTGGAGCCAGTTAGTGACAGCACTTTTGTGATTCTTGTCGTTGGCATCAATGGAGCAGGCAAAACCACCACGATAGGTAAACTTGCCAAATCATTTCAAAGTCAAGGAAAGTCAGTAATGCTGGCTGCAGGTGACACTTTCAGAGCAGCAGCAATAGAACAACTTCAGATATGGGGAGAGAGGAACGAAATACCCGTAATTGCTCAAAAAACTGGCGCTGATGCGGCTTCGGTTGTCTATGACGCTTACCAGTCTGCAGTCGCAAAAAATATTGACATACTGATTGCAGATACAGCAGGACGACTCCATACCCAAGATTACCTAATGCAAGAGTTAGAAAAAATTAAACGCGTTCTGAAAAAACATAATGATGAAGCACCACATGAGACTTTGCTAGTGATAGATGGTGGATCTGGTCAGAACGCTGTTCAGCAAGCTAATGAATTCCATAAATCTATCGAACTTTCTGGAATCGCCGTGACTAAACTCGACGGCACCGCAAAGGGTGGTGTGTTATTCGCCATATCAGATTCACTAAATTTGCCTATACGCTACATCGGCATTGGTGAAGCTATTGATGATCTAAAACCTTTTCACGCCAAAGATTTTATTAATGCCCTATTTGATTAATGTCTTGACTTAGGCAATTTTCTTAATAAGTAAGTTAATTTTAGGATTGTATTGAGTTATTTATGCTGTCAATTTTCATAGCTAACTCTTTGTCCAGTATAGTAATTCCACCTTCACTGTGAGTCGACAAATTAATAATAACCCTGTTGTAAACATTTGACCATTCAGGATGGTGATCCATGGTTTCTGCAGTAATCGCTACCTCAGTCATAAAACCAAAAGCCTGAATAAACCCTTTAAATTTAAATTCTTTTGATAGTTGGTTATCAACAATCTTCCAACCATCAAGCTCTTTGAGTACATCATTTAACTCTGAATTAGTCAATATCATGATCTAACCTCCTTCTAATAATTTTCCTGCACCGATATCAAGAAGCTGGTTTGCAACCAATTCACCTAAAGCTTTGGGTTGAGAAATAGAACCAGTACTCTCTGCTCTTAATATAGAACCTGACTCCACGTTGCCTACCAAACCTTTGAGTAACAATTCCTCTCCATTAGAGACAGCATAACCAGCGATTGCAACCGAACAGCCACCTTCAAGAGTAGCATTCATCGCCCTTTCAGCTAAAACTTCGGTCATCGTTTTGCTGTCGATGAGTGGCTTGATAAGCTCTCTGACAGCCTCGTCACCCTTTCTATTCTCTATACCTAAGGCACCCTGGCCAACCGCAGGCAAAGAGGTTTGTGCATCAAGGGGTTGTTTAATTCTGTCTTCAAAACCAAGCCTTATGAGACCTGCACAGGCCAAAATGATAGCATCATATTCTCCCTTATCTAATTTCGTTAATCTAGTATTGACATTGCCACGCAAATCAAGAATCGCCAGGTCTGGCCTAATTGCTTTTAATTGAACAATACGACGCAAGCTGCATGAACCAACCCTTGAGCCTTGCGGGAGATCATTTATTTCATTAAAGTGATTTGAAACAAAAGCATCAAAAGGATTCTCACGAGCCAATATCGCCCCAATCTCGAATTCACCTGGTAATTCATAAGGGACATCCTTCATGGAATGCACAGCAATATCAGCCCTACCCTCCAACATACCAACCTCTAGCTCTTTAATAAATAGACTCTTTCCACCAATCTTTGATAGAGGTGAATTAAGCATCTGGTCACCCTGAGTGCTCATTTTGACCAACTCAATGTCAAGCTCGGGGTAATAAAGTTGTAGTTGCGACCTCACAAATTCAGCTTGCCAAATGGCTAATGGGCTTTTACGAGTTGCAATTTTAAGTACTCTATCCATGATTCCAATTCAAATCTTTTGCCATTATTATTTTATCGAGTGTTGATTGGCAATGTTGGTTATCGGCAGGATTAATATCTCACAAAACAGTCGAGTCGGTGTATTTTCCGAAACCAAAAAATAGGTTTTATTATATTTTCAATAATTTATCATCGATATAGTGGAATAATGTGCTCTGAAAACGAAATTTGCTTTAATGATTTTAAAAATAGAATAATGAACTCTGATAAAAACCATTTATGGGGTGGTCGCTTTAATGAGCCAACCGACGAATTTGTAAAAATTTTTAGCGCCTCCATTTCTTTTGACAAAATTTTAGCCCTCTACGACATTGAGGGTTCTCAAGCACATGCAACTATGCTTAGTGAGGTAGGCGTATTGACTGGTAATGAATTAAAGCAAATATCTGAAGGCTTGGACCAAATTAAGCATGAAATAACCAATGGCCAATTTGAATGGTCAGTTGATTTGGAAGATGTTCATATGAATATTGAAGCTCGGTTGACCGAAATCTGTGGTGATTCAGGTAAAAAACTGCATACAGGTCGTTCACGAAACGACCAGGTTGCAACTGATATTCGACTCTATCTTCGTGACCAAGTTCGCAACATTACTACTGAAATTAAACGATTACTGAATGCTCTACTTGATCTTGCAGATCAAGAAAAGGGAACCATCATGCCGGGCTTTACTCACCTTCAGGCTGCCCAGCCTGTTAGTTTCGGTCACCACTTATTGGCTTACTTTGAAATGTTTAAACGTGACCATGAAAGACTTCAAGATGGATATAAACGTATCAACACAATGCCATTAGGGAGCGCTGCTCTTGCGGGTACAAGTTACCCAATCAATCGTGAACTAACCGCTGAAATTTTAGGTTTTGACCGAATTTGCCTAAATTCAATTGATGCAGTTAGTGACCGTGATTTTGCCATTGAGTTCACCGCTAATGCCAGCCTAATCATGATGCACCTCTCACGATTTTCTGAAGAGCTTATCCAGTGGTCAAGTGCACAATTTGACTTTATCTCTCTTCCAGATAGTTTTTGTACAGGCTCGTCAATCATGCCGCAAAAGAAAAACCCTGACGTCCCAGAATTGGTTCGTGGGAAAGCCGGCAGAGTTTATGGCAATCTGGTTGCATTACTGACATTAATGAAGGGTCAACCTTTGGCTTATAACAAGGATAACCAAGAGGATAAAGAGCCACTATTTGATACTGTTGAAACACTGCATGCTTGTCTTCGTGTTTTTGCTGATATGGTTCCAACTATTCAAGCAAAAAAGGAAAATATGTATCAATCTGCTCTAAAAGGTTATACCACAGCCACAGATTTAGCGGACTATCTTGTCAAAAAAGGAATGACATTTAGGGATGCCCATGAAATTGTTGGCAAAGCTGTCTCTTATGGAATCAATGAAAACAAGGACTTAAGTGAATTAAGTTTAAAGGAATTGAAAGTATTTAATTCTTCAATTGAGAGTGATGTTTTTGATGCCATCTCGCTAGAGGGATCACTTAATGCACGAAATCATTTAGGTGGCACTTCACCAAAGCAAGTTTCACTAGCTATCAAAGCTGGTCGTAAATCGATTAAATAATGCGCATTGTTTTTTCTGGAACACCAAAATTTGCCGTTAAATCTCTCTCCGTTCTGAATCAATCAGAACACGAAGTTGTCGCAGTTTATTGTCAACCAGACCGACCCAAAGGTAGGGGCAAGGTATTGACTGCATGCCCAGTGAAGATTTTTGCTGAAGAAAATAATCTGTTAGTTATTCAGCCAGAAGATTTAAAGGATAAGCAAAGCCAAACCCAACTTGCTTTATTAAATCCCGACATTATGGTGGTGGCCGCTTATGGACAAATCCTACCTAAAGATGTATTACAAATTCCTAAGCTTGGATGCCTTAATATTCACGCCTCCCTGCTGCCGCGTTGGCGAGGCGCAGCTCCTATAGAGAGAGCTATTCTTGAAGGTGATAAAGAAACTGGAATTTCGATTATGAAAATGAATGAAGGGCTCGATACAGGAGATATCTTGTTTGAAAAAAAGTGCACAATCTCTAATCATGAAACAGCACAAACTCTCCATGATACTTTATCAAACATAGGCGCCAACGCCATTCTTGAAACCTTAAATATGTTGCCTACATTGAAAGCCAGACCACAACAAAACAATGACGCCACTTATGCAGAGAAAGTAACAAAAGATGAGGCACAAATAGATTGGCATCAAAGTGCTGAGCAAATTAGTCGTGCGATTCGAGCGTTTAACCCTCGTCCTATTGCATATACCAATGCCATGGCTAATCAATTTAAAAACAGAGTGCTTAGGATTATTGAAGCAGAGGTTGTGAATAGACAAACTGCTAACTCACCAGGTGAGGTAATTGAATATGACAAAGACGTATGCTATGTTGCCACCTCTAGTGGCGTAATAAATCTAAAGAAAGTCCAACTTTCTGGAAAAAAAGAGGTTTCCATTAAAGACTTTAATAATGCTTATCAATTAATTAAGCTTAACTAATACAACTTTCATGTGAATTGATATACAACACTAGGTACTGCCATTAAAATCCAGCTGCCTCCATGCCTCATACGCAACTATAGAAACGCAGTTAGATAGATTCAAACTGCGAGAGCCTTTTTGCATTGGAAGAGTAATACCGTCATAATGGTCTAGTATCTCTTTTGGTAGACCACGTGTTTCTGGACCAAATAAAAATGAATCATTTTCTTGATATTTTACTTTTGTATAGTTTTGACTTACTTTTGAGCTAACAGCAAATAATCGCATTGGTTTTGCTTCATTTATATAATGATTAAAACTTTCATACTCAAAGACTCTGGCTAATTCTTTATAGTCTAGCCCTGCTCTCCTGAGACGTTTATCAGTCATCTCAAATCCGTAAGGTTTAATTAAATGTAGGCTTGTGCCCATATTGGCGGATAGTCGGATTATGCTTCCTGTGTTGGTTGGTATCTCAGGCTCAAATAATACTAAATTTAACATAATATTTTATTTTTTTCGCTTGAAATAACTTAATCATCCCATAGATAGCAAGTAACTTAATAAAAAACATTAATTCAAATTTTATGAATATTGATAAATTAACAACCCAATTTCAACAAGATTTAGCATCAGCTCAGTCTCTTGCTAATGCTCATAATCATAGTGTGATTGAACCACTTCATGTTCTAAGAAGTATGTTGCAAGACAATACAAGCAGTGTTAGTAGCTTATTGACAAATCGTAAAGTTGATCACGCTAAACTAACTAAGGAAATTGATAAACAAATCAATCTTCTGCCTGCAATTGATAAACCAACTGGCGATATAAATATATCTCAAAACTTATTACGCCTGTTAAATCAGACCGACAAGTTGGCGCTAGATAGAGGTGATAGTTATCTTTCTACTGAATTATTTTTATTAGCAATTATCAAAAACAATGACCAAACAACAAAAATATTAAAAGATTTTGGTGTTAACGAACAACTTTTAAATACAGAAATAGAAAATCTTAGAGGAAATGAAAAAGTGAATGATCGAAACGCAGAGACTCATAGAGAGTCACTTAATAAATATACCTTAGACCTAACTGAGCAAGCAATAAAAGGGAAGCTAGACCCTGTAATCGGTCGTGATGGAGAAATTCGACGTGCAATTCAAGTGTTGCAACGCCGTACTAAAAACAACCCAGTACTTATTGGTGAGCCAGGTGTAGGTAAAACAGCTATTGTTGAGGGTTTAGCGCAACGTATTATTAACGGAGAAGTTCCAGAAGGGCTCAAAAGCAAACGTGTCCTTGCGTTGGATATGGCAGCGCTTGTAGCGGGCGCAAAATATCGAGGTGAATTCGAAGAACGCTTAAAAGCTGTCCTCAAAGAACTTGAATCAGAACAAGGGCAGGTTATTCTTTTTATTGACGAGCTACACACTGTTGTTGGGGCAGGAAAAACTGAAGGCGCTATGGATGCCGGAAATATGCTTAAACCAGCCCTAGCACGTGGTGAACTTCATTGTATCGGTGCAACTACTCTCAATGAATATCGTCAATTTATCGAAAAGGATTCTGCACTTGAGCGTCGTTTTCAAAAAGTTCTCATAGATGAACCAAACGAAGAAGACACAATCGCGATTCTTAGAGGTCTAAAAGAACGTTATGAAGTTCACCATGGCGTTGAAATAACTGACCCAGCAATTATAGCTGCAACAAAACTTTCACAACGCTATATCAGTGACAGGAAATTGCCAGATAAGGCCATAGACCTTATTGATGAGGCAGCGTCTCAAATACGTATGGAAATTGACTCTAAGCCAGAATCAATGGACAAGCTTGATCGAAAATTAGTGCAACTTAAAATTGAAAGAATGGCTTTAAAGAAAGAAAAAGACAAGGCATCAAAAAAGAGACTTAATGAACTGGAATCTAATATAAAAAAATTAGAAAAAGAATATAGCGACTTTGATGAAGTTTGGAAACGGGAAAAACTAAAAGTTCAAGGCTCTCAACACTTAAAAGAAGAACTTGAACAAGCAAAGAATAATCTAGAGATAGCCCAAAGAAGTAATGACTTGGCAAAAATGAGTGAACTTCAATATGGCATTATCCCTGACTTAGAAAATGGTATTTCTCAATGTGATAACGATGAAAACAATCAAATGACACTGCTAAGAAATACAGTTACTGAAATAGAAATTGCCGACATTGTGGCTCTCTGGACAGGTATCCCTGTTGATAAAATGATGGCTGGCGAAAGGGACAAGTTATTGAAAATGGAGGAAATATTACATCAACGTATTGTCGGTCAAGATGAGGCTGTTAAAGTTATTTCGAATGCTGTTCGCCGAGCCCGCGCAGGCCTCTCTGAACCTGGTCGACCTGATGGCTCTTTTTTATTCATGGGACCAACTGGTGTTGGAAAAACTGAACTAACGAAAGCACTTGCAGATTTTCTTTTTGACACCGATAAAGCCATTATTCGTATGGATATGAGTGAATTCATGGAGAAGCATTCTGTTGCAAGAATAATAGGTGCACCTCCAGGTTATATCGGCTACGAACAAGGAGGTGTTTTGACGGAAGCTGTTAGACGCAAACCTTATTCAATAATATTACTAGACGAAATTGAAAAAGCACACCCTGATGTATTCAACATTCTTCTTCAGGTGCTTGACGATGGCCGCTTAACAGATGGCCAAGGTCGAACAGTCGACTTTAATAATACCGTCATCGTAATGACCTCTAACTTAGGCTCTAATCTAATTCAAGAAAATCCAGAAAAAGATATAAAAAACCAGTTAACTGGACTTTTGAACCGACACTTTAGGCCTGAGTTTATTAATAGAATTGATGAAATTGTTATTTTTAATAATCTTGAAAAATCACAGATTAAAAGTATCGCTAAACTTCAGATAGAACAACTTCAGTCAAGATTGTCTGAAATTGGACTATCAATTAAAGTAAATGACGATATTATTAATCAGATTGTTGAAAATGGCTACGATCCAGTCTACGGCGCTAGACCAATTAAGAGGACTATTTTGAAAATGCTTGAAAATCCTCTTTCTCAAAAAATTCTTTCTGGCGAGTTCGAATCAGGTGATACTGTTTTAGTTAACTCAAAAAACGACAAAGTTAACTTTAGTTCTCAAAAAAATTAAAGATTCTCTAACACCTGATAATTTCAAGGCATAGCAAAACCAGCTTGTTGATATAATAGCTACCTTATGCAAGAATACTTAAAAATTACTAGGAATGGTCTTTGGAACAATAACCAAGCATTGGTCGCTTTGTTGGGCTTGTGCCCACTTCTAGCAGTAACCAACAATGTGACTAACGCAATCAGCTTAGGCATAGCAACAACATTTGTGTTGGTTGCTTCTAACCTTAGCGTCTCATTATTTCGTAACCACATCAGAAAAGAAGTAAGAATTCCAATCTTTATTTTATTGATAGCTTCTTTTGTGACGGTAGTAGACCTTATTATGCAGTCATTCTTTTACGACATGTACTTAATACTCGGTATTTTTGTTCCTCTTATCGTTACCAACTGTGCTATATTGGCACGTGCTGAAGCTTTCGCTTCAAAGAACACCTGGGATAGATCTGTTATTGATGGATTGATGATGGGTGTTGGCTTTTCAATAGTATTAGTATTGCTAGGAGCGATGAGAGAAATCCTAGGAAGTGGAACACTATTTGATCAAGCGGATCTGATTTTTGGTGATCTGGGTTCTGGTTTGAAAGTGACTTTTTTTGATCAATACCAAGGAACACTAATCGCTTTATTACCGCCAGGTGCTTTTATCGGCTTGGGTTTGATTGTTGCACTTAAAAACTTAATCGATTCAAGACAAATGACCGCCCAAACTGTGGCTAACTCTAAAGCGACTCTAGAACCTCAAACAAACTAAAGTTACTCCATGTCTGGGAGAAAAACGATTAATGATTTTCTTAGGGAAGATCTGATTGATATTACTCAGCTATTGACCTTGGTGCTTGGTCAAAATAAAGAGCAACTTTATACTTACTCAAATTACAAGCTTACCAACAAAGAACTGAAAAGGCTTGATGAACTTATTCAGCAAAGACAGCAAGGAAAGCCTTTTGCTTATTTAAGCGGATCACAGGGTTTTTATCATCTAGACTTCAAAGTGTCTCCCGCTACCTTGATTCCAAGACCTGAAACTGAACTTTTGATCGATATTGCAGTTGAATTGTTTGAGTCTAACCAAAAAATCCATGTTCTGGATTTGGGAACAGGAAGTGGTGTCATAGCAATTACTCTTGCCGATAAATGTCCTTCATGGCAACTAAGTGCAACCGATAAATCTAATAATGCTTTAAAAATTGCAAAGCTAAATACCACCAGAAAAATTGACTTTTATTGTGGCAACTGGTTTGAAGCATTACCCAACAAAAAATTTGACCTAATTATTAGTAATCCACCATATATAGCTGAAAATGACCCACACCTAGAAGACCTTAAGCATGAGCCAATAGAGGCGCTCATATCAGGAAAAGACGGCTTAGACGACATCAGAGAAATCATTAAGCAGGCACCTCAAAATCTAAATCTAGGGGGTTACATACTCCTTGAACATGGTTACAATCAAAAAATAGAAATTACTAAATTATTAGAAAACTCATTCATCAATATAAAAACCTTTAAAGACTACAACAGTGTCGACCGCGCAATACTTGCACAGTATTCATAAAAAATTTCATTTAAATTGAAATATAATCTTAGTATGAATAAACTACTCCAAAAATTTTGGCTGAAAAAATAGATACACTCGTGGTTGGTGGTGGTCAGGCAGGTATAGCCATGAGTGAGCATCTGAGCAACTGCAAGGTGCCTCACCTCGTTCTTGAGCGACACCGGATTGCGGAACGCTGGCGTTCGGAAAGATGGGATTCTCTGGTTGCTAATGGTCCGGCCTGGCATGATCGATTACCAGGGATGGAGTTCGCGGATTTCGATCCCAATGCTTTTCCTTCTAAGGAACGGGTTGCGGACTATTTAGTCGCTTATGCAGATATGATCAATGCGCCTATCCGTTGCGGTGTAGAGGTAAGAGAAGTGCGAAGAAATGTTGGCCGTCCAGGCTTTCGTGTCGAAACCTCGGATGGTGTGATCGAAGCCGACAGTGTGGTTGCCGCCACCGGATCTTTTCAAATCCCTGTGATTCCAGACCTAGTTCCTGCAGATGTAGAAATCACGCAGATCCATTCCAGCGCCTACCGCAATCCAGACCAATTGCCTGAGGGTGCGGTGCTAGTAGTCGGAGCAGGATCATCAGGGGCACAGATCGCAGATGAACTATTGCTTTCAGGTAAATCTGTTTACCTCTCTGTCGGCCCGCACGACCTTCCTCCTCGAAGCTATCGTGGACGTGATTTTGTTTGGTGGCTGGGGGTTCTCGGTAAGTGGGAGGCCGTGACCATGGAACCAGGTATGGAACATGTCACCATTGCGGTAAGCGGAGCTCGTGGTGGTCATACGGTTGATTTCCGGCTTCTTGCTAGGCAAGGGATAACGCTCGTTGGTAGGACAGAATCCTTTAAAAATGATGTGATGCATTTCGCGATGGATCTTGCGGATAATATTGTGCGAGGGAATGCGTATACCCTTTCGCTGCTTGACGAAGCCGACGCTTATGTGGTAAGAAATAGTCTTGACTTTCCAGAGGAACCTGAAGTCCGCAAAATCGAACCAGACCCGCCGTGTGTGACTGATCCCGTTCTTGAGTTGAATCTGACAGAGGCTGGAATAACTTCAATACTTTGGGCAACAGGTTTTGATGTTGATTACAGCTGGTTAAAGGTTGACGCCTTCGATGAAGAAGGCAAGCCGAAACATGAGCGTGGCATTTCGGTCGAGCCTGGGGTTTATTTTCTGGGATTGCCGTGGCAGTCACGAAGAGCGTCCTCGTTCATCTGGGGCGTCTGGCACGACGCCAAGTTTCTGGCTGACCAGATATCCATACAACGCAATTATCTGGCGTACGATGCTTCAGGTTAACGAGAGCCTGAAAGTGCATCAAACCTTGATAATAGTGACTTAGGGTTAAATAGATTTATAATGGAGACATTATGACACATCAACGAATTAGAAAATTTAACACCGCAGAAATGTATCCTGGTAAAGGGATGAATAATGACCTCTGTATGGCTGTGAGAGCCGGCAACCGAGTATTTTTAAGAGGGCAAACAGGTTTTGACTTGGATGGCAATATGACGGGTGTTGGCGATGCTGCTGCACAAGCAGAAAATGCGATGAGTTGTGTCAAGATATTGCTTAAAGAGTCAGGCGCCAAGTTGGAACATATCTGCAAAGTCACAATCTATATCACCGACCGATCTTATCGTGAAGAAGTGTATGAGGTAGTCGGTCGTTGGCTTAAAGGTGTTCACGTATGTTCTACTGGATTAATTGTAAAAGGATTAGCATTGCCAGAGATGGTGATGGAAATTGACGTTGAGGCAATCATTCCTGACGGTGAATAATTCTCAACATCATTAATAAAGTTCTTTTTATTGACGCATAAAGTCAAGAAGACAACTAAATGGAGGGCGGGTTATGACTTTTTCTGTTGCGGGTTTTTGTGAAAGAACGGGTATGGTTGGCGTTTCTATCACCTCGTCTAGTATTTGTGTAGCAAGCCGCTGCCCCTGGGTTCATGCAGGCGTTGGAGCAGCAAGTACTCAAAATATTACTGACCCAAGCTTGGGTAATTCAATGCTAGATTTAATTGCTCAGGGTTCAAGTCCCGAGCAAGCAGTGCAAATAGTTACTAAGGGACGAAAATTTATCGATTATCGGCAATTGGCAGTGATTGATATTAAAGGTCGAAGTGCTAGCTTTACTGGCTCAGAAACCCTTGGTACTAATGCAGTGGTTAGGGGTGATGGTTGCATTGCAGCGGGAAATCTGTTGATCAGTACTGAAGTGCCTCAGGCTATGGCTGATAGTTTTTCTAAGCACTCCCACTTACATCTGGCTGAGCGCTTATTGTTGGCCTTACAGGCTGGCCTTGATGCTGGCGGTGAAGAGGGTCCTGTGCACTCGGCTGGAATTAAGGTTGCACATGAACATCCTTGGCCATTAGTGGATTTACGAGTGGATTGGGCTGATGAGGATCCTATTGATCAGCTGATAGAGCTGTGGCGGGACTTCGAAGGACAAATGATGGATTACAATACTCGTGCCATAGATCCTCGAAGTGCACCAAGTTATGGTGTTGCTGGAGATCTCTAGTATGTCGTCTAGCACTACATCAGAAAAAGAAACAATCACAGTAATTGAAGCTACAGCGATTGAGCTGCTGAGGACCTTAGTTGGGTTTGACACCACCAGCTATAAGTCCAACCTTGAATTAATTGAATTCATTCAATCTTATTTGACAAATTATGGCATTCAATCGACTTTGGTGCATGACGAGAGTGGCAAAAAGGCCAACTTATATGCAACGATTGGACGCACAGATATTGGTGGGATTATGCTATCAGGGCACACTGATGTTGTGCCGGTGGCTGGCCAAGACTGGGATACTGATCCATTTTGTTTGATAGAATCTGACGATAAGCTATATGGACGTGGCAGTGCTGATATGAAAGGTTTTATCGCTTTAGTATTAAGCCGCGTGCCAGATATGTTATCTGCCAATCTCAGTAAACCCATCCATTTGGCTTTTTCTTACGACGAAGAAGTCGGATGTGTTGGCGTCCAGCGCTTATTAGATCTAATGGAACGTCAGCCAATAAAACCAAGTTGTTGTATCGTTGGTGAGCCAACTAGTATGGAAGTTGTTATTGGACACAAAGGCAAGTGTGCTCGTCGTGTGCAAGTAAAAGGTTATGCATGTCATTCTGGGCAATCACCTTTTGGAGTTAATGCGATTGACTACGCAGCGGAATTAATTGTATACATTCGACAATTGGCGCGGAAAAAAGAAAAAAATGGACCCTTTGATAAAGACTATGAAGTGCCTTACACAACACTTCATACTGGAGTTGTACAAGGGGGAACAGCGCTTAATATTGTGCCCAATTTCTGTCAGTTTGATTTTGAAATCCGTCATCTGTATGAAGAAGATCCGCAGCATTTATTAGATAAAATAGAAGCCTATGCACGAGATCATCTACAAACCGAGATGCGCTCGATTGCAGCTGATACAGGTTTTGATTTTGAAACGCTAGCAGCTTATCCAGGTTTGTTAACCAATCCAGGTATAGAGTTTGTTACTTATGTAAAGCGATTGCTTGATAATGATGCTCATAGTAAAGTGACATTTGGCACCGAGGGCGGGTTGTTTCAAAAACGTCTTGGTATCCCTACTTTGGTCTGCGGACCTGGTAGTATCGACCAAGCGCATAAGGCTAATGAATATATCAGTCTTGAACAGTTACAAATAGGCGGTAAATTTTTGGATTGTTTAATACAATCTTTGGATTAATGCTTTTAATAATTTCAAATAGGTTTTTGCCGTCCTTCGACTCTATCCTGCAATGATTTCCAAAAATAAGCCGCTGTGATGACTGGCTTCCTGAAACTTTGAAGTTTGATCGGTTTTATCGTTGTAAGCGGAAGCATACCTGGAATTTGATCACCATCTGTTACAAGTTCAGCAAGCCATTGACCCATTAAAGTGGCCATGCCAACTCCTCGACCATTATAACCAAGACCACTATATACTCCTGGCGCCATTTCGTGAATGTGTGGCAATCCACTCATTGTCAGCGCGATTTTGCCACTCCAATAAAATTCAAACTGCGGCTCTGTTATCTGAGGATACAAACTTTGTATGCGTCTGACAATATGTGAGAAATCTCTAATGGATTTTCCCTCATAAATGTTGCCACTTCCACCAAGTATTAGTCTTCCTTCGTGATCGAGACGAAAATAGTTCAACAGGCGTTTGGTATCAGAAGCAACATGGCCATGTGGCAAAATACTCTGCCGTAGCTTGTTACTCAATGGCTGAGTCGCAACCTGGAAGCTATGCAGGGGAATAATGCTTCGATTGAGACCAGGCCAAAGCCCAGGATTATTGTTCAGATCAGAGTAGCCATTGGTACAAATTAAAATACGATTGGCATTAATACTAGCTTTCTGAGTGGAGGCCTGCCAACGATCTTGTAACGGTTTGATCTTGTTGACTAGAGCATTAGAGTAGATTTTAACACCTTGTCTAATCGCCGCTTTTGCCAAACCACGGGCATAGCTCAAAGGCTGCAGACTACCACCACGCTTATCCAGTAAAGCAATAAAATAACTATTAGTACCAAGGTATTCTGCTGTTGTTTCTTTATCCAACAACTCAACTGGAGCACCGAGTTTGGATAGTAGTTCTACACGACTACGAATTACACCGCAGCTGGTATTTGAAAATGCAGGCTGAATAAAACCATTGCGGTTCGCTTTACAATCTATCTGATACTTTTTTATCAAGTTAAATACAAGATCGGCCGAACCATTGGTTGCATTAATGACCGCATTCCCTTTTTCGTCGCCAAGCTTCTTCCTAACTTCTTCTGGGTAGAGTTTGAGTCCTGGAATAACCTGGCCGCCGTTGCGTCCCGAAGCGCCGTATCCGGGCTCGACTGCATCAACTACGACCACATCCTGCTCCAATTCACTCAAATGCAGAGCCGCAGACAATCCGGTAAAGCCAGCACCTATAATCAATATATCACAGTCCAAATTATCTTCAAACGAATCTATTTCTAACTGAGTTGAGGTAGCTTGCCATAGCGACTTGAACTCATCACCGACACTGTTTGAAGTTTTATGGCTAATCATTGACTAATTTAATTTGCGAGAGCATTACCCCTGTGATTACTATTATAGCTCCAACTGTTTGCTGCCAGTTCCAACTTTCACCCAGTAAAAAAAGGAAAAGCATCACATAAAATGGTAGGGCATTCAAATGAAATGAAGCTATACCAATTCCAAGCCCACTTACTCCCCTTATCCAGAAAATTTGCGATATTGCGAATCCAATCCAAGAATAGATAAGTACTAGACCAAAATGTCTTATTGTAATTTCAGGATATGGTCCAATTAATTGCAATAAAAAATTACAAATAACATATAAAACAAGGGTAAAGATTGCCATTCCAAAAGTTGTTATAGTCGTTTGTCCAAGAGAGGTCATTCCTGGAAGATTTTTTACTGTTGCACGTGACCCCCAAGCAAATATAGCTGCAGGTATAAACACAAGCAACGCCCCTAAACGAAGTCCGAAACTAACACCTTCAAAAGTTGCCCCTGTTGCCAAAAAGCCACCAAATAAAACTAAAATAATTCCTATCAAAAACCATTTAGTAATTCTCCGACCGTCAAAGATAACCTCTAAAGTCACTGCCGCCAATGGCATTGTAGCTGCAGCAAGCGCAGCGATTACGGGCGTTGTTAATGATTGTACAAAAAGCAACAAAAAAGAGCCTATCCCAAACCCTATTCCACCAATCCAGAATCCTTTAATCCAATTTGCGGTTCTTAAAACACTACTTCCTTCAAGAGCAATCCAAATAAAAAATAATAAGACAAATGCAAATACATTTCTAACAGTTATAACAGTCACAACATCCCAATCATCCAACAAATATTCTGCTGCAGGAAATCCTAATGCAAAAATACTAATAGCGGCAACAAGGATAGCGTTCGATTTAATGATTTCAGAATCCTCATGTTTTGAGATCTCTGAATGATATTTTTTCCAAAGCATTCTTTTTTTAGGCAGTTTTTCTTAAATAGATAACAGGCGCAATATTACAGTGAGAAAGAACATCAAAAAAAAATAATTTTAATAATTTTTTTGGTTGCATAAATTAGGGAGTTGAGACATAATGAGTTTCTCATTTTTGAATTCAAATTAATGACTATGAAACAGAGTAGGAGAAGGTTTGATAAGTCTGAATACTTCGAAAGACAAAGAAAAACTAGAGTCGCTATGGAGTCTGAAGGTGTCGACCTGTTGATCGTTTATGATCCCGCCAATATGTGCTGGCTTACCGGTTACGATGGTTGGTCATTTTATGTGCACCAATGTGTCGTAATCAGTACTGATGGTCTACTTTTTTGGTACGGCAGAGGCATTGATGCTAAAGGTGCTGAGCTTACAACAGACCTTGACCTAGATGACATTGTTCCCTATCCAGACGATTATGTGATGAGTACTGAGCGTCACCCGATGGAGTTTCTCGCAACTATATTAAAAGATAAGGGGTTAAACAAAAGAAGAATTGGCTTAGAAAAAGATAATTATTATTTTTCAGCTCGAGCTGCTGAATCTTTATATAGTAGCCTTCCGGATGCAATTTTTAGTGATCAAACTGGTCTAGTGAATTGGCAAAGAGCAGTCAAGTCAGATACTGAGATTACCTATATGAGGCGTGCGGGAAAAGTCATAGAGGGCGTCTACGAGCGAGTCATGAAAGTTGTTAAGCCTGGTATGAGGAAAAATGATTTAGTTGCTGAAATAATGCATGCAGGCGTCCAAGGCCACCAAGGTCATTATGGCGACTACACTTCGTTCGTGCCTCTTATTGGTGCTGGTGATGAAGCGGCAGCTTGTCACATGACTTGGAATGATCAACAATTGAATAACAATGAAGGCATGTTTTTGGAATTGGCTGGCGCTTATGCCAGATATCATTGCCCTTGCTCAAGGACTTTATTTTTGGGTAGCCCTCCGCAACAATACTTGGACATTGAAAAGGTGATTTCTGAGTGTATTGAAAATGCTATTTCGATGTTTAAACCCGGCAATACCTGTGCTGAAATATCCGATAACTTTACGGCAACTCTAAAAAAATACGGTTATGAAAAAAATAACCGCTGTGGCTACCCCATTGGACTCAGCTACCCGCCCGATTGGGGTGAGCGTACAATGAGTCTGCGTGGGACTGATCAAACCATTCTCCAGGAAAATATGACATTTCATTTTATGCCAGCTATCTGGTTTGATGACTGGGGCTTTGAAATGACAGAAAGCATTCGGGTTGGAGAGAATGGTGGAGAATGCTTGTCCAAGGTTCCTAGACAATTATTGGTTAAATAGTAATATTATGAGAGATAACCCAATTAGCACTTCAATAAACTTTGACAAGGATGGCATTCAGCACGGCTTTTTGAAGGCCCCTTACTCGAGCAATAAATCTGCCTGGGGCGCAGTGATGATTCCAATTACTCAATTCAAAAATGGTGATGGACCTTCAGCGATATTGACTGGAGCCAACCATGGGGATGAATATGAAGGTCCAATCGCTTTATTTAATTTGAGCGCTCGTGTAAATATTGATGACATTCAGGGTCGTGTAATTATTATTCCTGCAATGAATTACCCAGCATTTCAATCTGGTGATAGGGTTTCCCCAATTGACGACATAAACTTAAATCGCACTTTTCCTGGCAAGCCAGATGGCACAGTAACACAAATTATTGCCGACTATTTTTCTCGAACTCTATTGCCAATGGCCGAATACGTGTTAGACATCCATTCTGGCGGAAAAACGCTAGATTGTCTCCCCTTTGCAGCGTCTCATGTTTTGGATGACAAAAACCAAGAAAAAGCTTGCGAGTCTGCTGCTATGGCATTTGGTGCACCGTATCTACTTAAAATGCTAGAACTTGACTCTGGGGGTATGTACGACTCTCAAGTTGAATCGATGGGTAAAATATTCGTTACAACAGAGCTTGGTGGAGGTGGAACAAGTTCACCCATAACGGTAGAAATAGCAAAACGAGGGGTCAATAATTTTCTAGTTCATTCAGGCATTATGGAAGGAAAACTTAACCCTTCTCCAACGCCAACTGTGTCACTAAATATGCCTGATGAAAGATCATTTGTCTGTTGTGAACATCGAGGCCTAGTAGAGCCACTTGTTGCTCTAGGTGACAAGGTCAATGAAGGCGACCTACTTGCAAAGATTCATAACATCGACAGAACGGCGACAACACCACATGAGTACTATGCTAAAAGAGACGGAATGGTAATCATCAAACATGCACCATCAATAATAAATATTGGTGACAATCTTAATGTGATTGCAGAGGTTGTTAACTGACCACACGAAACAAAATAGGCTAAAGAAAAAAAACTATTTAACGACTCCAGATCTACGAATTAAACTATCCGGCACAACTTCTGTATCTTTAATTTTGTCAAGGACTGCATAACTAAAATAGCGTCTGAGTCCAATGTCGGCCTTCAAGACTCTTTTTAAAAAATCTTGATAGTCTGAAACATCTTTGACAAGAACTTTCAAAATATAATCTAGACCTCCACCCACTGACCAGCATGAAAGCACTTCATCAAAACCCATAATGGCATCTTCAAAACGAGCAAAATCACCCTCTTTGTGACTTTCCAGTTCAACCTCAGTAATCACTAGATGAAAATTTTTTAGGAATGGAGAAGACAATCTTGCGCCGTAACTCTCAATAATGCCTTCTTCTTCTAGCCTTTGAAGTCTGTCCCAAGAAGGTGTAAGTGACAAGTTAAGCCTATCAGCTAGGGCAGTTTTTGTAATTCTACCTTCTTCTTGGAGAATAGAAAGTATTTGAATGTCTCTTTCATCAAGTTTATACATAGGAAGATTATCTCATAAAAGAGATAAAAATGCGAGTTTTTCAGAATAATAAACAATATAAATACTGTTTTATCCCATTAAATCTTTAATTAATTCTGTTAGTCAGTATATGTAAGATTTGTTCAAAAGTGGACTGATTGGAAGTAAAGACCGGTTTCCCAATAGCCCTTTCGATTTCAGGAATAATTTCGGTAGACCTTAGTGCTGTGCAGGAAATAAATAAAGCATCGGCCTTCTCATCAATGGCTAACTTTGCTGCAGCAATAATATCACCAGGGATCACCATAGCAACATCTCTATCATCATCCATATCCATATGCATTGCAGATAGAATTTCCAAACCTTGTCGCTTCAAATAATCAGCCAATAAGGTTGACACGTCATTGTTGTAGGGTGTTAATAGGCTAATCTTATTAATACCTTTAAGCTTAATATCTCCAACCACAGCCTGAGATGTAGTGAGAACTTCTGCACTCGACTTGCTCTTTTGGATGGCTAATTTAACAGCATCATCCCCTAATATGGAAGAAGAAGAGGTGCAATTAAAAACAACCAGATCAAGATCATAGCCAGGCAGTATCTCATTGGAAACTTGAGTCAAATCGCCTTCAATAGCTGCCAAGGAATCCGGCGTCATCGGGTTAGCAAAATGAATTCTATTAAAATAAAAGTCAAATTCTGGCTGATGTTCATTGTAAAGACGCACAAAATCACGTTCAAAAGTGAAATCAGTGTTGAGTACAATTAAACCAACGGCAGGTCTGACAATGTTGTTAGATAAATTCTTTGGGATTCGGTATTTTGTTGAATTAATCGTCATAATTAATAACTATTCAGTGTTGAATAGATTTAGAAAATAAGTGCATCACAACTACACCTGAAATAATTAAAGCCATACCAATCATAGATGCAAGGTCTGGTACCTCTTTGTAAACAAATGCAGCAATGATGGCAACCAAAACAATTCCAAGTCCCGACCAAACAGCATACACTACGCCTAGAGGCAAGTCCCTTAAAGCAAGTGTCATTAGCCAGAATGAAATAATATAGAAAATTACAAGAAAAGTTGTGGGTATGAGTTTTGAAAACTCTTCTGTGACCTTAAGAAGACTTGTACCAGCAACTTCAGCTGCAATTGCTAATGCTAAATAAAAATAACTCATTTGACCCCTTAAGAATCCAACAAAAACCAGAGTATAACCTGCAGACCACTACGATATCAATAAAAGTATGAAGTTGGTCTGTAAGCCGGGTTCTGTTTGACCGAAGTCACGATAGTCATTCATCTAAGATAATTGTCACCAAGTATCTTTAGCACTCTACCCGAAGACAGCGCGAGTCACGCCTAAGCCTTCCTATTTGAGCTTGCTCCAAGTGGGGTTTACCTTGCCACACTTATTGCTAAGTGTGCGGTGCGCTCTTACCGCACCATTTCACCCTTACCTATCAGATAGGCGGTATTCTTTCTGTTGCACTTTCCGTCGCATCACTGCGCCTAGCCGTTAACTAGCACTTCACTCTTTGGAGCCCGGACTTTCCTCTTAATGCGTCTGCATTCAGCGACTATCCGACCAACTTCAAAGGAAAATTATACGCTAGGATTGATGAATTTAAACGAAGTGCTTGTATTCTCTCTCGACTTCGACTAATTGGACTCTGTAAGAGGGATGTTATCGAAAACCTTGTGAATATTATGGCCTTCAGTGTCAACTGCTACAGTGACCGGCATATCTTTAACTTTAAGCTCGTAAATCGCCTCCATACCAATATCCTCAAAGGCAACGATTTTAGCTTTTTTTATGGACTTGGAGATCAAATACGCCGCTCCGCCAACTGCAATCAAGTAACTTGCCTTATGTTTTTTAATGCTCTGTATTGCGGACTCGCCTCTTTCAGCTTTACCAATCATGCCAAGAATCCCTGTATTTTCCAGCATCATGTCGGTAAATTTATCTAGTCGAGTCGCAGTAGTCGGTCCAGCTGGTCCAATCACCTCATCTCCAACTGCATCCACTGGACCCACATAGTAAATAAATTTATTTTTAAAATTAACATCTCTTGGCAAACCCTCACCGCTCTCAATCATCATATTTAAGCGTTTATGTGCAGCATCTCGACCGGTGATCAAGGTACCCGTTAGTAATAAATTATCACCAATATTCCAGCCCTGCATTTGCTCACGAGTCAAATTATCTAGATCAACTTTTGTGTATTGTGAAACATCCATCTCCAAATCCGGATAGAGATCAATATCCACCTCAGGCAATTCGGCAACACCTGAACCGTCAAGGGTAAAATGAACATGCCTCGT
Source organism: Candidatus Thioglobus autotrophicus (assembly GCA_022448455.1). GTDB lineage: Bacteria > Pseudomonadota > Gammaproteobacteria > PS1 > Pseudothioglobaceae > Pseudothioglobus > Pseudothioglobus autotrophicus_A. The sequence continues at coordinate 24,605 of JAKUUR010000011.1, forward strand.
TGCAGCACAATTTGGGATCATGGCAACTGGTTGAGAGGCTGCATGCGTTGGATAATCATGAATCTTTACATCAAGAACAGTTGTCAGACCACCCAACCCTTGTGCACCAATACCAAGTTCATTAATCTTATTATATAAGTCAATTCTGAGTGCCTCAATTTCAGTGTGTTGGCTTTTTTCTTGTAATTCATTGATATCGATCGGCTCCATCAAAGAAGATTTTGCCATTAGCATGGCCTTTTCTGCGGTTCCACCAACGCCGATACCGATAATGCCAGGGGGGCACCAACCAGCACCCATCGTTGGTATTGTTCTCATCACCCAGTCTGTTAAATTATCATCAGGATTAAGGACACTGAACTTGGCTTTATTTTCGGAACCGCTACCTTTTGCGGCAACAACAATATCTAACTTAGCACCCGGCACAAGCTTTGTATGAATAACTGCTGGGGTGTTGTCTTGAGTATTTTTTCTAGTAAACAAGGGGTCACTAACTATCGATGCTCTTAGTCGGTTATCAGGGTCATTGTAGGCTCTTCGAACGCCTTCGTTGACCATCTCTTCCAAAGAAAGGTCAGTGTCCCATTGAATCTCCATACCAACCTCAATAAACACATTAACGATTCCAGTGTCTTGACAAATTGGTCGCTTTCCTAGGGCGCACATTTTTGAATTGATTAGGATTTGTGCTATCGCATTTTTAGCGCTTTTATTGGTCTCTTTTTCATATGCCAAAACCATCGCTTTGATAAAATCGGGTGCATGATAATATGAAATATATTGCAGCGAAGAATAAATACTTTCTATGAAATGTTCTTGTTTTATTTTCATATTTATTTAGTTGTGGGTATTGTCTAATGAAACCAAGCAGGTTATATTATATCTTCTAACCATTTTAATCAATATCTAGCTAGGAATTTCTTATGTTTAATTTTTTCAAAGGCCAAAACCTTTCTATCGACCTGGGCACCGCTAACACACTTATCTATATGGATGGCAAGGTGGTCTTAAATGAACCCTCAGTTGTTGCCCTTCGAACCGATAAAGGAACCTCAGAGTCGACAGTTATTGCTGTAGGTCAGGAAGCAAAAAACATGCTTGGCAGGACCCCAGGATCCATTGAGGCGATCAGACCAATGAAGGATGGCGTCATCGCAGACTTTAGCATTACTGAAAAAATGCTCCAATTCTTTATGAAAAAGGTACTCAAATCAAGTTTTTTTTCACCAAGCCCAAAAGTCCTCATTTGTGTACCCTGTGGCGCCACCCAAGTTGAGAGACGAGCCATCAAAGAAAGCGCTGTTGGTGCTGGAGCGAGAGATGTATACCTGATTGAAGAGCCAATGGCAGCGGCACTTGGCGCCGGCATGCCAATCGAAGAGGCCTCTGGCACAATGATACTGGATATTGGAGGAGGAACTACTGAAGTTGCGATTATATCCTTAAATGGTATCGTTTATTCTGACTCTTTAAGATGTGGCGGTGATGTTTTTGATGACGCCATCATCAAATTTGTCAGGAGGGTTTATGGAATCATTATTGGTGAGGCGACCGCTGAACAGATCAAGGAAGAAGTTGGAAGCGCCTTTAAATCAAAAATAGTTAAAAAAAATGAGTTTCGAGGTCGTGCTGTTGCCACAGGTTTGCCTCAAAGCTTTGAGATCACCAATAACGAAATCTTAGAAGCCCTAAGTGAGCCTCTTGGAATGATCGTTAACTGTTTAAGAACAGCATTAGAGCAAACGCCACCTGAACTGTCTTCTGATATTGCACAAAATGGTTTAGTTGTCACTGGTGGCGGTGCACTTTTAGAGGGTGTTGATAAATTAATCCACAATCAAACCCACCTCCCAGTCAGCATCGCCGATGACCCACTAACTTGTGTGGCTAGGGGTGGTGGCATAGCATTGGAAATGATTAACCAACTTGACATGGGGTTCTTGGCTGCAGAATAACTATAGATAAGTCGAACTGTAAATAATGCGACTTTTTAAACTACTTGTACCAATCCTAATCTCAATAATTCTTATTGTATTGGATGCTCGTTTCTCTTACTTAGATAGTTTCAAGCGTTTCACTTTAACTCTCCTCTCACCTATATACTTTGTTGTTGATCTGCCCAGTCATGTTGTCGATTGGGTAAACGATCAAGGCAGCGAAAAAGCGCAACTGGTTAGTGAAAACAAATACCTAGAAGGTAAAACAATTGAACTCAAAGCCAGACTACAAACCTACAACAATCTTGTTCTAGAAAATCAAAAATTGACCCAATTACTGGATGCCACTTATACGATTCCTGAACATAAAATAACCTTAGCACATGTTAAATCAATCTCCCAATCGAGATTAAAAAAACAAATAATCATTAACAAAGGCAGCAAAGATGGTGTTCGCAATACACAGTTAATAGTTGGTTCTGATGGTGTCGTTGGGCAAGTAACTCAAGTAACACCTCTCTACTCAACAGTTCAACTTATAACTGACCCCACTCAACACATGCCCGTTAAAAATGTTAGAAACGGTATTAGAGGTGTCACCAAGGGCTTAGCGACTAATGAAAGAGGAATGATTGTTAAATTTATACCATTAGATTCTGATGTCAAATTGGGTGACATTTTTGTAACAAGTGGTATTGGCACAACATACCCCCCCGGATATCTTGTTGGTAAGGTATCTAAAATTGATAAACCACCCAATGAAGCTTTTTTAACAATAACACTCAAACCAATGCAAAACATGGATAAATTAGAATTTATTTTGATCATTTCACAAAAAAATGACTAAAAACAGCTCACTTTTATTACTAACTAAAATAACTATTATTGCACTGATCGTTGGCGCAATTTCATTGCCTACTATACTGGAAATAGTTTCCCCCTTCTGGATGTTGATTTTCTTTATTTATTGGGTCATATATACCGATACTAAAGCGATATACCTCTTTGCATTAATACTCGGTCTCTTAACAGACATATTACAAGGCAGCATTCTAGGTCAAAATGCTTTGGCTTTGCTGATTAGCTCCGCTTTCATTTTTAATGTCAAAAAATCATTTTATGTTTCAAACTTAACCACTCAACAAGTCTATGTTTTTATCGCCTCGCTCATCTACTTAATCGCTCTAATATTGACTCATATAGCAATTCAGGGTTTCAATTTCAGCTGGCTGATAATACTTTCGCCTTTCACGGCTTCAATTATCTGGCCTGTTGTTCGTCTATTCCTAGCAAAACTTAAACATTAAATAGTCAACTAGTATGGACAAAATTGCCAATACAAAAAGAGAAAGAAAGGTATTCAGATCAAGAATTGTTATTGCTTCTGTTTTTATGATTGCAATGGCCTTGCTGCTCATCTTTAGACTCTTTAACCTACAAATCATTAACCATGACTACTACACAGTGGAGGCTCTGGGTAATCAACTACAAATACTTCCTATTCAACCAATTAGAGGGGATATTCTAGATCGAAATGGTAAAGTCTTAGCAACAAACGAGCTCTCTTATAGGTTGACCATCACTCCTGAAAAAATTGATAATATTAATGACACCTTCATTGAACTACAAATAAGTGACCTCATTGACGAAGAAGACATAGAGAGATTCAATAAAAATTTAAGTCGTTATAAAAAATTTCACAATATTCCAATTAAACACAATCTATCTGAGGAAATAGCAGCAGGTTTCCTTGTTGAAAACCAGTTGTCTGGTGTCGAAATTGAGCCCTATTTTCATCGGGTTTACCCCAATGGTTCTTCTAGTTCACACATAATCGGTTATGTCTCCTCTATGACCAAAGAAGATAAAGACTATTATGATAAAAATAATTACGCAGGCACCACTTTTGTTGGCAAAACAGGTATCGAAAAGCAGTATGAAAAACTACTACATGGTCTATCTGGTGAAAAACAAATCGAAAGAAACGTTGATGGAAGAGTTGTAGATTCAAAAGTTATCAAAGCCTCTGGTCCTGGCCAAGATATTTATTTAAATATCGATCTTGATTTACAGTTGGCAGCTGAATCACTTTTAGGTGATAGTCGAGGTGCACTGGCGCTTATCGATGTCAATGACGGCTCAATATTGAGCCTTGTTAGCACACCAACTTTTGATCCTAACTGGTTTGTTGGTGGGATTTCGATTGAACGATACCAGCAACTCAAAAATGACAAAGAACTACCACTTTTTGATCGTAGTATCAAAGGCCTTTACCCACCAGGTTCAACCATCAAACCGATGATCGCTTTGGCTGGATTAGAACTCAATAAGATCACTATTAAAGATCAAATATTCTGCCCTGGCTATTACAAACTGCCAGATTACTCAAGAAAATTTAACGACTGGAAACGTTATGGGCACGGTAATATTGCACTAATAGAGGGAATCGCTCAGTCCTGTGACGTATTTTTTTATGATTTAGCTTATAAATTAGGCATTGATAATATTCATGATAGTCTTACTCACTTTCAGTTTGGCAACAAAACGGGGATTGACTTGCCAGGTGAATTGGGTGGCATTTTACCTTCAAGAGAATGGAAAAAAATTAACAAGGATGAGCCCTGGTATAGAGGTGAAACTCTAATCGCTGGAATCGGTCAAGGTTTTATGACAGCCAGCCCACTTCAACTAGCCTTGGCCACTGCTGCTATAGCGAATAAGGGACAACTATTAACGCCGCAACTATTGATGCATTCTCAAACAAAAAGTGGCGATATTTATGAAGATGATAAAAAGCCAGCACGTCAAATACCTATAAAAGATATTAACAACTGGGAGTTAATCATCGAAGGTATGAAGCAGGTCGTATATGGAAAACTGGGTACAGCAAGAAGACTGAACCACAAGCTTACATATACGCTGGCAGGAAAAACAGGAACTGCTCAGGTTTTTAGTCTCGATCCAGAAGAAGAGTATATTGCGGAAAATATTGAAGAAAAATTAAGAGATCATGCGTTATTTACTGGTTTTGCTCCTATCGAAGATCCCCAAGTAGCAATTGCTATTATTGTTGAAAATGCCGGAAGTGGTAGTGCAACGGCAGCGCCATTAGCTAGAGCGCTGCTAGATGTATATTTTAGTAAAAACCCTATAAAAGAAAACTCATCATCTGACTAACAATTAAAACATTTAAACCGACTCAGCATAAAACTTTTTTCTGAATTCAGAAAATGAATTGTCTTCAATAGCCTTTCTCATCGACGCCATTAACTGCTGATAGTAATAAAGATTATGTAAAGTATTTAAACGTGAACCTAAAATTTCGTTGGTTTTTTGAAGATGGCGAAGGTAAGCTCTTGAATAGTTCTTACAGGTTGAGCATAGACAGTTAGCATCGAGCGGTCTTGTGTCATTTTTATACTGTGAATTTCGGATTTTAATCACCCCGACAGAAGTAAATAAATAACCATTTCTTGCGTTTCGAGTTGGCATCACACAATCAAACATGTCTATTCCACGAGCAACCCCTTCAACCAGGTCTGAAGGTGTACCGACACCCATCAAGTAACGTGGTTTATCAGCTGGCATGTGTTCAGGTAAATAATCTAGCACTTGCATCATCTGTTCTTTCGGTTCTCCGACAGATAGACCTCCAATTGCATAACCGTCAAAACCCATCTCCACTAAAGATTTAATTGATTGGAGACGAAGATCTTTATGCATGCCACCCTGAACAATACCAAAAAGAGCATTACTGTTATTGAGTTTTTGATGCTCTGTTAGGGAGCGTTTTGCCCACCTGAGAGATAACTGCATTGACTCATCGACAACATTCTTTTCACTTGGATAAGGTGTGCAATCATCAAAAATCATCACAATATCGGAATCCAACTTTTGCTGTATTTGCATTGACTCTTCCGGACCCATAAATATTATTGAGCCATCTTTTGGTGACTGGAACTTAACGCCTTGTTCAGTAATTTTTCGAACATCTCCCAAACTAAACACCTGAAAGCCACCAGAATCAGTCAATATTGGGCCCGACCAATTCATAAAGCTGTGTAAGCCTCCGTGCGCTTCAATAACATCAGTTGTCGGGGTTATTGCAAGATGAAATGTGTTGCCTAGAATAATTTCTGAACCGAGGTTTTTTACCTCATCTACAGTCATCGCTTTGACAGCTCCGTAGGTACCTACAGGCATAAAAGCTGGTGTGTTAACCTCACCACGATCAAAGATCATTTTTCCACGACGAGCCTTATCGTCTGTTTTGGTTACTTTAAATTTCATACTGAGAAAAAAATATTATTACTCTAAATATCGCCTAGGAAATGCTTTGTTAATTTGATCAAAATCAAAACCTCTGGACTTTAAAAAGCGCTTTTGCTTTGCTTTGGTTTTGTAATCTAATGGTAAATTCTGACCAAACTTCTTTTCCCTAACCTCTTTCGCGAGCTCAAACCAATCAAAAATAGACAAGTCAAAGCTCTCAATACCTCGCTTCTTTAACTCAGAAGAAATTATTACAGGGCCTTTACCTTGGTTATAACGCATAAGGGTAAAAGCCTCAGAAAAACGCTCATCGCTCTGATATTTTTGCTCAATCAATAAGTCAATTGAGTGTTTGATGTCAGCATCGTCAAAACCTTTAAGTTGTAATTTATTGGAGAGTTCTAATTGCGAATGTTCACGCCTTATCAACATCTTCAGCGCTGCTGAATAACACTTATTTTGTTGATTGTGAGTTGTCATGCTCGCTACTCAATAATTTTTCACGAATTTTTTCCTCAAGCATTTGACTCATTTCTGAGTGTTCTTTTAAGTAATCTCTGGCATTATCCTTACCTTGGCCAATTCTTTCTCCATCTACACTGTACCAAGCGCCAGCCTTTTCAACAAATCCAAGTTCTACACCCAAATCAATCACTTCACTTTCTCTTGAAATTCCTTGATCGTAGAGTATCTGAAATTCTGCCTTCTTGAATGGTGGGGCAACTTTATTTTTCAAAACCTTAACTCGGGTTTCATTGCCAAGCACTTCATCACCCTTTTTAATTGCACCTATTCTACGAATATCTAAACGAACAGAAGCATAAAACTTAAGTGCGTTGCCACCTGTTGTGGTTTCTGGGTTACCAAACATAACACCAATCTTCATACGAAGTTGATTAATAAAGATCACCATGGTATTTGTTCTCTTGATATTCGAGGTGAGCTTTCTAAGTGCTTGTGACATCAGCCTTGCTTGCAAGCCCATATGGGATGCACCCATTTCACCCTCAATTTCTGCTTTAGGAGTTAAAGCTGCAACCGAATCTATAACAACGACATCTACACTACCTGATCGCACCAACATGTCTGTAATTTCCAGCGCCTGCTCACCTGTATCGGGCTGTGAAATTAAAAGCTCGTCAGTGTTCACTCCTAGCTTCTTTGCGTAAGTAGGATCAAGGGCATGCTCAGCGTCAATGAAAGCGGCCGTTCCGCCTAGTTTTTGCACTTCAGCAATCACGTGTAGAGTTAGAGTTGTTTTTCCGGAAGATTCTGGACCATAAACTTCAATGACTCTGCCTCTAGGTAAGCCACCTATCCCTAAGGCAATATCAAGACTTAGACTCCCTGTAGAAACTACCTCAATGTCTGTTCTTGACTCTTCATCTCCCAGAAACATGACTGACCCCTTACCAAACTGTTTTTCAATTTGACCAAGGGCCACTTTTAGTGCTTGTTTTTTCTGTTCATCCACACCACTCTCCCGCGTAAAATGTCAATTAATTTATTGCAATTATTATAATGGCTTTCTCTCGACAAGATATAGAATGTATGGCTCTCGCACTCAAACTTTCGAAGAAGGGTCGTGCATCTGTTGGCGCCAATCCAATGGTTGGTTGTGTGATAACGCGTGACGGTAAAATTGTTGCCAAAGACTACCATCGACAGTATGGAAAAGGTCACGCTGAAGTTAATGCTTTGGATCAAATTAAACACCGAGGTAAGAGTGCTAAATTATACGTGACACTTGAGCCTTGCTCTCATCAAGGGAAAACATCACCATGTACAAATGCCCTCATAAAGGCTGGTGTAAAAAAGGTTGTTGTGGCAATGCTTGACCCAAATCCTGTGGTATCTGGAAGGGGCGTGAAATTACTCAAAGATGCTGGCATTGAAGTTGACATTGGGTTGTTGCAAAGTGAAGCAATGGAACTGAATAGAGGGTTTGTTAAAAGAATGGAAACTGGGATGCCATTCGTTACCACAAAAATTGCTATGAGTCTCGATGGCGGGACTGCAATGGGTAGTGGTGAAAGTCAATGGATTACTTCTGACGCAGCGAGACTTGATGTCCATAAACTACGCAGTAATAATCAAGCAATTATGACTGGTTCTGGCACAATCATAAATGATAATCCCAAGATGACTGCCAGGCTTAATGACTCTGAACCCAGCCCATTAAGGGTCATTGTTGATAGTGGAAATAAGATCAACGACCAAAAACTCAAAATCTTTTCATCAGATGCCTCTACGCTTGTGCTTAATGATGGCAATTCAAAAATCTTACCAAACGGCAAAATAGATTTAAAATTAGCTCTAATTAAGCTCGGAGAGATGGGTATCAACAACCTACTTCTTGAGACTGGTAGCGGATTAAATGGCGCTATGTTAGAGGCCGGACTTATTGATGAATTTATTATCTATACTGCTCCAGTGATCCTCGGAAGTGATACCAAACCGATGATAGAAATACCACTGACAAAAATATCTGAAAAAATTCAACTCAATATTCTTGATATTCGAAAAATTGGTGAAGATATTAAAATTAAAGCAGTTCTTAAATGAGCACATTAATGAACAAACGAATTATTCTGGGTGTTAGTGGCTCAATTGCAGCCTATAAATCACCCGATATTGTCAGACGTTTACAGGATCTGGGTGCTGAAGTTAGAGTGATTTTAACTGGTGGTGGTAGAGAATTTGTGAGTGAGAGGTCCCTACAGACAGTTTCAAAAAATAAAGTTCATGACAACCTATGGGATTCGGAAGCAGAACTTTCAATGGGCCATATTGAACTTGCAAAATGGGCTGATGTTGTTATCATCGCTCCTGCCTCCGCTAATACAATAGCCAAGCTCTGTCATGGTAAGGCAGATGACTTGCTTTCAACTGTTATTCTTGCTACCAGCGCTTCTGTTATGGTTGCGCCATCCATGAATCAACAAATGTATGCTTCATTAGCTATGAAGGATAATCTGGAATTGTTACAAAAACGTGGTGTAAGAATTATAGACCCAGGATTTGGAGAGCAGGCTTGTGGTGATGTTGGTGAAGGCAGGTTAGCCGAACCAAGTGAAATTGCACGTCAAGCTTCTGAACTGTTTCAGAATAATGCACTTGGTGGGAAAAGGGTACTAATAACGATTGGTGGCACTGTTGAAGCAATTGATCCTGTTAGATTCTTATCAAACCACAGTAGTGGGAAAATGGGTATGGCGCTTGCATATGCATCTATACAAGCTGGTGCAGAAACAACGCTTGTTATTGGCTCAATTTCTGTTGATGTCGAAAAAAGAGCAAAAACTATCTTTGTGACTAGTGCAAATGAGATGCATGAAGCTGTTATGGCAAATATTCATGACCAAGACCTATTTATTAGTTGTGCTGCTGTTGCTGATTATAGGCCCACAAAAGTTAGCCCTAACAAAATAAAAAAAGACAGTGATAAGCAAACAATTGAGCTTGTCGCTAATAAAGATATATTGAGTGATGTTTGTCAATTAAAAGACAAACCTATTTGTATCGGTTTCGCGGCTGAAACTGAAAATTATATAAACAACGCAAACCAAAAACTCAAAAATAAGCAATGTGATGCAATTATTTTGAACGATGTTTCTAATAGCGCAATTGGTTTTAAATCTGATGACAATGAGGTTTACTTTATAGCAAGAGATGGGACTGACAAAATCAATAAAAACAGCAAACAAATTGTTGCTGAAAAAATTATCAAAAAAATTACAAAAGAATTCTTTTAGCCACTCAAAGTCGCGTCAAATCAAGGCTTAACAGACTTACTCACAAAACTGTGGAAAACTCTGGTGATATCTCTTATTACTGTTTAATAATATGCACTAGAATAACAATTACTACGGTTTTGATTAATAAATAATCATATCAAAATTTTCTATATAAATCAATGACTTATAATTTTGTCTTTTCGAGAATACATTTCAAGATAACTGAGTAAATTAGTTAATTTTCAAACAGCGGATAACTTTTATGTTTTTTCCTATGAAATAGGGCTTTATAGAGGGAATACGAAAAATTATTAATGTATTTTTATAATTTATTTATTATCTAAATAAATGTGTAAATCTGAATAAAAATTATTGAACGAATATTGGTACTAAAATATGATGATTTGGTACTAAATAAGCAGCATTAGTTTGACTTGAGTTTATCGCTTATTCTTTGGCATGTATTTTGACTATTAATATTGAATTTTGTATTTTCCTTGCCCAAGATTTTTATCAAGAGCGTCTAATAGATCTCTTTGAAGAGAAACATCATATTCTGACTTAAGTGGAATGTTGCCAGAGGCATCATTAGAATAATATTCAATCATAACTGGGCATTTACCGTGGAACTCTTTCAATAACTGACAGATTTCTACATACTCTAGCTTATTATTTTTACTCAGCGACAACTTTAAATACTTAGCATACTTCACTTGAACCTTTTCAACGGGCTCAATATGATCAATCACAACCTGCCATTGGTCTCTAAAATCTTTATTAACTTTACCACTAATAACTACAACCTCATCCAAAATCAGCTGATCACTATTTGCTCCAAGTGCTTGTGAGAAAAGTACAGCATTAATTTGCTTAACGCCATCCTCAATAATTAAACTTGCCATCTGCCCTCTTTGAGTTTTGCGATAATTAACTTCCGAGATCAATGCAAGAATACGTACTTCACGATTATTTCTAAAAACAATATCCTTTGGCAAAGTACAAACTATCGGTTTTAAATCGGCTTTATATAAATCAGTTGGGTGTCGATCGAGGTAATAACCCATCACACTTTTTTCGAGCATCAATTCTTTCTTCAAGGGTAAATATTCTCCTTTCATATATTTTTTTTCATATTCAATATGACTTTCAACTTCAGAAAACAGACTCACTTGCCCTTTTGAAAAATCATTTTGTCTCTGTTCTGCCTGCTTGATAGCTCTTGGATAAGTGGCAATCAATATCGCTCTTTTAACGCCAAAAATATCAAATGCACCACTATATATGAGAGCTGCAATAGCTCTTCGATTTAAGTATTTCTTTTCTAACCGTAAGCAAAAATCAAAAATATCATTATAATTTCCATTGTTTTCACGCTCTAAGACTATCTCTCTTACGAACGACTCACCCACCCCTTTTATCGCTCCCAGACCGTAAATTATTGTCTTGTTGTCAGTAATACTAAATTCATACTCAGATTGACAAATATTGGGCGCACTAACGATAAGCCCACTTTTCTTTGACTCACCTACTGTAAATGCAATACGGTCTGTATCATCCATCATGCCAGATAGAACTGCTGCCATAAAGGGTGCTGGAAAGTGTGCCTTTAGCCATGCCGTTTGATACGAAATATAGGCATAGGCAACAGAATGAGACTTATTGAAACCGTAACCTGAAAACTTATCAATCAAGTCAAATATTTCATTGGCCTTTTTTTCCTTAATATTTTTTTTACCGGCGCCTGTCACAAATACTTGTCGCTGTTCTGCCATCTCTTCGACCTTTTTCTTTCCCATTGCGCGCCTTAATATATCCGCACCACCCAATGAATAACCCGCCATCACTTGCGCTGACTTCATGACCTGTTCTTGATATAGAAAAACACCATTAGTTGGTTTTAAAATTTCTTCAAGCATCTCGTGAGGATATCTCACTTTAGCGCCATGTTTTACCTGGATATAATCATCTACCATTCCAGCATCTAATGGACCTGGTCTATACAAGGCCAACATTGCCACAATATCTTCAAAACAATCGGCTCGTAATTTTTTCAAATAACCGCGCATACCGTTAGACTCTAGTTGAAAGACACCTGTAGTATCACAGCGTTGTAATAATTTATATACTTCTGGATCATCTAAATCCAACCCATCTATGTCTATTGGCTCTTTACTCAAACCTTTTTTTGCAATTATTTTAACTGCCTTATCGATAACAGTTAAATTGGATAAACCCAGAAAGTCAAATTTTACTAAGCCAACAGCCTCTACGTCGTCTTTATCAAATTGAGAAACAACCACATCAGATTCCTCAGAGCCCTTATAAATTGGACAAAAATCACTAATCTTGCTAGGGGCAATTATTACACCACCGGCATGAGTGCCAACATTTCTAATCAATCCCTCTAAATCTTGAGAAAGATCAATGAGTGTTGAGACACTTTCCTCTGAATCATAGCGTGATTTGAGTTCTGAAGAGTCTTTTAAAGCTTTACTTAAGGTCATTTTTAGTTCGTTGGGTATCAATTTTGATATTGTGTCACTGAAACCATATGGGTGACCCAATACTCTTCCAACGTCTCTCACAACTCCTTTTGCTGCCATCGTGCCATAGGTAATAATCTGTGAGACTTTTTCCGAACCATACTTTCTGGCCACATATGCAATCACCTCATCTCGACGATCCGTGCAGAAATCAATATCAAAATCCGGCATCGAGACTCTCTCTGGATTTAAGAAACGTTCAAACAAAAGTTCGTGTTCAATTGGATCAACATTTGTAATGGAAAGTGCCCAAGCCACTAATGATCCAGCTCCAGAACCTCTGCCTGGACCAACAGGAATACCATTTTCTTTAGCCCAACGGATAAAGTCAGAGACAATCAAAAAATAACCAGGATAATCCATCTCTAAAATAACAGATATTTCAAAATTTAATCTTTCGATATAAATATCTTCATCTACCGAGCGACCCTTAAGTCTTTCATTAAGACCTTTTTTTGACTCTTCTTTAAAAAATTCAGAAATAGATTGACCTTTTGGGGTTGGAAAGATGGGTAAATAATTTTTCCTAAACAATTCAAAATGCAGATTACAACGTTTTGATATCTCAACAGTATTGTTTAAAAGTTGTGGAAAGTCAGCAAATAGTTCTGACATTTCATCGGCGGTTTTTAAGTACTGAGACTCACTAAAGTTTTTTAATCGACGAGAATCATCCAAAAGCCCACCTTCAGCAATACAGATTCTAGCTTCGTGAGCCTCATATTCTTTTTTGTCTAAAAATTGAACGTCATTGTTAGCCACAATAGGAATATCTAATCGCAATCCAAGTTCAATGGTTAGGTGAAGGAGTTGCTCATCTGATGCTCTATCAGTTCTCTGAACAGACATATAGTAACGATCAGGAAAAATAGATTTCCAACTGAGAGCCTTTTCCTCTGCCAACTTTGAATCGTTGTCAAGAAGTAATTGAGCGATGTCAGAGCTTACAGATGTTGCAACCATAATCAAACCCCTCTGGTGATCTATAAGTTGCTTTTCTGCGACGCTCACACCCTCAATTCCCTGTTCATTTAAATATGCTTTTGAAATGAGTTCAGAGAGATTTAAATAGCCTTCATTATTTTGGCACAACAAAATAACATCGTACTGACCTAAACTAAAAGCCACAGTTACTTTAGCCCCAATAATAGGTTTAACTCCAGCATCAATGGCTTTTTGATAAAATTTCACTGCTGAAAACAGACTCATATCATCTGTCAAAGCCACGCTATTCATACCCGCTTGTTGAACACTTTCAACAAGTTTCGGTATACGAATCAAACTATTCTTAACAGAATACTCACTTTGACATTGAAGATGAACAAAATTTGATGAGTCCATTTAAAGTAGAAACTATGACAACATTTAGTCTTCATTTTACAAACAAAGTTATCACTGTCTTTGGGGATTTTTTAAAATTAATAGCTCTTAATATGAAATCGTTAAAGACCAATAAGAACGAAAGTTTTTTATCGTCATTACTTAAATATTTTTTGCAGCTTTAATTAAGGCTTGAGCTTTATCCATGGTTTCCTGCCATTCTAATTCTGGTACTGAATCATAAACTATCCCAGCACCAGCCTGAACATAGAGGACCTCATCTTTAATCACCGCAGTCCTAATGGCGATAGCCAAGTCCATCCCACCATGCCAAGAAAGGTTACCAATGGCACCAGAATATATATTACGCTTCAAAGACTCTACCTCGTCAATAATCTCCATCGCCCTAACTTTTGGAGCACCACTCAAAGTACCAGCTGGAAAAGTTGCTCTTAACACGTCAATGGAACTCATTCCTTCTTTTAACTCGCATACCACATTCGAAACAATATGCATCACATGAGAATATCGCTCAATAAACATTTTATCAGTGAGGGTTACACTACCTGTTTTGGCGATCCGACCTAAATCATTACGACCTAAGTCAATTAGCATTAAATGCTCCGCAATTTCTTTGTCATCTGACAATAGATCTTCTTCCAGTTGTTGATCCTCCTCAGCCGTTTTACCTCGCGGGCGAGTTCCTGCTAGCGGTCTCACCGTAGCTATATTATTATTATCGACGCGAGTTAAAATTTCTGGAGACGAACCAACTATAGTGACATCATCCAAATTCAAAAAATACATATAGGGTGAAGGATTAAGTATCCTTAGTTGCCGATACAGGTCTATTGGTTTGGCTTTGAATGGGCAGCTTAAGCGCTGAGATGGGACCACTTGCATAACATCACCAGAAATTATATAGCGCTGAATATCTTCAACCGTTTTCATAAAATTATTTTTACCAAAACTTGAGACAAAATCATCAGTCTGAATTCCTGCTTGAGGACTTGGTACATGCTGGAATGACTTCTTGATATTACCTTCAATCAGATTAAGTTTTAATAGTGCATCTTCGTAAGTGCTTTCATCAGGATTAATGTGGGTGATGATGTGAACTTTACTGAATAAGTTATCAACAACCAATAGATCATTCGACACCATCAATAAGATATCGGCAACATTTAACTCATCTCTTTTGTCAATACTTGCAAATCTTGGCTCAATATAACGAATAATTTCATAGCCAAAATAACCCACCAGGCCGCCATTAAAGTCGGGTAAATTATCTAGTTTCGGAACATTAAATTGATTTTGGTAATTCTCAATCCATTCAAGGGGATCTTCAACTTCATACTTCTCCACTAGGTCACCATTTTTTTCAACCCTCACCTCATAATCATAAACCTTAATGACAGTTTCAGCAGTCAAGCCAATAAATGAATAACGACCCCATTTTTCGCCACCCTGCACTGACTCTAAAAAATAGCTATAAGGTGAATTGGCAAGTTTTAGATACAAAGATAAAGCAGTATCGGTATCTACAACAATCTCTCTGGAGAAAGGTATGTGATTGAAACCTTGTTCAATTAGGCCAGTAAACTCTGATTTTTCCATGGGTGCATTTTAACTTACCCAGATAATGAGTTGTTTGCTTTAGTTGAAGTGAACACTCGCTCTTTCTTAAGAGACTAACTCATTCTTATCACAATTTATAGGTATAAATAATATCGGCACCTCAATAAAATTAACTTTTTTTTTGAGATGCCCACTTTACCTACTAACAGTATTCCTATTCCTGTACCTCAGCTGCAACTTCACTTAACTGTTCAGATAGTTCTTGCTCAGCTTCAGCGGCCTGCATTGATTCTTCTATACGACGCCTCCTTTTATCTTGATGATGCTTAAAGCCAGTACCAGCAGGTATCAAACGACCTACAATGACATTCTCTTTTAAACCTTTAAGGTCATCAACTCTTCCAGTAATCGATGCTTCAGTTAAAACTCTAGTTGTTTCTTGGAATGATGCAGCCGATATAAATGACTCGGTTGATAGTGACGCTTTGGTAATACCCATTAGCAATCTCTGGAAGACAATCTCCTCTTTGCCCTGAGTTTTAAGTTGTTTATTTTTCTCAATAACACGCGCGTATTCAACAGTCTCATTGTTGACATAGTTAGAATCACCATTATCTATAATTTCTACTTTTCTTAGCATTTGTTTGACAATAACTTCAATATGCTTATCAACAATTTTCACACCTTGTAGACGATAAACATTCTGAACCTCGTTAACGATATAGTTCGCTAAAGCTTCAACCCCTAACAAACGCAGAATATCATGTGGATTTGATGGCCCATCGGAGATCATATCTCCCTTTTCTACAGTCTCACCATCAAATACATTGATTACACGCCAGTGATGAATCATCATTTCAGTTACTTCACCCTCTTCACTAGTAATTAACAAACGTACTTTTGATTTAGTTGGGCTGCCGAAACTCACAACACCTGCTGTTTCTGCTAGGATTGCATGATCTTTAGCCTTACGTGCTTCAAATAGATCAGCAACACGTGGCAAACCACCAGTAATGTCACTTGTTTTTGAAATGGCTTTAGGAATTTTAGCAAGAATTTCACCTGCTTCAATTAATTGACCATCTACCAAGGTAATTTTGACACCTGATGGCAGATAATGCCTTGACAAAATAAGTTTTTTATCTTTTTTATCAACCAACTTAATCATTGGCTTCATGTCCTTGGCTGCCGGAGTCCTCTCACCTTCTTCAATCATTTCAAAGAAACTTAGTCCAGTTAATGGATCTGAATTTTTGACTACCGTCACTCCTTCAACAAAATCAATAAAAACTACACGACCAGAGTTTTCAGCAATAATTGGGTGAGTATGCGGGTCCCAATCGGCTATTTTATCTTTCGCTTTTACTTCACCGCCATCTTGGAAATGAACGATTGCACCATATGGCAACTTGTATCGCTCTTTTACTTGTCCCAATTCACTACGAATTGAAGCCACAGAAGACCTTGAAATAACCACTAAATCACCATTAGAGTTAGTGATAGATTTCATGTTTTCAAAATGGACAATACCATTGGTATTAATATTGATACTATTAACAGCCGTAGACGCGCTTGCCGCACCACCAATATGGAATGTACGCATTGTTAACTGCGTACCAGGCTCACCGATTGACTGCGCAGCAATTACACCAACAGCTTCACCTACTCCTATCCTGTGACCCCGTGCCATATCATTGCCGTAGCAAGCTGAGCAAACTCCATAAGAAGTCTCACATGTAATAGCAGAACGGACTTTAACAAATTCAAAACCCAATTCATTAATCTGATCTGAATCATTCAAAGTAATTAAATGATCTTTATCTAAAAAGACTTCCTTCGTATTTGGAATAAGCACAACCTCAGAAATAACTCGGCCAATAACAGCCGAACCTAAAGTTTGAACCACATTGCCACCCTCAATTACTGCCTTCATGACCAAACCATTTTCGGTATTACAATTCTCTTCGGTGATTACTAAATCTTGACCAACATCAACCAGTCGACGTGTCAAATAACCTGAGTTAGCTGTCTTCAATGCAGTATCAGCCAAACCTTTTCGAGCACCGTGTGTTGAAATAAAGTATTGCATGTTATTCAAACCTTCACGAAAGTTACTGGTGATTGGTGTCTCGATGATAGACCCGTCTGGCTTCGCCATTAATCCACGCATACCAGCTAACTGCCTAATTTGAGCTGGAGAACCTCTAGCACCAGAGTCTGCCATCATATAAATCGAGTTAAACGATGGCCTCTTCTCAGTATTGCCTTTAGCATCGGTTACTTCTTCGTAACCTACTTTGTCCATCATAGCCTTTGCAACGTCCTCTGAGGTGCGAGACCAAATATCAATAACCTTATTGTAACGTTCTCCATTAGTCAAAACTCCTGAAGAAAATTGCTGTTGCACAGCTTTAATTTGGGCATTGGCCTTCTCAATCATTTCCTCTTTCTCTTGCGGAATAATCATATCGTTTGAACAGAATGAGATGCCTGATTTTGTTGAAAACTCAAAACCCATATACATCATCTGATCGGCAAAAATAACCGTCTCTTTTAATTCTTGTGTACGGTAGCAAACATGGATTAAATTAGAAACTACTTTTTTTGTTAATGACTCATTGATTAGATCATAAGATAATCCTTTTGGTAAAATTCTTGAGAAAATTGCTCGACCAACAGTAGTGTCAACTATGCGTGTAGAGCTTGGCTTAAAACCACCCTCAGTTTTTTTATAATCCTGAACTCGTAATTTAATCCTTGCATGGAGAGCTACGCCCTCTCCATAGGCGTTAAGTGCCTCGTTAGTATTAGCAAAAATCATTCCTTCACCCTTTTGATTTACCTTCTCTCGGGTCATATAGTAAAGACCCAAAATAACGTCTTGCGACGGAATAATAATAGGGTCACCACTGGCTAAATGAAGAATATTGTTTGAAGCCAACATTAAGGTTCTTGCTTCCAACTGTGCCTCTTCAGAAAGTGGTACATGTACCGCCATTTGGTCACCATCAAAATCCGCATTAAATGCAGTACATACCAGAGGATGTAATTGAATTGCCTTGCCTTCAATTAAGAGTGGCTCAAACGCCTGTATGCCTAATCTGTGAAGCGTCGGCGCACGATTCAGTAGAACTGGATGTTGATGTACTACTCTTTCTAAGATATCCCATACTTCTGGGATTTCACTTTCAACCATTTTCTTGGCAGCTTTAATAGTTGACGCTAAACCATTAGCTTGTAGGCGATTGTAGATAAATGGCTTGAAAAGCTCGAGCGCCATCTTTTTCGGTAGACCACACTGGTGTAATTTAAGGTAAGGACCACAAACTATGACGGAACGACCCGAATAATCAACTCTCTTACCCAATAAATTTTGACGAAAACGTCCCTGCTTACCCTTAATCATGTCCGCAATTGATTTAAGGGGGCGTCGGTTATTACCCATCACCGCACGCCCACGACGACCATTATCAATTAATGAATCAACAGCCTCTTGAAGCATGCGTTTTTCATTACGAACAATAATCTCAGGTGCATCAAGTTCTAATAAGCGTGCAAGACGGTTATTTCTGTTAATCACACGACGGTACAAATCATTCAAATCTGAGGTCGCAAAACGACCACCATCCAATGGCACCAAAGGCCTTAAATCAGGTGGCAGGATAGGTAACACTTTTAACACCATCCATTCAGGCTTGTTACCAGATTTAATTAATGAGTCAACCAGCTTTAGACGCTTATTAATTTTTTTCAATTTGGTTTGTGATTTTGTGTTGAGTGCATCTTCACGGAGAGTTGCAGCTTCTTTTTCAAGTTGCATTTCGGAAAGAACATCATGCATAGCTTCGGCACCCATTTTAGCAACAAATTCATTATCACCATATTCGTCCAATGCATCGTAATACATTTCTTCCGTAAGTAGTTGTTTTTTTATCAAAGGTGTATTACCCGGATCAGTTACCAAGAATGCCTCAAAATAAAGTACTCTCTCAATATCTTTTAGTGTCATATCCATCAACAAACCTAAGCGTGATGGTAATGATTTTAAATACCAAATATGCGCAACTGGTGCAGCTAATTCAATGTGTCCCATCCTTTCACGGCGAACTTTGGAAAGTGTAACTTCAACACCACACTTTTCACAAACTACATTTCGAAACTTCATACGTTTGTACTTACCACACAAACATTCAAAATCCTTCATAGGGCCAAAAATTTTGGCACAAAACAAGCCATCTCTTTCTGGTTTAAATGTGCGATAGTTGATAGTTTCTGGTTTTTTTACCTCACCAAAAGACCATGAACGAATTTTCTCTGGAGAAGCTAAACCAACTCTAATCGCATCAAAATCTTGATCTTTATTTTGCTGTTTTAAAATTTGTAATAAATCTTTCAAGGGATTCTCCTAATTTAATTTTGCTCAAGTTCAATGTCAATACCCAATGACCGGATTTCTTTCACCAGAACGTTAAATGATTCCGGCATCACCGCTTCAGCACGATTTTCACCATCTACTATATTTTTGTACATTTTTGCTCTACCACTGACATCGTCAGATTTAACGGTTAGCATTTCACGAAGCGTATGAGCGGCGCCATAGGCTTCTAGAGCCCAGACCTCCATTTCACCAAACCTTTGTCCGCCGAACTGTGCTTTACCACTCAGTGGTTGTTGGGTCACTAATGAATAAGGTCCAGTTGAACGCGCATGCATCTTGTCATCCACTAGATGGTTGAGTTTTAGCATGTGCATATAGCCAACGGTTACATCACGATCAAAGGCATCACCAGTGCGACCGTCAAATAATTGTATTTGACCGCTTTCAGGTAAACCAGCCATTTTCAGTAATGACTTGATATCCTCTTCTTTAATGCCATCAAAAACCGGTGTCGCCATTGGCACACCATTACGAAGATTATTCGCCAACTCAAGTATTTCATCATCACTAAAAGACTTGAGGTCTTCACTTTTGCCGTAACTGTTGTAGATATCATCTAGCATTGAACGTACTTGCTTAACTGTATCTTTACGGTGCTGATCAAGCAAATTACCTATCTTGTAGCCAAGACCTTTTGCAGCCCAGCCTAAATGTACTTCCAGCACCTGTCCAACATTCATACGTGAAGGAACACCGAGCGGGTTAAGAACTATATCGACAGGAGTGCCATCTGCCAAATGAGGCATATCTTCTACAGGTGAAACCCGTGAAATAACGCCTTTGTTACCATGACGACCCGCCATCTTGTCACCCACTTGAAGGGTCTTGCGTGTCGCCACATAAACTTTAACCATTTTCATTACCCCTGGTGGCAATTCAGCGCCTTCTTCAATTTTTGCTTTTTCCTGCTCAAAGAACACTTCAAATTCTTCTTGCTTAGCTTTAGATTGCTTCACTAAGGAAGCAACCTCTTTATTGACTTCAGCATCTTTAACTTTTAGTTTTACTAGGTCAGTGTTTTCAAGAACTTTTAAATTTTTTGAGCTTAACTTGTCACCAACTTTAATATCGCCAACAGCTATGCTAGCCTTGTTACCAGAAAGCTTTAAGCGAATACGTCGGAAAATATCTCCATCAATGATATCAAACTCGTCGTCGATATCTTTTTTAATATTCTCTAAACGCTCTTCGTCTATAATCATTGCACGGGAGTCTTTTTCAACTCGGTCACGAGTAAAAATTTGCACATCAATTACGACGCCTGATTTTGAAGCACCCATTCTCAACGAAGTGTCTTTTACATTATTAGCTTTTTCACCAAAAATAGCACGTAATAGCTTCTCTTCAGGAGAGAGCACAGTTTCACTTTTGGGAGTCACTTTACCCACTAAAATATCTCCACCTTTGACGCGCGCACCTACATAAACAATGCCACAATCATCTAACTTGGATAAAGCGGATTCACTTACGTTTGGTATATCTGCAGTAACTTCTTCTGAACCAAGCTTTGTATCTCTTGCATAAACTGTTAATTCTTCAATATGAATTGAGGTATAACGATCTTCCCGAACAATCTTCTCAGAAATTAATATTGAGTCCTCAAAGTTGTAGCCATTCCATGGCATGAAAGCAATCATCATGTTTTGACCTAGTGCAAGCTCTCCTAAATCAGTTGATGGGCCGTCAGCCAGTACATCACCTGCAACAATTTTATCGCCTGGTTGAACGAGTGGCTTTTGATTAATGCAAGTATTTTGATTAGAGCGAGAGTACTTGACCAAACTATAAATATCAACTCCCAGTTCACCGGCCTTAGCTTGCTTCGCATCGACACGTATTACAATTCTTGATGCATCTACTGTCTCAACAATACCGTCATGATTTGCTATTACACACACGCGTGAATCTGTTGCAACAACTCGCTCAATGCCCGTTCCCACCAATGGCTTCTCAGCGCGTAAGACTGGAACAGCTTGGCGCTGCATATTTGATCCCATTAATGCACGGTTGGCATCATCATGTTCAAGAAATGGAATAAGCGAAGCTGCAACAGATGCTATTTGTTTAGAATCAATGTCAATCAATGTAACTTCTGACTTCTCTACCAACACAAATTCATTCTTATGTCGCCCAGTAACCAAGTCATCCACTAAATAACCTTTACTGTCAACTGTAGAGTTTGCCTGCGCTATGGTATGGCTAATTTCATCAATTGCAGAAATATAAACAACTTTTTTGGTAACAAGACCATTTTTAACAACCTGATAGGGAGTTTCCAAGAAGCCATATTCATTTGTTTTAGCATAGACGGCCAATGTATTAATCAGGCCAATGTTTGGGCCTTCAGGCGTCTCGATTGGACACAAGCGGCCGTAATGAGATGGGTGCACATCACGAACCTCAAAACCAGCACGTTCACGTGTTAAGCCA
The DNA here is from genome assembly GCA_022448455.1 of Candidatus Thioglobus autotrophicus. Classification (GTDB taxonomy): domain Bacteria; phylum Pseudomonadota; class Gammaproteobacteria; order PS1; family Pseudothioglobaceae; genus Pseudothioglobus; species Pseudothioglobus autotrophicus_A. The sequence goes on from JAKUUR010000011.1 coordinate 46,860, forward strand.
CCAGGCCCTAATGCGGAAATTCTGCGTTTATGGGTGATCCCTGATAAAGGGTTTACTTGGTCCATAAACTGTGACAACTGAGATGAGCCAAAAAACTCTCTAACTGCAGCCGAAACTGGCTTAGAGTTTATCAGATCTTGTGGTGTCAATTCATCGGTTTCAGCGAGATTAAGGCCTTCTTTGACTGCCTTTTCTACCCGAATAAGTCCTATTCTAAATTGATTTTCAATCATTTCACCAATAGCTCTTACGCGTCTATTAGCCAAAGTATCTACATCATCAACGACGTCATGACCATTCTTGATATCAACCAACTTCTTGATAACTTGAATAATGTCATCATGTGTTAAGACATGTTCACCCGTTTCAGAATTAATACCTAGACGTCTATTAAGCTTCATTCGTCCAACTCGAGATAGGTCATAGCGATCGTTCTTAAAGAATAGATTTGAGAACAGTGAATTTACCGCATCTTCTGTTGCAGGCTCGCCTGGACGCATAACATGGTAAATTGACATACGAGCTTCAATTTCTGTTTGATTTTCATCAAGACGTAAAGTTTCTGAGATATAGATGCCATTCTCAGCATCATTAATATAAATAATATTAATTTTTTTAATCTTAGTTGTAGTCAAAACTTCAATGGATTCTTCAGTTATCACAGCATTGGATGACAACAAGATTTCACCAGTATCAGTATCAACCACATCCGAAGCAATCACTTTGCCCAAAAGATAGTCAAGTGGTGCACTTATAACATTAACACCAGCGTTCTCTAGCATATTTGCATGCTTTGCTGTAATGCGACGACCTTTTTCAACAACAACGTCTTTTCCTAACATGATATCGAATTCAGCAATAATGCCTCTCAAACGTTGTGGTTGAATGACCAAATCACATGACTTAGTTTTTAATTTAACTCCAATGTGTCCAAAGAAAGTGTCAATAATATCATTCGTAGACATCCCCATTGCGCGCAACAAAGCGGTCACTGGAAGCTTTCTACGTCTATCAATTCGAACAAACAAGTGTTCATGATGATCAAACTCAAAGTCTAACCATGAACCACGGTAAGGAATAATACGAGAAGAGAATAATATTTTACCCGATGAATGAGTTTTACCCTTATCGTGCTCAAAGATAACACCTGGTGAACGATGCAGTTGAGAAACTACAACGCGCTCTGTACCATTAATAACAAAGGTTCCAGTATTTGTCATCAAAGGGAGTTGGCCTAAATATACATGCTCTTCGATAACTTGTTTTACGCGACGCTTTTTCTTGAGTGTTGAACCATTTTTATCAAAAAGCACAAGGTTAAGTTTCACTTGCAGTGTCGCCGCATAGGTGACACCACGAAGCTTACACTCATTCACTTTGTATTTAGGTTCTTGAAGTTCGTAATCTACATATTCAATTTCAGCGTAACCATTCAACGCTGTAATTGGAAATACAGATTTGAATACAGAATGTAGACCGACATCTTTCTTTTCAATCTCCCCTTCTTGAATAAAAGTGTTAAATGAATTAATTTGAATGGATAATAAATCTGGCTCTTTTAGAATCGATTCTCTTGTGCCAAAATTATTTCTGATACGCTTTTTCTCAGTGAATGAATAAGTCATGAATACCCCGTATTAATCAATAAAATTTTTTCAAAATTATTTTCAATAAAAACACCAAAATCCCCTGCTCGGGGATTTTGGTATATAGCATCGAACAAGTTACTTAAGTTCTACGCTAGCGCCAGCTTCTTCAAGCTGCTTTTGCAAGTCATCTGCTTCTGCTTTAGGTGCACCCTCTTTAATAGGTGCTGGAGCGCTTTCAACAAGGTCTTTTGCTTCTTTAAGACCTAAACCAGTGATAGTGCGAACAGCTTTGATAACAGCAACTTTCTTGTCACCAAAACTTGTTAAAACGACATCAAACTCAGTCTTTTCTTCAGCTACTGGACCGGCTTCAGCTGCTACAGCAACTGGCGCCGCAGCTACTACTGCTGCAGAAACACCAAATTTTTCTTCCATTGCTGAAACTAGCTCAACAACATTCATAACAGACATGTCTGCAATTGCATTTAAAATATCTTCGTTCGTTAATTTCGCCACGATATTTACTCCTCTATAAAATTATTATTGTTGTTGATCACGAATAGCTGCAACAACTCGAGTTAGTTTGGTTGGAACCTCATTTAAAGTCCTTGCCAATTTCTCGGTTGGTGCAAGCATCAACGCCATCAACATACTGATTGCTTGATCTTTAGTTGGAAGATCCGCGATGCGTTTTAGTTGATCTGCATCAACAAATTCACCCGAAACACCCAAACCTTTAACGACTAACGCTTCATTGTCTTTAATAAAGTCACGAAAAACGCGCGCTACGGCACCCGGGTCTTCTTGGGAAAAACCCAAAATGACTGGACCACTTAGAACCGGCGTGATACACTCACATTCGGTTTCAGCTAACGCTCTCTTTGCTAACGTGTTTTTTACGACACGCAAAGAAACATCTGCATCTATAGCAGAGTTGCGTAAGTTAGTCATTTGTTCAACATTCAATCCACGATACTCGGCAACGCCAACAGACACCGCATTAGTAGCTACTGCATTGACTTGTTCGACAACTGCCTTTTTTGCTTCAAGATCTAGAGCCATAGTCTCTCCTGAACAATTAAAAATAGAAAGTTATAAAACTACAACTTTCGCCACAGAGTATTTTCATACCCTCTACATAGGCAAATTGAAGGATCAATTTATTAAGCAGCAAGTTGCGTGCAACTCATCGCACCTATGGTCTTTGAGGCATAACTAGTAACTCTGTCGCCCAAAGAATTCAAAAAATTAATAAGTATTCGTTAACTTATCAACTATAAAACTAATTAAATATCAACACTTGCAACATCAACACTTAGACCTGGGCCCATAGTTGATGAAACGATCACTTTTTTCAAATAAACACCTTTTGCAGAACTCGGCTTGGTTTTTTTAAGTGCATCAATTAGAGCAATAATGTTCTCTTCCAAAGCCTTTAAATCAAAAGACGCCTTACCAACCGCTGCATGAACAATGCCAGCCTTATCAGCTCGATAACGAACTTGACCAGCCTTAGCATTGTTAACCGCTGTAGCAACATCTGGTGTTACTGTGCCAACCTTAGGGTTAGGCATCAAGCCACGCGGACCGAGCACTTGGCCAAGTCGTCCGACAACTCCCATCGCGTCAGGAGAGGCAATAACAACATCATAATTGAGATCTCCATCCTGCATAGATTTCATCAAATCCTCCATACCAACAACATCTGCACCGGCGTCATTTGCTTTTTGTACGTTATCGCCTTGCGTAAAGACCGCGACACGAACAATTTTTCCTGTTCCATTTGGAAGGACAACAGCACCGCGAACGTTTTGATCTGATTTTTTGGTATCAATACCAAGATTAATACTGACATCAATGGACTCATCAAATTTTGCTGTTGCGCAATCCTTAACAAGGCTAAGGGCATCTGTCATTGAGTAGCGAACTCCTGTTTCAATTTTTGAATCGTTATCTTTTTGTTTTTTTGTTAAGTTAGCCATCTTTAACCCTCCACCACTAAGCCCATCGAGCGGGCTGTACCTGCAATAATTTGTACTGCTGCATCAATATCATTTGCATTCAAATCTTTCATTTTTATGTTAGCTACCTCTTCTAATTGAGCGCGAGTTACTGTTCCAACTTTGTTCATATGTGGCTCACCGCTTCCTTTTTCAATACCTGTTACCTTGCGCAAAAGAACTGCCGCAGGCGGTGTTTTAGTAATAAATGTAAAACTACGATCGTTATAGACTGTGATGATGACCGGGACTGGCATACCCTTATCAAGATCTTGAGTTTGAGCGTTAAAAGCTTTACAAAAATCCATAATATTTACACCATGTTGACCTAATGCTGGACCAACTGGTGGTGATGGATTCGCTTCTGCTGCAGGTACCTGCAACTTGATGTATAACTCAATTTTTTTTGCCATTATTCTATCTCCTATGGGTACAAACGCTGTTAGGCTCCCCTTTAGTTAAAACAGCCCGTCAAGGCCAACTTAGGTTTTCTCCACTTGAGCAAACTCTAACTCAACTGCAGTGGTACGCCCAAAAATCAAAACTTCCACTGTCAGCAAACTTTTTTCATAATTAACACCCTCAACAGTACCATTAAATTCATTAAATGGACCATCTATAACCAACACTTCTTCGCCTGGCTGGAATGCCACTTTCGGTTTAGGTTTATCAGCTCCTTCCTGAACACGTGCAAAAATTCTATCAACCTCTCTTTGAGTTATTGGAGAAGGTTTTCCTGAAGAGCCACCAATAAAACCGATCACATTATTGGTGTTTTTAACTACCAACCAACTCGGCTCAGTAAGTTCCATATTTATTAACATATAACCTGGAAAAAATTTACGCTCGGTTTCCTTTTTCTTTCCACCTTTTAGTTCAACTACTTGCTCGGTTGGAATCATAATCTCTCCAACAAGTTCTTCGATACCTTCACGAGAGACAGCCTCTTCTATGGCAGCTTTTACTTTTGCTTCATAGCCACTTCTTGCATGGATGACAAACCACTTCTTAGACATGAAAACCCTTTACTTAAAAATTTAACATTGAGATTGATTGCACACCCCAAGTAAAGAATGCATCAACAATCCACAGAAAGATTGCAACAATAATAACGGCAATCAACACAAATCCGGTTGTTTTGATGGTTTCTTCTCGAGTTGGCCAAACAACTTTTCGTAATTCAATTCTGGTTTCCTTCACAAAGTGGAGAAATCTATCACCCTGTGCAGATTTAATAAACATAGTTGCCGCAACAACAAATCCAAATAACATGATAAGGACTTTAAAGAGTGTCGTTAATCCGAGAGGATTTAAATAAAACACTGCCATTGAGAGCACCAATACAACAATTGACAGGACAGTGTTTAATTGGACTGATTCTTTATTTAGATTGTCTATTTGCTTAGTCACATCTATCCTTTAATTTGGCAGGCAAGGAGGGACTCGAACCCCCAACCAACGGTTTTGGAGACCGCCACTCTACCAATTGAGCCACTTGCCTTAATATTAATCCCTAAAAAACCTAGCCACAGAAAAACTGTAGCAACCATTTATATTCATTATTAATCAGTAATCTTCGAGACCACGCCAGCACCCACTGTGCGACCGCCTTCTCTGATTGCGAATCTTAAACCTTCCTCCATCGCAATTGGTGCAAGTAACTC
>JAKUUR010000012.1 GCA_022448455.1 Candidatus Thioglobus autotrophicus
CGGTTTTTTCCAAATAAGTAAACGAGCTCAACTGAGCCAGAAACATTTCCTTTTTCATCAATTTGACCACTAAAAGTGTCATACAATTCATTTGAACCTGTTTTTAGGTTGCTACTGTACCAGTGTTCTGTACCAATATAGAGTTTAAGAGTGCTTCGAAGGGTGCTAAACCTTGACGTATCAAGGCTTGCATAAATTTGGCATCGCGTAGGGGAATCGAACCCCTCTTGCCAGGATGAAAACCTGGAGTCCTAACCGATAGACGAACGCGACAAAAAAATATTTTTTGCTTGGTGGAGCTAGGCGGGATCGAACCGCCGACCTCAACACTGCCAGTGTTGCGCTCTCCCAGCTGAGCTATAGCCCCAATAACTGGGTTATTTAGCAAAAACGTAAATTATAATCTGTATCTCATTTCAGTCAAGTCAAAATTGGTAAAATATTATCCTTATGGAGAGAATATACAACAGTAATCGTTACTCAATCGAAGTACTCTATCACATTGGAGCCTATGAAAATTCTATTCATTTCATTTTTGATAAGGCAACAAAGCAGTGTGCAATCGTAGACCCAGCCTGGGAGCCAGATCTTTTTCTGAAAAGGATTCAAGTCAAGGGTTACACACTTACTGATATTTGGATAACACATTGGCATGGTGACCATACCAACGCTGTCGATGAAGTCGCCAACAAAACAGGTGCAAAAATTACTGCTGGCGTTAATGAAGTGCCCTACCTAAACATTGAAAACACAGTTCATACGGTTTCTGATGGAGATACTATAAAGCTCGGTGAGGTTGAGATACAAATCATTGAAACACCTGGACATACTGCAGGTGGTATTTGTTATCTTTTAGACGAGCACCTTATCGCTGGTGACACTTTATTCGTTTATGGTGTCGGTATTTGCAGTCTGGCTGGCTCTAACCCAGTTAAATTGTTTCATTCACTGAACAAATTAAAAACTCAGGTGCCTGATGATATTCATCTTCTATGTGGCCACAACTACGGTTCAGAGATTACCACAACACTTGCTGAGCAGAAAAGAGCAAATCCATTTTTGTTGATTGAAAATGAAGAAACATTTGTCCGTTATCGCATGCATGTGCATGACTCTACTCGAACTTATCCAATGTCACCAATGACACTTGAAGAGGTAAACGCCTTGCTATGATAGGTATTTATGGAGGCTCCTTTGATCCTGTTCATTTGGGACATCTTAAAACTGCAACATCACTCAAAACTGAACTGAAGCTAGATCACTTGTTTTTGTTGCCATGCTTTGAACCTGTTCACAAGGATGGGCTGAAATACTCCTCCAATGACCGCCTTAAAATGCTAAATCTTGCAGTAGATAATTATTCTACTCTTGAGATTGATTCTCGTGAAATACTTCGTGGTGGAGGTTCTTATATGATTGATACACTCCACGAATTAAAGCAGATTTATAGAGATGAACCAATCTGTTTAATTATCGGAATGGATAGCTTTATTAAAATTAAAACCTGGAAAGACTGGCAAGAATTTTCCAAATTAGTCCATCTTGTTATACTTCAAAGACAAGGGTTCAATCTTATCGATAGCTTTCTAGATTCCTTTCATAACACTAAAGAGGTTAATGAGCTTAAATTAGAGTCAAATGGCTTATTGTATTTTTCCAATTGCCCTAAGATAAATATATCATCAAGCGATATTCGAAGTAGAATTGCCGCCAATCAAAATCTTGATGATTTGCTACCTAAATCCGTTATTAATTACCTGAGATTACATGAATCTTGATGAGCAAGTAAAAGTTGTCGTTGATGTAATCGACGAGCTAAAAGGCGAGGAAGTCGTTACCCTTAATGTTTTAGAGCAAAGTGTTGATATGGAAGCCATTATCGTTGCTACAGGAAGGTCGATTCAACACGTAAGGGGTATTGCTAACAATATTAAAATTGAGGCTAAAAGGCTTAATATGATGATATTAGGTACTGAGGGTTCAGAATTTGGTGAGTGGGTTCTGATAGACCTTGGCGAAGTGATAGTGCATATCATGACTGAAAAAACAAGAGCATTCTATAAGTTAGAGAAACTATGGTCAGTCGAGGAAGATGAGAATTAACCTTATCGCTATTGGCAAAAAAATGCCAGAGTGGGTTAATCTAGGTATTCATCATTACCAAAAACAACTCCCTAGTAACTATAATTTCACTCTTACCAGCTTGGAGGCTCAAAATCGTAAAACAAATAACATTGATAACATAAAAACTCTTGAAGGCAATATGCTTCTTGAAGCAGCTAAAGGATCAACGACACTGATAGCCTTCGATGAGTTAGGCAAGCAACAATCCAGTCGAATGATTGCTAAGTCAATTGAAACCTGGCAACTTCATGGCGATAATGTTGCACTTATTATTGGGGGTGCTGACGGCTTGTCATCGGAACTAAAACAACAATGCCATTACATTTGGGGGGCTCTCCAACCTAACCATGACCCATTCTATTGCAAGACTATTAGTTATAGAACAACTCTATCGTGCCCACACGTTACTAACCAATCACCCTTACCATAGAGAGTAGTAAAAGCTATTAAAGAATGCTTTGAACGTTCTCTGGTGGCCTACCAATCACTACACCTTTGGTTGTCCTTACAATCGGACGTTCAATTAAAATTGGGTAGTTGAGCATCGCTTTTATCAACTCATCTTCAGTTAAAGACTTATTCGATAACTGCAAATCTTTGTATGCCAACTCCCCTTTTCTAATTAAATCACGTGCACCAATCCCTAAATCTTGCAAAACCGATCTGAGTTCTGATTCACTTGGAGGATTTTCGAGGTAGTTAACAATTTCAAACTCTACGTTGTTTTGCTCTAAAATGGCCAATGTTGCTTTAGATTTAGAGCAGCGTGTGTTGTGATAAATCTTAGCTATCATTGATCTAATTCATGAAAAAAATACTTATTATACTCTTGCTAATATCTCCTATTCATACAAGCCAAGCTCTTGGTCTTACGGACATAGTAAATTGGGCAAAACCTTTAATGCCGTGGTATGAAGCTCAACCAGAACTTTCATTTGAGCTGACTGATACAAAAGGCAATATATTTACAGAAAAAAATACTCGTGGCAAATATTTGGTGGTTAATTTTTGGGCTACTTGGTGTACTCCTTGTTTAAAGGAGATTCCTGCATTGGTTAAATTCTATAATGAAAATTCTGACCATGTGGAGATACTAGGACTGGATTTTGAGCCAGTAAATTTGCCTATAATTAAAGAATTTATTGAACGCTTTTCTATTAATTATCCTTTGGTGCTCTACAACGAAAATAATGACTCCGAATTTTCAAATTTTGGAGAAATTGTAGGTATGCCTACTACACAGATTTATAGCCCTGAAGGAGAGTTGTTACAGACCTTTATGGGTGAAATAACCGTAGATGATCTAAACAAATTTATTTCACCACTCTCTTAGACTCTTCATTATGATTTCACCATCAATGGCTGATGAATTAAACGAGAAACAGCAGCAATCGGTTGCTTTGAAAGAAGATGTCAACGCCTTAATCCTAGCTGGTGCTGGTAGCGGTAAAACACGGGTTTTAACTCATAGAATTCATTATCTAGTGTCAACAAAGAACCATCATATTGACGACATACTTGCAGTTACTTTTACTAACAAAGCTGCAAATGAAATGAAAGAGCGATTGAGCGAACTACTAAGACGACCAATTGGTAGGATGTGGGTTGGAACGTTTCATTCACTCGCTCATAGACTTCTTAGAACTCACCCTGTAGAAGCAAATCTTTCACCCACATTTCAAATTCTAGATGCGCAAGATCAGTTTCGAATCGTTAAACGTTTGATGAAGGAAAATGGGGTTGATGAGACAAAGTTTCCGATAAAAAAAGTACAGTGGTTTATTAATCAACAGAAAGATGAAGGTATTTTGCCCCATCAAATTGATGCAGGACACAACTATTTTGTAAAGCAGAGTGCTAAGATTTTTGATCTTTACGAAAAGCACTGTCAGGCCAATGACTTAGTTGATTTTGCAGGCTTACTAGTTAAAAGTTATGAGCTCTTAAAAAATAATCAATCTCTTTTAGATCATTATCAAAAAAGGTTTCACCATATTCTAATTGATGAATTTCAAGATACAAACCGAATTCAATATCAATGGATAAAATTACTGCATACTCAGCAAAATCATATCTTTTGTGTGGGTGATGATGACCAATCCATTTATGGTTGGAGAGGAGCAAGAATTGAAAACATCCAAAAAATAGAAAATGACTTCAAACCAATTAAAGTCATTAAGCTTGAACAAAATTATCGCTCAACAGGCAATATCTTGAGTGCTTCAAATGCCTTAATTGCAAATAACCCTAACAGGCTTGAAAAATCCCTCTGGACTCACTCAGGTGATGGTGACCTCATCAATGTATTTAATGCTAGAACTGAATCTGATGAGTCTCAATATGTTATTAGTGAAATTAAGAATCAATTTAACCAAGGTAGAAACCTAAATGAATGCGCCATACTCTATCGCTCAAATGCACAGTCTCGAGTCTTTGAAGAGTCACTAATCAAACAAAATATAGATTACAGAATTTATGGTGGCTTAAGGTTTTTTGAGCGGGCTGAAATTAAAGATGCGATGGGTTACGTTCGACTTATTGAAAACACATCAGACAACATAGCCTTCGAAAGAATTGTCAACTTCCCAACTCGTGGAATCGGACTATCGACTATTGAAAAAATTAGATCTCACGCAAGTGAAAACCATACCGACCTCTTTCATTCATCTATTGCTATTGTTGATAGTCTACCAGCAAGAGCATCAAATGCTTTGCAAGCCTTTATCAAATTAATTGAATCGATAAGTGATAGTTCAAAAAATCTTACACTTAGTGAAAAAGTTGACTCTATTCTTTTGCAATCTGGCTTGATGGCTCATTATTCTAATGATAAAACTGACAAGGCAGGATTTAAGCCTGAAAACCTATATGAGCTTGTAAATGCCGCAACTCAGTATGTTCATGAAGAAGATAATGAAATGAATGAAACTCAAGGCTTTATAGCACTAGCAACACTTGACTCTAGTGGTGAGTCTAATCAAAGTCATCACAATTCTGTTCAACTAATGACCGTTCATTCTGCAAAAGGATTGGAATTTCCTGTTGTGTTTTTAGTAGGCTTGGAAGAAGATTTATTTCCCTCCAGACAAAGCAAAGATGAACCTCATCTTCTTGATGAAGAAAGACGCCTTTGTTATGTTGGCATGACAAGAGCAATGCAATCTCTAACGCTTTCCTATGCGAGCAGGCGTTTTATTCATGGACAATCTTTTTATTCACTAAATTCAAGATTTATAGATGAGATACCAAGAAATTTTTTAAACTATATTAAAAATCCTAATAGTGGAGATGATGAAAGATTCTCTGAAAATACTGGCACCTTTTCTAAAAAAATGGTGTCTAGTAAAAGCAGCTCTATTTATTCTATTGGCCAGGTCGTAAAGCACGCTAAATTTGGCCTGGGTACGATTGTTAATTATGAAGGCAGCGGTGATTCAATGAGACTGCAAATTAAATTTCAAAAGGTTGGCACGAAGTGGTTGATTAGTTCGTATGCTAATTTAGAGCTTGTTTAGCTTTGTGACCATGGCATACCATCATGTCGCCAGCCATTTAAGTTGCCACGATGATCATTTTCATCCAAGTCACCTTCAAAACCACTAGCAACGTGTGAAACTTGAGTGAAACCTTTATTTTTGAGACACTTTAGCGCTTCATTGGAACGGAAACCGCTTCTACAAATCAAAATAATTTCAGTATCAGATAAATTTTCACGGCCATCAAGCTCTTGCATCACTGCATCAGAAAATACCTCTGGATTTGGCTCCCAGTCTGGATCATCAATCCATGGGATCAGGATTGAGTTTTCTGGAAAACCAACATACTTATATTCAGCTTTACTTCTAACATCAACAAACAATGCCTGCGGATTGCTTTGAAGCCTTTCGATAGCCATTTTTGGTAATAAATTTCGCTTATAACCCATTTCTTCTCTGTCATAAAACAGTAACAAGTACTATTATAATTCTTTATGCATCTCGGTCTTAGTAAAGAATTTAACTATTTCTTTAAAAAAAGTGCAATCGACTCAACATGTGCAGTTTGCGGAAACATATCCATTACTCCCGCACTGCTAAGTGTAAACCCTAAATCAATTAAACGTGAAGTATCTCTTGCTAAGGTTGACGGATTACACGATACATAAACCAACCTTTCGACACCCAATCTTGGCAGCAATTCAACAATTTCAATGGCGCCACTCCTGGCTGGATCTATTAATGCTTTGTTATATTTTTTACCTCGAAACCATTCAAAGCCAGAGACATCTTCAAACAGGTCAGCTTTATAAAAAGATGCATTAGATACCCCATTCTGACTGGCATTCTCTTTCGCTCTCTCAACAAGGCCACTGTCACCTTCTATTCCGACTACTGTCTTAACATAACGTGAAATTGGCAATGTGAAGTTACCTAAACCGCAAAAAAGATCTATTACTTCATCTTCCTTGTTTAGATCTAACAATTGTAGGGCTAGATTAATCATTTTTTGATTAAGTTCAAAATTAACCTGAGTGAAGTCGGTAGGCAAAAATGTCATTTTTATGTCGTGATCAGGTAAAGAATAATTCAGTGATACAGCTGCATTAAGTGGTTTAACAGTTTCCAAGCCACCACTCTGAGTGTACCATGTGATTTTTAATTTTTCGCCATACTCTTGAAGAATGATCTCATCTTCACTAGTTAAAGGTTGAAGATGTCTTAAGATCAAAATGGTGTCTAACTCCGCAATAGCAACTTCTATTTGAGGTACGTGAAACTTGACACTCAACTTTCCAATACATTCGCCCAACAATTCAAGATTATCACCAAGCAAAGGGTGTAGAACTTCACAACGTTCCATTACCGTAATATAAGAAGACTTTCTCTCTCTAAAACCGACTAATACTTTATCTTTTTTATTGACGTAGCGAACTCCTAATCTTGCTTTGCGCCTGTATCCCCAGCTTTCAACCTGCAGCGGCTCGAGCCATTGCTTTGGTAATACTTTTGCTTGACCCATAAAGGCGCTTTGAAGCCAACCCTGCTTTGCACTTATTTGATCCTGACTTGAAAGATGTTGCAAAGAGCAACCACCACAAATACCATAAACAGCGCACTTCGCCTCAATTCTGTCTGGAGATGATTGAAGAATTTCTACTATATCTGCCTCTTCGTATTTCGCACGTGAGTGTGAACGTGTGGCGATAATTTTTTCTCCTGGCAATGCACCACGCGTAAAAATAATTTTGTTGTCATGGTGTGAAATGCCTCTACCTTCGTGAGACAAAGATTCAATATTCAATTCATAAACTTTACTTTTAACTTTTCTTCTTCTAGCCATCCAGTAATTCGACCCAATGCTTGACAGGTATTGAGCTTCCTTTTTGAAGATGCATTAAGCAACCAATGTTACTAGTCACAATCATTTCAGGCTTCGAAACGTTCAAGTTTTTTAGTTTATTCTCTTTTAATTGATTCGATATTTCAGCTTCAAAGATCGAGTAAGTGCCTGCAGAACCGCAACAGATATGTGAATCCTTGATTGGTTTTTTTTCGTAACCAAATTGTGTAAGAATAGATTCAACGAGTCCAGCTAATTTCTGTCCGTGTTGCAATGTACAAGGTTCGTGGTAAGAGATGTTTGATTCCGATAAACACAGTCCAGTTAAGTCTTTACTGGCCAAGTACTCTGCAATATCCTGAGTTTTCGAAGAAGCAAATTTTGCCTTGTCATAATAAGGGTCCGTTTTTTCAAATAAAGCTGGGTAATCCTTAACCATCACACCACAACCACTAGCACTAGATATAATTACCGAGACACCTGAGTTGAGTTGTGCATTCCATGAATCGATATTCCGTTTCACTCTATTCAAAGCATCCTTTGAGGCTGCCAGATGCTGGTCGATCGCTCCACAACACTGTCGTTGTGGGCTTTCAATAACGTCTACACTCAACTTAGCTAAAATATTCTTAATGCTATGGTTAATATTTGGCGCTAAAGTTGGTTGAACGCAACCACCAAGCAATAAGACCGTTGACTCTACCTTTTGAGGCTTTATTGATTTTGTTGAGATAGCAGAATGTCTAAAAAAATATCCAACTGATTTAAACAACATAGGTGTTAAAAGTAGCTTACGGACAAAGAATCGATAAATTGTTTGCAACTTTGTACGTTTACTTTCCATAAATTCCCGACCAATTTCAAGTAGTTGGCCATACTCTACGCCAGAAGGACAGGTAGTCTCACAGGATCGACATGTAAGACATCTATCAAGATGTTTAAGAGATTTAGTACTGAAGTGATTATTCTCAAGTGCTGACTTTATAAGATAAATACGCCCTCTTGGAGAATCAAGCTCGTCGCCGATTAACTGGTAGGTTGGGCATGTAGCTAAACAAAAACCGCAGTGCACACATGATTCTATAATCTGACTTGCTTTTTCATTATCAAGTTCTGAGATTGATAACTGGTTTAGTTCAGTATGCATTAGATAAAAACCCCATAAGGGTCAAAAACTTTTTTTAGTTTGCTTTCAAAATTTAGAATTATTTCTGACACTTTATGCTTTGGTGGTGGCTTTAGTTGAAACTGTTCTGCTATTCTTTGGGGTAGGATTTTTATGCTAATCTGAGTCACTAAAGCTAAACGTCCCATAGATCCAACCAAGAGTTTAGATACATCATATCCAGCAACATTTTTCATTACCTGGCCTCCAAAATTTAGCAACTCACCCCTACCATTAATTATTTGAACACCTAGTACGCTATCGGAAAATTCAGGACCTGATGTTGCATATACAGCTCCAATTGTTTTTTCAAGACTCTCAGTAAAAAATGGTAATGCTTGACCATAAGCAGCGAGAGTATTGTTGATTTCTTGGATTGTCGTTCCTGCTTTAAGGGTAATGACTAATTCTTCAGGAAAGTATTCGACTACCCCAGAATACGATGATATATTGATAAACTCTTTGTCTGTATTATCTGCACGCCCTGTAATTCTCAGATTCTTACCTTCCCTAACTTGTTTCTGTAATTCTGCAATCGAACTCATGATTAAAATCGCTCCAACTCAGGGTGAGGGAGTTCACCATGATGAACGTGCATATTTCCTAATTCAGCACAGCGATGAAGAGTCGGCACGGCTTTACCTGGATTGAGCAATGAGATTGGGTCAAAGGCATTCTTGATTTGATGAAAAACATCCAATTCAGCACTGCTAAATTGATGACACATAGCATCTAATTTTTCAATACCAACACCATGCTCCCCTGTAATCGAACCTCCCATTTCAACACAAAGCTTCAATATATCCATACCAAAAGATTCTGTCTTCTCGAGTTCTCCAGGTCGACTTGCGTTATACAATATGAGTGGATGAAGATTACCATCGCCTGCATGAAAAACATTGGCTACACGCAATTTATAGTGTGCAGATAGCTCGCTTATTTTTTCAAGAACGGTAGCTAAGTGGCGCTTAGGTATGGTTCCATCCATACAATAATAATCTGGAGATAGCCTTCCTATAGAAGGGAAAGCATCCTTGCGTCCCTTCCAAAAAAGTAAACGCTCATCTTCATTTTCTGAGACCCTTGTAGTGGTCGCATTCGAAAGCAAGCCAAGAACCTTATTCAAATCTTCATTTACCGAATCTATAGCTCCATCAAGTTCGCAAAGCAGCAGCGCTTGAGCATCTAAAGGGTAGCCTGGATGTGCAAAAGCTTCGGAAGCCTCTATTGCAAATTTATCCATCATCTCAAGACCAGAAGGTATGATGCCTTTCTTTATAATTTCAGCCACTGTATCGGCACAATCCCTAACACTACTAAAGCCAGCCATAACTAGTCTAGCAAGTTCAGGTTTTGGAGTTAACTTCACAGTAATCTCTGTTATCACACCTAGTAAGCCTTCTGAGCCATTCATTAATGCCAGTAAACCAATACCCTCATCTTGTCGAGTTAATAATAACTCTTCACCATCAATGGTTAGCATTTTGATTGCCTCCACGTTTTGAACTGTCAGACCATACTTTAGACAGTGAACACCGCCAGCGTTCTCAGCAACATTACCTCCAATGGTACAAGCGATTTGAGAAGATGGGTCGGGCGCATAATAAAGACCAAACTCCTCAACCGCTTCACTAATTGCTAAATTGCGAACCCCTGGTTCCAATACTGCTATTTTTTTTTCCTCATCAATTGAAATAATTTGAGTAAGTTTTGAAAATCCTAAAACTACAGAGCCTTCCAGTGGCGTTGCACCTCCTGAAAGGCCTGTTCCAGCACCCCTACTTACAATGGGTGTATTGTTCTTTCGACAAATTTCTATTACCTTCTTAATCTGAGCAATATTGTTTGGTAAAACCACAGCAAGTGGTTCTTGCTTATAAACACTCAGACCATCACATTCAAATGGGCGAGTATTTTCTGAGCCAAAGATAACAGTATTTTTTGGTAAAGCTCGTTTTAATTGACTTAAGATAGACATAAATTTGGACTAATAAACAGTTAAAGCACTCTGGTTAGATGAATTCAAGCCGTTATGAATTTAATTACTTACGACTGATCAAATATCTAAGACAATAATTGCAGTTGAACACATTATAATGTCTTCTATTTTTTATTTTCTCACAAAAAAAATATGCAATCATTTATTCCACCAACCAGAACACTTATGGGGCCCGGCCCTTCGGATGTTCACCCTAGAATTCTAAATGCCATGGCGAGAGCTACTATAGGCCATTTAGACCCTGCCTTTATTGACATGATGGATGAAGTTAAAGAAATGCTAAAGTATGCATTCAAGACTGAAAACGAACTTACTATGCCTATCTCTGCTCCTGGATCTGCTGGTATGGAAGCATGCTTTGCAAATCTTGTTGAACCAGGTGACAAGATTATTGTTTGTATCAATGGTGTCTTTGGTTTACGAATGAAAGAAAATGTAACCCGCTTAGGTGGTGAAGCAGTTGTCGTTGAAGATGACTGGGGTACTGCCGTTAGTCCTGATAAAGTGGAGCAAGCATGTGTTGATAACCCTGATGCTAAAATTGTTGCCTTTGTTCATGCAGAAACCTCAACTGGAGCACTTTCTGACGCTAAAACTCTCTGTCAGATTGCTAATCAAAACGGCTGCATCAATATCGTTGACGCCGTAACTTCATTGGCAGGTTCTGAATTAAGGGTTGATGACTGGGGAATAGATGCCATCTTTTCGGGTTCCCAGAAGTGCTTATCAGCAATGCCTGGGTTATCGCCTGTTAGTTTTAGCGACAGAGCAATTGATAAGTTAACTAATCGAAAAACGCCAGTAACAAGTTGGTTTCTAGATCTCAACTTGGTGATGGGTTATTGGGGTAAAGGCTCAAAACGAGCATATCATCACACCGCACCAGTCAATACTTTGTATGGTTTACACGAATCTTTGGTGATGTTAGCCGAGGAAGGAGTTGAAAATTCTTGGAGTCGTCATCAACAAAACCACACACTCCTTAGAGATGGCCTTAATAAACTAGGAATCAATTACTTAGTCGACGAAGCTAGCAGATTACCTCAACTGAACAGTGTACTAATTCCTCAAGATCAAGATGATTTAGAAGTTCGCTCTTCGTTGCTGAAGAACTACAACATTGACATTGGAGCAGGTCTAGGTCCACTTGAAGGTAAGATATGGAGAATTGGATTAATGGGATACACTTCAAGAAAGGATAATATTGAACTTTTATTGTCTGCACTTAAAAAGACACTATAAAAAAGGCGGCTTCGAAGCCGCCTTTTTTTTGAAAGAAAGTCTAATTAGTCTTTAATTTTTGCCAACAACTCTTCTTCAGTCTCGACCCTGTCAGGGTCAGGAAGACAGCAGTCTACTGGGCACACTTCAACACATTGTGGGGTATCAAAATGACCAACACATTCTGTACACAGGTCGCCATCAATCTCATAGATCTCCTCGCCCATATATATTGCTTCATTCGGGCATTCTGGTACACAAACATCGCAATTAATGCATTCATCAGTAATTAATAAAGACATAACATCTCCAACTTAAAAAATCATACTAACACAACTTTATATCAGTTGTGGCTATCCCATATCACAGGGAACTTATTTTAACTTATCAATACTACTATAATATTGATTTTGGGTATTATTACCGATTTTCTTTTTAAGGTTATCATGAGAGCAC
Source organism: Candidatus Thioglobus autotrophicus (assembly GCA_022448455.1). Lineage (GTDB taxonomy): Bacteria > Pseudomonadota > Gammaproteobacteria > PS1 > Pseudothioglobaceae > Pseudothioglobus > Pseudothioglobus autotrophicus_A. The sequence goes on from JAKUUR010000012.1 coordinate 12,285, forward strand.
TTTTAACTATTTTCTCTTTATTATTTTCTTCGCTCTCAATTGCCGCTCTTGATGATGGCATTTATGCACACATAAAAACTAGCAAAGGTGAGATTATTGTTGAATTAGCCTATGAAGAGGCACCGCTTACTGTCATTAACTTTATAGCGCTCTCGGAAGGTAGCAAGAAAAGTAACAAAGAGCCTGGAATACCTTTTTATGATGGCATAACATTTCACCGAGTTATCGACGACTTTATGATACAAGGTGGTGATCCACAGGGAGATGGCGGAGGTGGTCCAGGTTATCAGTTTAATGACGAGTTTAGTGACTTGAAACATGACCAGCCCGGTGTCCTCTCTATGGCCAACTCAGGACCTAATACAAATGGTTCACAATTTTTTATTACCCATATACCGACGCCTTGGCTGGATGGAAAGCATAGTGTTTTTGGTCTTGTTGCTGAAGGCATGAGTGTTGTTAACTCAATTGAGCAAGGTGATATTATTGAAAGCATATCAATTGAGCGTATTGGTGATCAAGCTAATGAATTTATTGCTGATGAAGCATCATTTCGTGAACAAATTGAAAAAGCTAATGCGAACTTAAAAGCAAAACCAGAGTTACGTCAAAAAGAATTTGAAAATTATGTCACTACTTCTTATCCTGGGATCAAAAAGAGCAACTTAGGTTACTTCACAACGATCAATAAATCAGGCAACGATAAGCTACCTAATGTTGGGCAAGTTGTTTCTGTTAATGTATCATTTAAAGCTGATAATGGTCAAATCTTGCGTGAAGCTGGAAGTCCAGTCGAGTTCATTCTCGGAAGTGGGCAAATAATCAGCTTTATTGACAATAACATTAAAGATATGTCAATTGGTGAAGTTCGAACAATAATTGTTACTTATGAGGCCGTATTTGGTGATAACCCTAGTGGTGACATACCACAAGACTCAATTCTTATTTTTGAACTAGAACTTCTTTCTGCCAAGGATAACTAAGAGTGTTTCTTGAATTAATTAGCTTTCTCTCTTCACTAGATCCTGGCTTTAATGTACTTAGCTATTTAACGGTAAGAGCTGTGTTTTCAATGATGACTGCACTTCTCATTTCCCTTTTCCTTGGAAAATGGATTATTTCCAAACTACAACACTATCAAATCGGTCAAGTAATACGTGGAGATGGACCAGAATCACACCACATAAAAGCCGGAACACCTACAATGGGGGGACTACTTATCCTTTTTGCGTTTACCACCAGTATGATTATCTGGGGCGATTGGAGAAACCCTTATTTGTGGATAGTACTAACTACAGCTTTTATTTTTGGTGCGATCGGATTTATTGATGACTATCTAAAACTTAAGAGACAAAGCCCAAATGGATTGACCAGTAAACAAAAATTTGTTGCTCAATCAATCGGAGCAATCTTAATTGGAAGTTGGTTGATTGGTCTGGACTCTTCTACCATAGCAACTCAACTTCTAATACCGTTCTTTAAAGATGGTGCAATTGAATTAGGGGTTGCAGGCTTTTTAATTTTGTGCTATTTCGTTATTGTTGGTAGTTCAAATGCCGTCAATCTCACTGATGGCTTAGATGGTTTGGCCATTATGCCTGTGATTCTAATTAGTGGTGGTTTGGCGATTTTTGCCTATATTGGTGGCAATTACAATTTTTCTGAATACCTTAACATGCCTTTTATGCCAGGCACAGGAGAATTGTTTGTTATTTGTGCGGCACTGATAGGATCTGGTCTTGCATTCCTATGGTTTAACACCTATCCAGCTGAAATATTTATGGGTGATGTCGGTTCACTCTCACTGGGCGCTATTTTAGCCGTTATTGCAATCATCGTTAGACAAGAAATTTTGTTTTTCTTAATGGGTGGCATTTTTGTTGCAGAAACTTTCTCAGTAATCATACAAGTTGGATACTATAGGCGCACCAAGAAAAGACTTTTCTTGATGGCGCCTATACATCATCACTTTGAAAAAAAAGGCCTTTCAGAACCAAAAATCATTGTACGGTTCTGGATAATTACTTTGATTCTAATTCTAATTAGCTTAGCCAGCATCAAGATTCGATAACTCCGATAGTTTGGCACTGTAAAATATCCGCCCATGAGCATAAAATCAGATAAATGGATTCGCCGAATGTCCCTTGAACAGGAGATGATTCAACCCTTTGAATCGAACCAACTTCGCCACGTTAATGATAAAAAAATTATTTCGTACGGAACTTCAAGTTACGGTTATGATGTTCGCTGTTCCACTGAATTCAAGATATTTACCAACATCAATCACAACATTGTCGATCCAAAAGACTTTGATGCACAAAGTTTTGTCGAAATAGATGCCGATGAATGCATTATCCCGCCCAACTCCTTTGCTCTAGCAAGAACCGTTGAGTATTTCAAAATACCTCGCTCTACGCTCGTTATCTGTCTAGGTAAGTCAACCTATGCGAGGTGTGGCATTATTGTCAATGTAACTCCCTTAGAGCCAGAATGGGAAGGTAATGTCACCCTTGAGTTCTCTAACACCACCCCTTTGCCTGCAAAAATATATGCCAACGAGGGTGTCGCTCAGATGCTCTTTTTTGAGTCAGATGAGGAGTGCGAAACTTCGTATAAAGATAGGGATGGCAAATATCAAGGACAGACTGGCGTCACTCTACCTAAGGCTTAATTCATATGTCAGAAATTTCAAAACGTCGCACCTTTGCGATCATTTCTCACCCTGATGCTGGAAAGACAACTGTCACCGAAAAACTATTACTTTATGGCGGCGCAATTAAAACTGCTGGAAGCGTCAAAGCAAGAAAAGCAAACAGTCACGCTACCAGTGACTGGATGGAAATGGAAAAAGAAAGGGGTATTTCTGTCACATCATCAGTTATGCAGTTTCCTTATGATGGTCATGTAATCAATCTTTTAGACACCCCTGGCCATGAAGATTTTTCTGAGGACACTTACCGGACCCTTACGGCTGTTGACTCTGCACTTATGGTTATCGATGTCGCCAAGGGTGTTGAACAGAGGACCATTAAATTGATGGAGGTTTGTCGACTTCGTGACACTCCAATCCTTACTTTCATCAATAAACTCGATCGTGAGGGTCGGGAGCCAATCGACTTATTAGATGAGGTTGAATCGGTATTAGATATTGAGTGCTCACCAATTACTTGGCCAATAGGAATGGGTAAGGAATTCAAAGGGGTGGTTCATTTACTAGAAAACAAAGTCTATCTATTCGAAAGCGGAAAAAATGCAATAATTGGTGACAATACAGTTATTGAAGGCATCGACAACCCTGAACTTGATAAAGCTCTTGGAATTGAGCTTTCTTTATCCATTAGAGAAGAGATTGAACTTATCCAAGGCACGACGAATCCTTTTCAACTAGAGAAATTTCTTGAGGGCAAGCAGACGCCTGTTTTTTTTGGTTCAGCCATTAATAACTTTGGGATAAAAAAACTACTTGAGGGTTTTATTGATTACGCACCAACCCCACAGGACCGTGAAAGTGACAATCGTAAGGTGTCTCCTTATGAAAATAAACTTACTGGCTTTGTGTTTAAAATTCAAGCAAATATGGACCCCAAGCACCACGACAGGTTAGCCTTTATGCGTATTGTTAGCGGTGAATATAAGAAAGGAATGAAAATCCTTCAAGTCTCTACCGGCAAGCAAATAAAAATTGCCAATGCTGTTACCTTTATGTCGCAAGAAAGGAGTTCCACAGAAACCGCTCATGCCGGAGATGTGATTGGCATTCATAACCATGGTGGAATCAGAATCGGCGACACCTTTACTCAAGGTGAGAAGCTCAACTTTCATGGTATACCAAATTTTGCACCGGAGATTTTTAGGCGCGCACAACTCAAAGACCCACTCAAAGCAAAAGCCCTTCAAAAAGGCCTTGACCAGCTCTCTGAGGAAGGCGCAACGCAAGTATTTAGACCGATTTCAAATACTTCACAAATATTAGGAGCTGTAGGTATTTTGCAGTTCGATGTGGTCGCTCATCGGCTTAAATATGAATACGGCGTTGACTGTCAATTTGAAGCAATCAATGTGGCTACGGCAAGATGGGTTAACGGATCAGATAAAGATCTTGAACAACTTAAGATAAAAGCAGGCAACAATATCGCTATAGATAGTGCAGGAATGCTGTCTTACTTAGCACCCAGTATGGTTAATCTTCAACTAACAATGGAGCGCCACCCAAATTTAACTTTTAATGCTACCAGAGAACATTAACTAGTCTTCAACCAATGGCTTAACTACTTCAGCAATATCTTTCTTGTTTAAGTAACCCACCGCTGCACCACTGGAATCTTGAACCACCGCACAATCAGCATTGGAACGCAATATTTCGCACAAAACATTATCAATAGAGTCTTCTTCATTGACTACAATTTTTGCCGCACCGTTGTCTGGTTTTTCATCCTTCATCACTGACTTGGCATGGAGTACATGGGAACGATTTACCTTTTTCACAAAGTCTCTCACATAGTCATCCGCAGGAGTCATAAGGATATCCTGAGAGGTTCCATGTTGCACCAATTCTCCGTCATTAAGAATAGCAATTCGATCACCAATCTTAAGTGCTTCATCTAAATCATGTGTAATAAATATAATGGTTTTATGGAGTTCTCTTTGAAGCTCCAAAAGTAGATCCTGCATATCACTTCGAATAAGAGGGTCAAGCGCACTGAATGCCTCATCCATCATTAAGATTTCTGTGTCACAGGTTAATGCCCTTGCCAATCCAACACGCTGCTGCATGCCACCTGATAACTGAGATGGATAGCGGTCTTCATAGCCAGTAAGACCTACACGATCGATCCATTTTTTTGCTCTCTGGGTAGCTTCATCACCCTTTACTCCTTGTAAATGAATTCCAAGGCATATGTTATCTGTCACCGTTTTATGGGGCAACAAAGCAAAGCTTTGAAAAACCATAGCCGTTTTTTGTTGCCTAAACAGTCTAAGCTTTTCCATTGACATCTGAATAACGTCCTCACCACCAATCATCACTGAACCAACAGTAGGTTCAATAAGTCGATTAATGTGGCGAATTAGTGTGGACTTTCCAGAACCTGAAAGACCCATAATAACTTCAATATTCTTGTTTGCAAGGTCAAGATTTATATTACTCAAACCCAACACATGTTGGTGCTCTTTAAGGAGGTCATCCTTATTCATACCGTTATCAACATACTTCAAAACGGACTTCGCCTTGGGTCCAAAAATCTTCGTCAAGTTTGAAATTTTTATTTTTATATCTTGACTCATAATACATCTCCAGAACGATGTTTCTGAATTCGAGTTCCGAATGCCTGCGAAACCCTGTCAAATATAATTGCTAGGGCCACAATCGCAAGACCGTATAGCATTCCAAGTGAAAGGTATTGGTTTTGAACAGCCTGAAGTACCGGCAAACCTAAACCCGTCACACCAATCATTGAGGCAATCACAACCATCGATAAAGCCATCATAATTGTTTGATTTACACCTGCGAAAATATTTGGAAGTGCAAGCGGTATTTGAACCATAAATAAACGCTGCCTATAGGTCGCACCGAATGCATCTGCTGCCTCCATAGCTTCCTTATCAACCAAACGTAAACCCAAATTTGTCAAGCGCACAATAGGCGGCATAGCATAGATACAAACCGCAATCAAACCAGGAACCTTACCTATACCTAGCAACATAACGACAGGTATTAGATAGACAAAAGAAGGAATCGTCTGCATGATGTCAAGTACCGGTGTAATCATTAACTGAGCTCTGTCAGACCGTGACATCCATATTCCAATGGGTATCCCAACCGTTAGACATATCAGAGTAGCAGTCGCTATCATAGTTACTGTAGAGATCATAGGAGTCCACATGTCAAGGAATCCAATAGCAAAGAAACCTAGTATTACTCCCACTGTCACCTTCAAGCTTCTGGAACCAAGCCAGGCTAGTGCACCTGCACCTAATAAAAAAACAGGCCAAGGTGTGGCAAGCAATAGCTGTTCAAATCGAGCTAAAAAGAATAATAGTGGGTCAAATATTTTTTCAATAATATCTCCAAACTCTCTCGTAAAGTCCCTAAAGGCTGAGTCCACACACATACGTGAATTCATCATCACATCACGAGGTATTGATATAGCGTTATTGACAAACAAAGAAAAGTCAGACACGTTAATTGCGTCACTTACCTGAGTCGATAAAGTCGCAAAATAATCTCCTTGAGTAACGGGGTCAACTGATTGAGCAGACTCAAATTGAGTTTCAATATTTTGAGACAATTTACTGATAGTTGCTGACAAAGCTTCTGGGTCAGTAGAACGAACGGACATATATGTTCTATCAAGCCTTTGCACTACCTTATCAAGATTAGCGATTACACCAACCTTTATTTCTGCATAATTACCAGCCTCATACTGAGCCGCTATGTCGATTACTTTTGCACCTAGCTCATTTGTTTTATTAACTAGTGGCATTAATACGTTTTCAACTATACTGACATCACCCCTTATAGAGGCTTCTTTGACCGCTCTAGAGAGAGCCTCAGGATCGTTTACTAAAGGCATTAAGTTTGATACAATCTCGTTACTATCAACCATGTCTTGTACTTTTGCATGGGTTGTGATACTCAACTCATCCAAACTGAAAATCATATCTTTAGAACCAGAAAAACTCTTGTACGTCGAAGCTAAAGAATTTATCTTATCCCTTATTTGAGAAATTTGCTCAATGTGAGACTGAATTTCGATATTCGAATTGAGATAGTCGACCTGACCTATAAGTCCTCGAATTTTCTCGTGTAACGAGCCTATCTGTAAACCTATATCACTCATAAACGATGTGCTATAGGTGTCTGCCTTATCAGCGTATTGTTGTGCCAACAATTCAACTTTATTAACAAGTTCGCTGGCATTATCGTTACTAACTAGATAGCGTGAGTTTTCCTCTATATCTTTTAGAAGAGGCTCTATATCCTTAAATATTGAAGTAAATTGATTAGGTGAATTTATCGAATCAACCCTATTTGAGAGTTCTGCAACAGAATTGTTATAAGCCTCATATTGAGTGGTTGCGTTAGAGTTAAACTGAGCTCCAAGCTCCTGAGTTTTATTTTCTAGGACTTGAGATAATAATTGAACTTTTTCAAGCAGTTCTGCAGCACTATTTACCTCAGTTAAAGGATTTGATTCATTTGATAACTCCTTTAAAGTTTTGGCTTTGACACTAGCTCGATCCGCGAGTTTAGTATAGTTATCAGTGATTTTGACTAGCTGAGTATAATCTGTCGCACTTAGAGCTTGTGACGTCAAGTCATCTGCTCTTTTAGTCATTGCTTGAATGAAGTTTAGGTCCTTATTGACAATTCTTAAGTCACCAATTTCAGCTGCCGTTGGAAGGCAATCCAATATGCTTTGTTTAGGTATCGGTCTAACTGCCACTTGTCACTCCAATAAAAAATTGCCCGTAATCTTATAATCTACGGGCAATTAAATACTACTTTTTAATTTACTACTATAGTGAAGCTATTATAGTGAAGCCTCAACTGTGGCAGCTACATCAGCGTCAACCCATGCCTTCCATACATCTGTATGATTCGAAAGAAAATGAGTAGCAGCATCAGCTCCAGTGCCACCAGTCTCACCCATCCAAACAAGCATAGAGTTCATGATAGTACCAGGCCATGTACGTGCTGCAAAGTAGTCCATACCCTCTGATGGTCCGTTATAGAAAAAATTGTCACTCAACAAAGTGTTGACACGTGACTCAGTCCATCCAGACACCTGAGGATCAGCACAACCATCATAACCAAACGCAATACAACCATCCCAGTTATCAGCACCGGCAAACGCTCCCATGTCAAGCTTCCTGAGGTCATATTTACCAACCAATGAAGTCGGGCTCCAGTAGTAACCAAACCAGTTTTCACCTTGCTCAGAGGCCTTGGCAATGGAACCATCAAGACCAGCTGCAGTACCAGGATCACCTAGTACCCATCCTTTGTCAGCCATTCCATGGGCTCTGAAAAGACTTTGGCTTGCTAACTGACAACCCCAACCAGCAGGACAACCCATAAAGAAACCCTTAGAGGGGTCTTCTTTGTAAGGGAATAAATCAGGTCGAGCTATAACATCTTCGACTGTAACTAGTTCTGGGTTTGCGTCTTGAGTATAAGGTGTAATCCACCAACCCTCACCTAGACCGCTCATTGGCGCTGAATTACCAATATGTATTCTACCTGCTCCAACTGCACTATCAACTAGTGTAGCCATCGCATTAGCCCATATTTCTGGAGCCACGTCCGGCTCCCCTTTCGCATCCATTGAAGCCCATGTAGTCATTGTAGCACCAACTACAAGCTCAACTTCGCAGCCCATTGCCGTCAAAACAGCTTTATCGACATGAGCCATCAAAGATGCCGAAGGCCAGTTCATGTCTGCAATGGTGATTTTGCCACAAGCAGCATTTGAGGTTGTGCTTAACAAAAATGCAGCAGCAACAGCTCCAAACACTTTCGTGGAAAATTTAATATTCATATTTCTGTCTCCTAAAGTTTTTTTTATATATAAGAATTCAGAATGAGAATCATTCAATCTGAACCCTGATTATATCAACTCAAATATACATTTTTAATTTTTTTGCGCTTTTTTTGCAATAATAATTAAAACATGTATTGAATAAATTTGAACAAATAAGTTCACTATATATCAAAAAAAATTATCGATTTGACTACTACAATAGGTAGTTTTAATTCTATTAACAGGTAGTTAAAGAACTTATGAATCTACTTCTGGTTGATTTTCTGATTCCGACTCTTCATCAGATTCAGCAATCTTTGCCACCGAAACTAGCTCTTCATTTTTAGCGATATTGATTAGTGTGACACCCTGAGTATTTCGTCCAATAATTGAAACGTCAGCCGCTCTTGCTCTAACCAAAGTTCCTTTATTTGAAATAAGCATCATTTCATCATCGTCAGTGACCTGTATGGCACCAACAACTTGACCATTTCGATCAGAAGTCTTTATCGAAATAACACCAGAACCACCTCTTGCCTGGGTTCGATACTCACCAAGTTGCGTTCTCTTTCCATAACCCTTTTCAGTTGCAGTTAGAATGGGATCAGTAGACTCAGCAACAATTAAAGAAACTACTTTGTCATTAGTGGCTAACCTAATACCTCGAACACCGATTGCTGTCCTGCCAACTGTACGAACGTCGGACTCTTTAAAACGTATTGATTTACCTGCTGATGAGAACAACAAGATGTCATGCTTACCAGCAGTAATTTCTACACCAACCAATTTATCATCATCTCTCAGCTCAATAGCAATAATGCCACCCTTTCTCGGACGAGAGAAGTTACTTAGTGAAGTTTTTTTGCATGTACCACTACTGGTCACCATAAACACAAACTCCTCTTCACTAAACTCTTTGACTGGCAAGATTGCATTGATTGATTCATCTTTCTCCAGCGGCAGTAAGTTAATAATTGGTTTACCTCTTGATATGCGTGAAGCCATAGGAAGCTCATAGACTTTTAACCAATGAACTTTCCCGCTCGAAGAGAAGCACAGAACTGTGTCATGTGAGTTCGCTATAAATAGTTGGTCTACAAAATCTTCATCTTTCATTTTTGTAGCAGCTTTGCCTTTACCGCCACGACGCTGGGCATGATAGTCACTCAGTGACTGAGCCTTAACATAGCCACCATGAGACAAGGTAACAACACGGTCTTCTTGTGCTATTAAGTCCTCTAATGTGAGATCTATCTTGTTTTCAATGATTTCAGTCATCCTAGTTGTACCAAAATTATCTCGAATTTCTGTTAATTCTTTGCGGATAACTTGCATCAGTAAATCGGGAGTTTGAAGAATGTCAAGGAGGTTTTTTATTTGTTCCAGTAGTTCATTGAATTCATTAAATATTTTGTCTTTTTCTAGTCCAGTCAGTCTATGGAGTTTTAAATCAAGAATGGCTTGTGCTTGCTTCTCTGACAATTGATAGTCACCGTTCTTTTGCAGACCTAATCCTGGCTCTAAATCCTGAGGCTTGAATTGAGCCATATCTCTTTTACCAATCAACTCTTTTATCACTGAGCCTTGCCAAGTGCGAGAAATTAAACCTTCCTTAGCTTCAGTTGGATTGGCTGCCGCCTTGATGAGTTCGATAATGGCATCAATATTGAAAAGAGCAACCGACAAACCCTCCAACAAATGGGCCCGATCTTTTGCCTTGTTGAGTTCAAAGATAGAACGCCGAGTGACCACCTCTCTTCTATGGGCAATAAAGGCATCTAAAATCGACCTAAGGTTCATTAATTTTGGCATTCCATGATCGATGGCGACCATGTTGATACCAAAAACAGTTTGCATTTCTGTTAGTTTGTAGAGATTATTAAGCATCACTTCTGGTACTTCACCTCGACGTAGCTCGATAACCATACGCATGCCATCCTTGTCTGATTCATCTCTGAGACCAGTAATGCCATCAATCTTCTTTTCCTTGACCAGCTCAGCAATCTTACCAATCAGTCTGGCTTTGTTGACTTGATAAGGTAATTCTGTGACAACAATGCTTTGTTTGTCTTCTCCCTCAACATGTGACCTTGATCGTAAATAAATCTTTCCCTTGCCTGTTTCGTATGCCTCGCGAATACCATCGGCACCGTTGATTATTCCTGCAGTTGGAAAGTCTGGTCCAGGTAGTATTTCTAAAAGCTCATCGACTGTAACTTGATCGTTGTCGATGACTTGAAGACAGACCTCAACAACTTCCGTAAGGCTGTGAGATGGTATATTGGTTGCCATACCAACGGCAATTCCTGAGGACCCATTAACTAATAAGTTAGGTACGCGGGTTGGTAAAACAGTCGGCTCACTTTCTGAGCCATCATAGTTATCAATAAATTCAACTGTATCTTTATCTAAATCCCTAAGAAGTTCATGAGACAACTTAGTCATACGAATTTCAGTGTAACGCATCGCCGCCGCGCGATCACCGTCTATGGAGCCAAAATTACCTTGACCATCAACAAGAGTTTTGCGCATCGAGAATGGTTGCGCCATTCGCACTATCGTGTCATAAACTGCAGTATCTCCGTGAGGGTGATACTTACCAATCACATCACCGACAATTCGTGCAGATTTTTTGTAAGACTTGTTATAGTCATTTCCGAGCACATCCATGGCATAAAGGACACGCCGGTGGACAGGCTTCAAGCCATCTCTAACATCTGGCAATGCCCTACCAACAATGACACTCATTGCGTATTCCAAATAGGAACCACGCATTTCATCTTCTATCGTTACTATAGGGTATTTTGGTTCAAAAAGTTTTTGAGAATCGGCATTGTCAGACATACAATAAACCTATTAAGAGAACTAGATTTTATTTTACCCTAGATGAGCTAAAAACATACCAAAAAATTAGCCATTTTGAGCAAAGAAAAGGTAAAAAAATTGTTCTAATTGTTGCGAACTTTGACTGACTTTGCAAGAGCACGTAAAAGCTCTTCAGTGTCATTCCAACCAATACAGCTATCAGTAATACTGACCCCGTATTTTAGTGAAGATAATGGCCCTACTTCTTGATTACCTTCATTAAGATGGGATTCAATCATGACGCCAAAAATTGACTTCGAACCATTCTCAATTTGAGAGGCAACATCAGCACCAACCTTTAATTGATTTTTAAATTTCTTTTCAGAGTTTGCATGAGAAAAATCTACCATTACTTTTGAGACCAATCCCTTACTTTTTAATCTCTCACAGGTCCTTTCAACTTGTTCTTTAGAGTAGTTGGTCCCATCTTTACCTCCCCTTAGAATAATATGAGTCGTTTCATTACCTAAAGAGTTAAAGTGACTAATACCACCGTCCTTATTTACCGACAGAAGATGATGAGGGCTATTGGCTGACAAAATAGCATCAATTGCAATGTCTAAAGAACCACTGGTGCCATTTTTAAAACCCACAGGACAAGATAAAGCTGAAGCCAACTCTCTGTGGGATTGACTTTCTGTTGTTCTTGCACCGATAGCGCCCCACGAAATTAAATCAGAAAGATATTGAGGAGTCAGTACATCTAGATACTCAACACCAACTGGCATATCTATCTCACCCAGATCTGAAAGTAATTTTCTAGCTGTAGCAAGGCCCTTATCAATATCAAAACTCTCATCCAAGTAGGGGTCATTAATTAAACCTTTCCAGCCAACAGTTGTTCGTGGTTTTTCAAAATATACACGCATCACAATAAAAAGATCTTCATCCAACTCTTCTTTTAATTTCAAAAGCTTGTTGGCATATTCTATTGCAGCCTTGGTATCATGAATTGAACAAGGACCAACAAGAACCATAAGACGCCCGTCTCTACCATAAAGTATTTCTTTAATAACTTGTCTTGCACTAAAAACACCCTTTGAAGCCTTTGCAGATTGCGGAAATTTTTTTATTAGGGTATTGGGTGACACCATAGGTGCGCTCGATATTATTCGAACGTTGTCAGTATTGTATTTCATGAACTTTATTTTTTATTTGTAATCATTGCATATGCAGAATGATTATGAATAGATTCAAAATTTTCTGACTCAAGACAATAGTAATCAATTTTTTCATTGTTATTTAACTCAACAGCGATGTCTCTTACTATATCTTCAACAAAGGCAGGGTTGTCATAGGCTCTCTCAGTAACAACTTTTTCATCTTCACGTTTTAAAACAGCATACAACTCACTTGAGGCTTTTTGTTCTGCTAGGTCAATCAAATCCTCTAAATATAGGTCAGACCCTTCTGAGGCTTTAGCTTCTATTGTTATGTGTGACCTCTGATTATGTGCACCATATTTTGCAATGCTTTTTGAACATGGACATAGACTTGTAACGGGCACAACAACCTTCACCGATAAATCAGCCTTGCCGTCAATGATTTTGCCACTCAAGGTGGCATGATAGTCCAACAAACTTTCAACACCTGAAGATGGTGCAGATTTTTTACGAAAAAATGGAAAATCAACAATAATATGAGAACTGTTTGAGTTAAGCTTGTCAGATACTGTCTGAACTAAATTCATGAAAGTTTGTACACTAAAGGCACACTCTTTTTCGTTTAATATTTCAACAAATCTTGACATGTGAGTACCCTTAACATTTTCTGGTAGTCTAACAGTCATTGTAAAATTAGCCACAGACGGCAATGACTCTTGATCACGATTAATAAAATTGATGGGATGTAATATATCCTTAATGCCGACTTCGTTAATGATAATATTGCGAACATCTGTAGTGTTTTGTGTATCTGGTAGGTGTTTACTTTGCATTTTAATTATTCCGAATAAGTGACTGCAGATCTAGGTGTTTCCCAAATTAAGACTTCTTTCACTTTAACATTTTCATCGTTTGTCAATATAGCAATCTCATCAAATAAATATTTGGCTATATTTTCAGCTGTTGGGTTGAGAACATCAAAAGGCTTAATTTCATTCAAATATTGGTGGTCCAACCTTTTAACCACCGCCTTGGTTTGCTTCTTAATTTCCCGAAAATCAATTGCAATCCCTGATTCATCAAGTACTTGAGAAGAAACCATCACCTCTACTTGCCAATTATGGCCATGAAGTCTCGAACAATCGCCAGGATAATCACGCAGAGAATGGGCAGATGCGAAGTCTGTTACAATTTTTAGGACGAACATTTTCGGAAAAATTGATAAAAAAGAGGATTATACCTGTTTGAAACTCAGAATTACACCCAGAATCAGTACTAGATTAGTCTTCTGACTCAATATAAATAATGTTTGTTACGTAACCGGGCCTTAGTTCTTTTCCACGCCTTGCACGATGACTGACAAAGTGAATCCAATCCCCAGGCTTATAAAGTGGCTTTCTCTTTCCATAATATACTCGCAACTTTTGAGTTTCATTAAGGGCGCACAGGCCGGTAATAAGCTCTTTTCTTGCGGTCAAATCCGTAGCTGGAATCTGAATTAGTTTGTTACCCTTACCCTTCGAAAGTTGTGGTAGTTCAGCTATTGGAAATATCAGCAACCTTCCTCTATTAGTTGTAACAGCAACGTATTGGCTCTCAAGATCCTCAACCAGTACGATTTTCATAGCTTTGGATTTACTAGGTAATGTAATGGCGTTTTTACCAGACTTGGTTTTAGATTTAAGGTTACCTAGGTTTGATATAAATCCATATCCTACATCTGAGGCAAGTAGAACAAGTTGCTCATCATCACCCATCACTACATCTATAAATTCAGCCCCTATAGGTGGCGTTAATCGCCCAGTTAATGGCTCACCCTGACCCCTAGCACTCGGCAAACTACTAGCCAGCAAGGTGTATGAACGACCTGTAGAGTCCATAAAAAATGCCATTTTATTGCTTTTTCCTTTGGCGTCTTGTAGATAGGTATCTCCAGCCTTATAGTTAAGTGAACCAGGGTCAATTTCATGACCCTTGGCAGCCTTAACCCAGCCCTTTTCACTTAATACTACTGTGACGTTCTCAGCAGGAACCATGTCCTGATCATTAAATGCCTGAGCAGTAGGCACATCTGAAATAATTTGACAGCGTCTCTTATCTCCAAATTCCTCAACGATAACTCTTAATTCCTTCTTGATAAATGTTTTCAAACGAGTTTCACTTGAAAGAAGTAACTCAATTGTTTTTCGCTCTTTTCCAAGCAATACTTCTTCGCTTTTGATTTTAATTTCTTCAAGTTTTGCTAAATGGCGTAACTTTAATTCTAAGATAGCTTCTGTTTGAATTTCACTAAACTTGAATCGTTTAATTAGAACTGGCTTCGGTTTTTCTTCTCTACGAATGATAGCTATTATTTCATCAATGTTAAGGTAGGCGACCAATAATCCCTCAAGAATATGTAATCGCTCCAAAATTTTATTGAGTCGAAACTGAAGTCGGTTAACAACTGCCTGCGTTCTAAATTGCAACCATTCCTTGAGTAACGGAATGAGAGGCTTAACCTGTGGCTTACCATCTAATCCGATAACATTCATATTGACTCGATAATTTTTTTCAAGATCCGTTGTAGCAAACAAATGCAGCATCAGTTGCTCACAATCGACCCTATTTGATCGAGGTACAATGACAATTCGAGTTGGATTCTCATGATCAGACTCATCTCGAAGGTCTTCAACCAAAGGTAGCTTTTTATTGCGCATTTGGGTTGCGATTTGAGCAACGACTTTGGCGCCTGATGTTTGATATGGAAGTGCCTCAATGATAATTTCACCGTCCTCTTTGATATAACTTGCTCTCATTTTGACGGAACCATTGCCAGTCTCATACATCTGGTAGAGTTCATTTTTGGTGCTAACAATATAGGCATTTGTCGGATAATCAGGAGCAGGCAATATCTTAAGCAAAGCATCCAAATCAGTGGAAGGTCTTTCTAGCAATTGAATACAGGCTGTCACGACCTCTATAAGGTTATGGGGTGGCATATCTGTTGCCATACCCACAGCAATTCCTGATGTTCCATTAAGTAACAGGTTGGGAATTTGCGCAGGTAATTGTTGTGGCTCCTGAATTGTGCCATCAAAATTATCAGCCCAATCGACAGTACCTAGATTAATTTCACTGAGAAGTAGATCAGCGTATTGAGAAAGTTTAGATTCAGTATATCTCATTGCGGCAAATGATTTAGGATCATCTGGAGCACCCCAGTTTCCTTGCCCATCAATGAAAGGGTATCGGTAAGAAAACGGTTGAGCCATCAAAACCATGGCCTCATAACAAGCACTATCGCCATGAGGATGGAATTTACCCAAAACATCACCAACAGTTCTTGCTGACTTTTTAAACTTTGCTGTGGATTTCAAGCCAAGCTCGCTCATGGCGTAGATAATGCGCCTTTGAACTGGTTTTAAGCCATCTCCAATAAAGGGAAGAGCGCGATCAAGAATGACATACATTGAATAATTAAGATAAGCGCGCTCACTATAGACTCCAACACTTTGTCTTTCAATGCCGTTTTGGCTCATTCCTTCCTTAATAATTTACTTAATGAAAATCACACAAAATATATCTATGCGAATTGTCGTTATTTTAATTCAACTCAGTGATCAGTTACGATTAATTAGCAACAAGTTGTATGATTCATTAACCCGGTGGCCAGGACATCTGGCGACCACCCAAACAATGCATGTGTATATGAAAAACACTCTGACAACCATGGCTATTACAATTCATAACAAGTCGATAACCTTGCTCAGCAAATCCACGCTCTTTGGCAATCTTTGATGCCGTTATACTCATCTTTCCTATCAACGCTTCATCTCTAGCATCGTTAGGCGTGGATATATGTTCCTTAGGTATTACCAAAAAATGTTCTGGCGCTTGTGCATTAACGTCTTTAAATGCTACAACTTTATCATCCTCATAAAGCTTATCAGCAGGAATGTCTCCATTTACTATAGAACAAAAAATACAATTTTCCATATCATTATTTTATTTTTGTTAATTTAGAAATCTTATCGTAGAACAATTATTGTTATCCAAAAGCACTTATAATCAAAGGTTAAATTTAATCATTATTTAAGGATACAGTATATGCTTTCAAATTCAAGTTTAGAAACATTGTTTACAAAGGCGAGAAGTCAGAATGGTTGGCTGAACAAAGGTATCACTGATGAGCAGATCCACCAACTTTATGATTTACTGAAGTTTGGTCCCACCTCCGCCAATTGTTGCCCAGCTCGCTTTACATTTATCCGCACCAAAGAAGCAAAAGAAAGACTAAAGCCTTATTTGGATAGTGGAAATATCAACAAATCAATGAGTGCACCTGCCGTGGCAATTATTAGCTATGACATTGATTTCTATGAAAAACTACCATACCTTTTTCCTCATACTAACGCTAAATCCTGGTATGAAGGGAAAGAGCAAAAAATAAAGTTTACAGCTGAACTAAATGCTACACTTCAGGGCGCCTACTTTATCATAGCAGCCCGCTCGATTGGCCTTGATTGTGGTCCAATGATTGGCTTTAATAAAGAAAAATTAAACCAAGAATTCTTCCCCAATGAAAAGGTTAAATCAATCTTCATCTGCGGTATTGGTTATGGCGACGACACAAAGGTTCGCCCAAGATCTCCTCGTTTAGACTTTGAAGAGGCTTGTGAAATATTGTGACATTTCCTAACTTAATTTAAATTCAGAAAAAGGCTTTTTTCGGCCAATTTACTTTCTAAAAAAGATTTTTGCATATCTGGCCAGGAGTTTATCTCGAGCTCCTTGCCACCACAGTGAGGACTTTTGCCGCTCTCCATAGCCTAACTTAACGTCAAGCCAGAGCATAAAGTGGCGCAATCTTGTGCCGGCAAGTCGGAGACCTAATTTATGAAGCCAGCGAGAATAGTCTTTGTTGTAAGGACATACACGTATACAGATGGAACAATCGGTGTTTTGTGCCGCCCAAAATCCAAAACATTTTTCACCATCTACAGACCATTTTTTAACGCCATGAATATTTGACTGGTTGTAAGTGTCTTTTGATGGAGGACCATCTGGAATAGCTTTTACAGGGCAGCCCTTTGTACATCGTCTGCAGATTTCACAGAACTCTTTGACACCAAACCTAATGGGCCGATCGTGAGCTAAAGGCAAATTTGTGTAGACTTTTCCCAAACGGATTCGAGGGCCGTACTTCGGAGTGATTAACAAACCGTGCCTGCCGTATTCACCTAGGCCAGCCTTAATCGCATAAGGAATTGCTAAGGATGTATCATTCATACTACCTATTGCTTCATATCCAAGATTGCGTATATATTGTGTTAGCGAAAGAACGGTAAGAGCATCATGAGAATAGCCCAGCCCAGTTGCAGAACCGCTCAAAGCGGAAGGCACTGTTCTAACCAATTCATAGTCCATAGGTTGCGCAACAACGATAACATTATTTAAAGTATCAGGAATTTCAGCAGGTCTAGAAGTTGCACTCATATCGCTGAATTTCCTACTGTATTCCCAACGATTGTCGTAGTTTGTGATACCTACGAGACCAGCTCCGAATTCTAGTGCTATTTTCTTAATTTCGTCGCTTGCCTGTTGTTCTGTACCCATATCGATTTGTGTATCTGCAACTGGAGTTTGCAGGGTAAATGCATCTGAAAACCCTTCCCTTCGATCGTCATCTTTATTAATCTCAGTTAAGAGATCGCTCACATGCCAGGCAGCATTTCTTAGCGCATAGTCTTTTTGTGAATAGCCGTCTGCTTTGCGCCAGGTTTTTAATGGCTCACGATAGGTAGCGAAGAACAGCTTGGTTTTTTTGCTTTTAATAGAGTCGTCCCACCAAGCACGACGAAAAACATCATTTTTCTGATCAAACCTCGCAAAATCATCCAAAATCTGAAAGCCGGCCTCGAGGTCATTTGAATTATTTTTTTTTACTATTTCTTCTATGCCCATAGTTATTTTCCGTATAAATTTAAACTCAGTATATACCCATAAGGGAATTCAAATCAAGAACCATCTAATCAACTAAGTTTAGTGTTTCGTTTAGTGAAAAACTTTTGCAATAATAATCCAAAAATAATTAACACAATACCAACAACTGTTGAAGTCAATATAACTTCTCTAAGGAACAACTGGATAATTAATAATGACATAAATGGCGTAATAAATACCAAGCTAGTAACTTTTGCAATACTCGAGGTCATTCTCAAAGCCGATTGCCAAACAACAAATGTAACTCCCATCTCAAAGAGTCCAACGTAAGCGGCGCCAATAAAACCATTCATTGAAGGAATCACAAATGTAGAACTAAAGAGAACAGCAAAGGCTATAAAAGGCAAACTAAATAGAAAAATTAAAAACAAACTAACCACAGTATCATTTTTGTGTTTTGTATTGAACAACCAAAACAACGCCCAAATTACGGTTGTTATCAAAGCATAAATAACACCTTTCGGGTTATCAAATTGCAGTGACAAAAGATCGCCATTAGTAGCAATAACAATTACACCAATATAACTGATGATGATTGAGAGAAATGCCTTCATACTAATTCTTTGCTTTAGAATCGGGATTGATAAAATAACCATCATCACCACCCAACTATAATTTATTGCCATAGCTTCTTGTGCAGGTAATATATCGTAAGCTTTAAGTAGAATAATGTAGTAAAGGCAGGGATTTAAGATTGCTAGAAGAGCACAGCGCAACAAACCCTCCATTGTGAAGCGTCGAATCAGTTTTAATTTCCCTTGAAAAAGAAGAATAAAGAAAAAAGCTAAGACTGAAAATATGGTTGCATAAAAAACCAACTGAACAGGTTCCAAATATTCTAGTGAAAGCTTAAAGGCAGTGGCTACTGTGGACCAGAAAAATATAGCAATAGCTGCAAAAAAATAGGCTTTATTTTGGTTTGAAATCGACATTGATATCTTGATTTAATTATTTAAATTAAGCGGTTACCTCATATAAGCACAACTGACAACTCACACCTTCAACAACGTTATAGTCTGTAGTAAAGCGTTCTAAACAACGCCACAAATTCTTTTCTTCTAGCTCTATGATAGTTTTATCATAGGGCAAAAAGTCCCACTCTTGATCGCGCACAGTAAAGCTAATATATCCGCCAGTTTTGGTAACTCGTACCATTTCTGAAAATGCTTCAGGTCCAACATGTCCACAGGTAAATGTTCCAGCACAAATAATTGCATCAAAAGTTTTGTCTTTAAATGTAAGTTTTTCAGTTAAGTCAGCTAAACCAAGAGATTGATACACATTTTTTTCCAAAGCTTGGTCTATCATTGGCTGAGAAAAGTCAACTCCCACAATATTTTTAAATTTCTTCTCGTGAAGTATTTCGCCTACAAGCCCAGTACCACATCCAGCATCAAGTATTTTAGCTTTGGAATTATCTAAATATTTAAGTAGAAGCTCGGTAGTAATCGAGTGACCAATATAGCCAATTATTTCAACAACATCATGGTCGTAATTGCCAGCCCAAACCTTATAAAGCTCTTCTAAATCTTCTTGGTTAGTGGCATGTAGTGCGTTAAACACAATAGGATGCATGCTGTCAGTATTTTTCAAAAATTTCTCCAGGAACTGCTAAAATAAACCACTCCTTTTGATCCTCAAGCTACATCAACCAGAAGTATCTTATCCTAACATAGGGTCCAAGGTGAGTCTATAAATTAAATCACACCAATAATGCTACCTATCATGCTTTTCTAATCAAAGCATAACAATAAACTACGAGACCAATCCATACACCAACAAACCCAATTAGTTGGTCAATGTTAACTGGCTCTTCATGCAGTAAATAACCAACTAAAAACTGAATTGTAGGGGTAATAAAAAATAATATGCCTACTGTTGTCATAGGTAGGAGTTTTGCTCCAATAGTGAAAAGTGCTAAAGGAAGGACAGTAACAAAACCCGCCAAGATTAATAATACATCTGTAGTTAAATTGATATTAAGAAAGGAAACTTCTTGATAAAAATACATCCATATTGTGAATACAAAGGCCACTGGTAAAAGTAATAAAGTTTCAATATAAAGTCCAGGCACTGCGGAAGTAACCATTGCTTTTCTCGCAACCCCGTATAAGGCAAAACTGACTCCAAGTATAAAACCCAACCATGGAAAAGAGTCACTACTAAACACATAATACAAAGCTCCCACTGATGCAAACAGAGCCGACCACTGCTTTAATCTGGAAATTCTTTCATGGAAAAAAATATAACCTCCTAACATACTTATTACTGGCGCCAGAAAGTAACCCATAGAACCCTCAATTACTCGTCCAAGGTTAACGGCAACAATATAAGTTCCCCAATTAATAGTTATAAGAGTAGCTGTCAACAACAAGAAAAGTAGCTCTTTGCGGGAAGTGATAGATTTCTTGAAATTAGTATGCCAACTTGATTTCAAGTAGACGATAATAAAAAGAATAGGCACAGCCCAAACCACTCTGTGTAGTAGAACTTCAGAAGGGTTTACATGATTTAATAATGCCCAATAAATAGGAAACAAACCCCAAAGAAGGTAACCCGACAAGATAAGTACGATACCCCTATTCATGAATTCTTCCCTCTATAAAGAAACGGTTGGCTATTGTTGATAAAAGGGAAGGTTATTTAGATGCTTTACTTTTTGCTTTAATAGGTTTCTTAATATTGTTACTGCCGAGACTACCAATTTTTTTAGTGTTGTCATTGATTTCATGCAAAGTTTCATTAATACGAAATAGGATAACTACAAGCTCACAGGCTACTCGTGAAGCAAGGGAACCACCGACAACCCAAACTAGACCACGAAAGAAATCACCTTCAAGTATATCCCCAATCCCTTTTGTTATAAATGCAAACAATAGTATCCAATAGAAAATCGTAAGTAACTTAGGGGTCACCATTTCTTCTAGATAAAAAATGTAGTGTTTATCTAGTTTATCAAACCTATCAAGCGAAGGCTTAGCAGCTTTTTTTACACTGTCCCATAGTTCATCTTTGCTCATTTTTAATCCTTATTCTCCTCTGCATATGACCATTATAATACCTATGAATTTTGAGGTTGTATATTCATACTTTTACTGCAGATTAAATGAACAAGATTAAAGGACAAAAAAAAGCCCATCCAAAAGACGGGCTTTTTTATCTAAAAGTAAAACTAATTACTCATGTGAAGCTACAGTTGTAAACACACCACCAATAATTTCTTTCTCTGCATAAGAGCCTTTACCTTCACCCACTGCAGTGAACTCAACGCCAGTAGCGCCAACATAGTCAACAACTAGGCCGCCTGAAATATACTTCAGACATGTGCCTAAGTCACCAGCACTACATTGAATACCTGGAGCGTTGGCTATATTCATGACCTGTGCCTGAATGGCAGCTCTGTCAGTTGAACCTGCGGCTTGAGAGGCTAGGATAATTAGAGCCATCGCGTCATAAGCCTCGGCTGAGTATGCCCCTGTACCATCAACACCACCCGCTTCAGCAACTGATAACCAGTTAGCAGCTAGTGCACCACTTGGTGCAGGCAATGTACCCCAAGAACCATCTCCAACTGCACCTGAAGTAGTTGTACTCATCATACCATCAGCAAAGACGTAGTCACTAAACGCGCCCGTATCTTCCGACGCAGCAATGATTCCCTTACCACCTGTATCAGCATAACCAAGAACAGCTAGTGTAGTTGAACCACCTGCAGATAAGGCAGCGACATCAGCAGAGTAGTCCGCTTTATCGTCTTCATGACCTGACATAACGGTAATAGTTCCACCTACAGCCTCATAGGCAGATGCGAATGCATCAGCTAAACCCTTTCCGTAGTCATTATTTGTGTAAGTTACTGCCATATCAGTTTGTCCTCTTGATATCGCAATATCAGCAAGAACTTGTCCTTGTCTTGCATCAGAAGGTGAAGTTCTAAAGAACCAGCCACCGTCTTCTTGATCTGTCAAAGCTGGTGAAGTAGCTGATGGTGAAATAGCAACAATACCGTTAGGTACAAGCACATTACTTATCACCGCGCCAGTATTACCAGAACAGTTAGGACCCATAATGGCGATAACATTTTCGTCATTAATCATACGCTCTGCTTCAGCAATTGCAGCGTCTGGATCGATACACTTTGAGTCACCTTGGATAACTACAATCGTTCCTTGAAGGTAGTTACCAGAGTCATTTGATTCTGTGACCGCCAAATTAGCACCACCAGACATAGCGCCTATCATAGATTCGAGTGGCCCTGTAAATCCTTGCAACTCACCAATATTCACAGTAGCACCAAATGATGCTGTTGCCATCGTAGCTGACAGTACAAAGCCAGCCGTTATTTTAATAAGATGTTTCATTTTCTCTCCTGTTTTAAAAAAAAGAACCCCAATGCTTAATAGTCTTCATTAAAGCATGTTTCAAAAGGGATTCGGGTTAATGATAATCATTTTCTTGGCTTTTGTGTTAAAAATATTTAAAAAAAAATAAAGAAAAGCTTTTCTATAGCAATTTTTCTTGACAACTATCTGTGATTTATTACAGTTCCTTGTTTTTTTCCGGCAGGATGCCTCCAGGTGTAAACCTCATCACCGTAAGAAGCACTGACCCCATAAGGATATACCTTAAGAAGTGAACTCGGTCTTCTAAGAACTCCGTTATAATATTCCCTTCCTCAGTGAAATTACCAATCATTTCAACAAACCAGAGACCCATAGGTCCCGACTGAATCCAAAGAAACCAAATAATAAAGGCACCAATTACCGATCCCAAATTATTACCAGAGCCGCCCACAATAACCATCACCCATATCAAAAAAGTAAATCGCAAGGGTTGGTAGGACGTAGGAATAAATATTCCATTGTAGGTTACCAATAAAGCCCCAGCAACACCAACAATCGCAGAACCGATGACGAATATTTGTAGATGTTGACGGGTAATATCTTTACCCATCGCAGAGGCTGCAACTTCATTATCTCTTATCGCCCTTACCTTTCTACCCCATGGTGAATCAAGCGCAAGATTAGCCAACACAATCATTACAACCAAAATCGTAATAAAGAGGCCTGAATAGCAAAGTTTAACAAAGATAACTGAAGATGCTCTGACATATTGACTTAACTGGGCTGTTTGATCCGCTAACGGGAGTAACTCCAAGCTTGAGCTGTGGAACCAAGAAACCATATCCTGAAACCAAACAGAATTTTGTAAGTTAACCTCATAAGGCACAGGCCTAGAAAGACCGGCGACATTTTTAACGCCACGAACAAACCAGTCTTCATTTTTTATGACGTAGAGAGTAATTTCTGCAATACCTAAGGTCGCAATTGCTAGATAGTCTGCTCTTAAACCAAGTGTGATTTTTCCAATCGACCAGGCAGCTCCAGCGGCAGCTAAGCCACCCACTATCCAAGAAAACATGACATGCATCCCTAAACCACCTAAGTAACCGGTTTTTGCAGGGTTTACCTTTTCTATTAAATCTGCAGCATTAGAAAAATAATAGCGAGTGGCCAGGTAACCAATAATTACAACTAGAGCGATTAACCATTTGTTATATCCTTTCCTATTAAGTAAGACTCCAGTAACAATCGTTATCGCTCCAAGTAGCAACGCAAAGAGCATCTTAAATCCGCCAACTTCAATAGCTTCAGCAACAGGTTGTTGCGATATCAGAATTACACTAACCCCACCCAGTGCAGCAAAACCCATAATTCCAACGTTAAAGAGTCCTGCATAACCCCACTGGATGTTCACGCCAAGAGCCATAATCGCTGAAATCAGACACAAGTTGAAAATACCAAGAACCAATGCCCATGACTGATTAAAGCCAACAAACAGAAGTAATAAGGCCATTATAGTGAAACTAATGGTTGTTTTATGTGATTGCCAAATGTTATCAAAATTACTCATCAACTAAAACCTTCCCTTTAAAAATACCTGTCGGCCTAATGAGTAAGACAATGACCAAGATCATAAAGGATATTGCATATTTATATTCAGTACCAATAAGCTGCACCAAAGAGGTAGGATGCATTGATAATGGCAACAAATAAATTAAAAACTTCTTATAAGCGTAAGTCAGTAGAACTTCAGAAAATGCGATCAAAAAAGCCCCTGCAATTGCTCCTAATGGTGAGCCAATACCACCAACAATAACTGAAGCAAATATAGGTAACAACAATAAATGGTACTGTTGCGGGGTGAATCCTTTATCCAAACCATAAAGAGCACCAGCAATCGTTGTAAGAGAGGCCACTAATAGCCAAGTCACTGTTACCACCTTATCAGGATCAATACCAGATAGTAGCGCTAACTCCTTATTATCTGAATAGGCACGCATCGCTTTACCTGTCTTGGTTTTTTGTAGAAAATAAAAAACAAAAGCAACTAACAATATGGCAATAGTGACAGTAAGGAACTGAGAAGTTTTAAGCGCTATACCCTGTTCGAGTCCAGTGAAAGCCTTAAACTCTCTTACACTAAATATAAATCTTTCACCATCTGCAAAAATTTGTGGTCTAGGCCCAAGAATAAACCTCACTAAACCGCCAGTAACAAACATTACACCAATCGAAGCCATTACTATAGTGATCGATTTTGCTTTTACTCTACGATAAAATTTATAAACCAATCTGTCCATTGATAGTAAATAGATTGCAGTTCCTATGATAGCTACGGGAATTACTAATAAAGCTGTCGGAATGCCACTGATTGTCCAACCTTGATTGATCATAAACCCAGTCAGCAATATAACTATCATTGTGCCAAAAGCCATACTATCACCTTGAGCAAAGTTGGAGAATCGTAAAACTGAATACACTAACGTCACCGCCAATGCACCAAGTGCCAGTTGCGAGCCGTAAGACAATGCCGGTAGAATGACAAAGTTTGTCAGTAAAGCGAAGGCGTTAATAATATCAATAGAATCTGACGACATTCAACCTCCTAAAAATTTCTTTCTAACTTCTGGGTCATTAATCAATTCATGTCCAGTCCCTGTATGTTCATTACGACCCGATACTAAAACATAGCCTTTGTCTGCTATGTTGAGTGCTTGCTGTGCATTTTGTTCAACCATAAGTACTGCCATTCCAGCATCCCTTACATCCAATATATTGGAAAAAATCTCATCCATTACAATCGGTGACACGCCAGCAGTTGGCTCATCTAAAAGCATCACAGATGGCTGTGTCATCATAGCCCGACCAAAGGCAACCTGCTGTCTCTGTCCGCCTGAAAGTTCTTCAGCTAATTGTCTACGTTTTTCATAAAGAATCGGAAAAAGGCTATAGACTTCTTCCATCGTTTTTTTGATGTCATCTGTCCTAAGGAAAGCGCCCATCTCTAAATTTTCTTCAACAGTCATTGATGGAAACACGTTTTTGTTCTGAGGAACAAAAGCCAAGCCCAGACTAATTCTTTCTTGAGTAGAAAGCATTGAAATATCATTTCCATCAAGTGTAACTGAACCTGATGTCGCTTCCAGCATACCTAAAAGCACTCTCATTACGGTAGACTTGCCAGCACCGTTTGGACCTACAATCACCGCCAGTTCACCTTTCTCAACTTTAACGGAGCATTCATGCAGTATTGGAACTACGCCATAGGCGGCTACCAAATTAGTTCCTTCTAGATAAGCCACTACGCCGAAACCTCGGTTCTCAAACCTTTGCCTAAATAGGCATCGATTACTGCATCACTGCTCTTAATTTCATCCGGAGAGCCTATGGTCAGAATTTGACCTTCAGCTAGAACAACGACCGGGTTGCACAACCTGGAAATAAAGTCCATATCATGCTCAATCATACAAAAGGTGTAACCTCTTTCTGAATTGAGTCGCAAGATGGCATCTCCTATCTGCTTCAATAGTGTTCGATTCACTCCTGCCCCTACCTCGTCTAAAAGTACCACCTTAGCTTCTACCATCATTGTACGAGCCAACTCGAGCAATTTCTTCTGACCTCCAGAAAGGTTGCCTGCTCTTTCATTTTTTAAATGACTGATATTCAAAAAGTCAATGACCTCCTCTGCTTTTTCTTGTAGGATTTTTTCTTCTTCTTGGATTTGTTTACGCTTGAGCCAGGTATTCATCAAATGTTCTCCCGATTGATTGGCAGGAACCATCATTAAATTCTCTAACACGCTCAAAGTTGGGAATTCATGCGAAATTTGAAATGTCCTGAGTAGTCCCTTGTGAAAGAGTTGATGAGAGGTCAACTCGGTAACATTCTCACCGTCAAGAATGATTTCCCCTTCTGTTGGTTGGTATAGGCCGGCAATTAAGTTAAACATCGTGGTTTTTCCAGCGCCATTAGGTCCAACCAAACCCGTAATAGAGCCTCGGTCGATGTGCAAATCAACACCATCAACAGCCTTGATACCACCAAAATGTTTTGATAAATTCTTAACTGTAATCATTTATTAATTCCTGGCCCTCAGTCGTTATAACAAAAAAGTGGCAAATTATCCTTTATTTCTTATGGCTATGCTTCTACATTTAGGGCAAAACTTTCTTAAAAGTTTTAACCACTACGCTTGAATAGACACCAGCAGAAACATAGGGATCAGCATCGGCCCAATCTCTAGCCTCCTTAAGATCTTCAAACTCTGCAACAACCAATGAGCCCGTAAACCCTGCCTCACCCGGTTCGTTGTTATCAATAGCTGGATGAGGGCCAGCCAAAATAAGTCGACCTTCATCTTTTAATTTATTCAATCGATCAATATGCTCAGGACGTGCCTCAATTCTTCTTTCTAGGCTATTTTCTACGTCCTGTGAAATAATTGCGTATAACATTTGAACTCTTTAGAGATCTAATACGTCTTGCATGGAATACAGTCCATTTGGCTGGTTAGTTAGCCATTGAGAAGCTTTTACAGCTCCGTTAGCATAGGTCATCCTAGATGAGGCCTTGTGGGTGATTTCAACACGTTCCCCTTCCATAAAAAAAGTAACTGTATGTTCACCAACAACATCACCACCCCTGATAGATGAAAAACCAATAGTTTGCCGGTCTCTAGGCCCTTCTTTGCCTTCACGTCCATACACTGCACAGTCAGACAAATCTCTCCCAAGTGCATTGGCAATGACCTCGCCCATTTTAAGTGCTGTACCAGAAGGAGCGTCGACCTTGTGACGGTGATGAGCTTCTACAATTTCAATATTAGAATCAGCGCCAATCACCTTTGCAGTTGTCTCTAGGAGCTTAAGAGTTAAATTCACCCCAACACTCATATTCGGCGCAAATACAATCGGTATATCGCTTGATGCTTGGTCGATGACCTTAAGGGCATCATCACTAAACCCCGTTGTCCCTATAACCATTGCTTTACCGGCACTCTGACAAGTTGATAAAGCATCTAGTGTTGCTTCAGGCCGAGTGAAATCTATCAAAACGTCGAAACCTTTGAGCACTCCTTTGATATCATCTCCTCTATTGAGTATTGAGCCTTGTGATACATTAGGATTAAGTTTAACAGCCTCTATTAAAGCTTGCCCCATTCGCCCATTTGAACCGGTTATTGCAATTTTAGTCATTAAAAGAATCCTCTATAAAGCCATTATTTTTTGTAATCTTGTCAATCTCCTTAAGAGTTTTAAGTAAAGCCGATATTTGATTCATTGGCATAGAATTTAATCCATCACTTTTAGCAATAGATGGATTAGGATGAGTTTCCATAAAAATGCCAGAGACACCAGCAGCAGCAGCAGCTCTTGCGAGAACAGGTACCATTTCTCTCTGTCCTCCTGAGCTGTCACCTTGACCTCCAGGTTGTTGAGCAGAATGCGTTGCATCAAATACGACGGGGCAATTTGTTGACCTCATGCTAGACAAACCCCTCATATCCGAAACCAATGTGTTGTAGCCAAAAGAAGTACCTCTTTCACAGACCAATATCTGTTGATTACCTGTTGCCTTAGCCTTTTGAACAACATTGTCCATGTCCCAAGGTGCCTGAAATTGACCTTTTTTAATATTCACGGGTAGACCTTGTTTACATACATTTTGAATAAAATTTGTTTGCCTAACCAGAAAGGCTGGAGTTTGCAAAACATCTACCACCGAGGCGACCTCATCAAGCGGTGTATCTTCGTGCACATCTGTGAGTACAAAAACGCCTACCTCAGCTTTAACTTTTTCTAAAATTCTAAGACCCTCTTCGATGCCTAAACCACGAAAGCTATCTGCACTGGTGCGGTTGGCTTTGTCAAATGAAGACTTATAAATAAAATTAATATCTAATTCAGCACATACTTTTTTTAAGTAACTCGCACTCTCCATAGCTAATGACTCCGACTCAACGACACAGGGTCCAGCAATCAAAAAAAATGGCTGATTAATACCAGCATGAAAATCTAATAACTTCACGAACTTCACCCAAGACTTAAATATAAAACCAAATTATATTCGTTTAAAATAACCATTGTTACAAATTCAATCAAACCATGACCCAAAAGACACCTAACATATTAAAGCGAATCGTTGCCAGAAAGCGTGAAGAAATTGATGAATCAAGAAGTCGTATCCCGATAGAAAGGATGATTGAGAATACTCAGTTTGCCGACAATACGCGTGGTTTTTATAAAGCATTGGCTACAAAAGTTAACAATCGCCAGAGCGGTGTTATTGCTGAAATCAAGAAAGCCTCACCAAGTAAGGGTGTATTGTGTGAGAACTTTGACCCTGTTGAGATAGCAAAAAGTTATGAGAATGGGGGTGCCAGCTGCCTGTCTGTCTTAACTGATAGAGATTTCTTTCAGGGAGACCCTCAGAATTTAATAAAAGCGCGTGCCGCTGTTTCAATTCCTGTAATACGGAAAGATTTCATCATTCAACCCTATCAAGTCTATGAATCAAGAGCGATGGGAGCTGATTGTATTTTACTCATCGTATCCTGTTTGAAAGATGCAGAACTTAAAACGTTGAGTGATCTTGCAATATCCTTAACAATGGATGTCTTAGTTGAAGTACATGACCTAAGTGAGCTTAAGCGTGCTCTTAGACTTGACTTGCCAATGATCGGCATCAACAACAGAAATCTTAGTAGTTTTGACGTCGATCTGCAAACCACTCTAGACTTGCTTGAAGAAATTGGTGATGATAAACTTGTGATCACTGAATCAGGCATCACTTCTAGGGATGATGTGGCATTGATGCATGAACACAATGTCTACGGCTTTTTGGTTGGTGAAGCCTTTATGCGGCAATCTGACCCTGGCAAACAACTTAAGGAGTTTTTTCAATGAACATTTCTGTTAAATGGATTGATGGGATGTTGATGGTTGGTAAATCTGATAGTGGCCACGCCATCGTGATGGATGGACCTCCTGAGATTGGTGGGGAAAATTTAGGCGTCAGACCAATGGAGATGCTACTGCTTGGAATGGCTGGATGTACAATGATTGATGTCGTAAGTACACTCGAAAAAATGCGGGAAAATCTGTCTGATTGCCAAACTAAAGTGAGTGCAGATCGAGGTGATAAATACCCAAAAGTTTTTACAAATATTCACGTCCATTTTATTTTGAGAGGAAAGAAACTTAACCCATTAAAGGTTGAGAAGGCAATCAAACTTTCAGCTGAAAAGTATTGTTCAGCCTCAATTATACTTGGTAAAACTGCAGTCATAACCCATGACTTTGAAATCATAGAATAATGTTTGGTTGGATTGGAACGATTACGGAGTAATCGTCATAATTACTATTGCATCACTCAAATACTCGTCTGAAATATATACAGTATAATATGCACTCTTCGGAGAGATGGCCGAGTGGCTGAAGGCGTTCCCCTGCTAAGGGAATATAGGCTTTAACTCCTATCGAGGGTTCGAATCCCTCTCTCTCCGCCACTCATTTTTTCAATCACTTTACACTACTCTCAGATTAACTTTTAATCTACATTTCAAGTAATTGGTGGTATATTCAATCCTATGCATATAAAAAATTTCATAATTCTTCTGGCTCTTTTTTTCTCACAGCTTTTATTTGCTGAGGATTTAAATGACTACAAATATGAAAACTATAAAGCAAGTGCTGTTGAGGTTAGCTTTAATAGTATTCTTCCGAAAATGCGTGCTGAAATGTATGACGGAAAGGAAATTAGTGGCTTAATGTATAAACCAGATGGAAGTGGTCCTTTTGAGGCTGTTGTAATGTTGCATGGAGCAGGCGGTATATTTCCTTATCAACTTGACTGGGCAAGACAGCTGCGTGATGAAGGATATGTCGTGCTATTTGTTGATAGCTACTGTAAAAGAAAATTTTTGTGTGAACACGACAGTCCAGATAATGACCCTAAAAGAAGAGAAGCAGTGAACAGATGGAAAGATATTACTCCGCCTCAACGAGGTGCAGATGCTTTTGGTGCGTTTGAATATCTGGTTCAGCAGAATTTTGTTAAAAAAGATAAAATTAGTTTAATGGGTTTTTCTTGGGGAGCCACCGCTGGGTTGATGTCTATTGACCCCAGGATGAAAAAATTATTTTCTCCCACTAAAGGTGGTTTTCACTCATTGATAGCAGTGTATCCCAACAGCAAGTATTGGACAGAAATGGGGAGAATGTGGAGAAGGATTGCAGATGTCAATATTACAATTCCTACATTAATGCTTGCAGGTGAAAAAGATGAACTTGAATCGATTGATGTTTACAAAGAATTACAACAATTAGCAGAAAAAAATACGTATCCGTTGACAGTTGTACTATATCCAGATAGTTACCGTAAGTTTGATGAAAAAAGAGAAAAACATTCCGTAACTGTAAACAACATTACTCTAACTAAAGCCTACAATAAAAAGGCTCACGAAGATTCTATTAAACAGGTATTTTCTTTTTTAAGTAACTAAACTACTTGGTACCAAAAATTTTGTCACCCGCATCACCCAAACCAGGCAGTATATATCCCTTGTCATTTAGTGAGTCATCTATAGCAGCAATAAAGAGATCAACCTCTGGATGCAATTCAGTAACCCTTTTTAGTCCTTCAGGTGCAGCAACTAAAAATAATCCTATAATTTTTTTGCAACCTTTCCTTTGAAGTAAATCAATGGTTGCCAGTAAAGTTCCACCAGTTGCAAGCATTGGATCAATAATCAAGGCCGTTCGTTGATCTATATCGGTGATAATTTTGTCAAAGTAAGCAACCGGATTCAGTGTTTCTTCATCTCTATAGAGTCCCACAACACTGACTTTCGCATTAGGTACAAGTGTTAAAACACCATCCAACATTCCAAGACCTGCTCGGAGTATGGGCACGATAGTGAGTTTTTTACCAGTCAACATTTTTGCTTTAATAGGCTTACCTTGCCAACCATCAATTTCACAATCCTTTAGAGGTAGATCTCGAGTTGCTTCATAAGTTAATAGACTTGCTACTTCATTGGCAAGTTCTCGAAACTGCTTAGTGCTTATGCCATCTTTTCTAAGCAAGGCAAGTTTATGAGCTAACAATGGGTGTTCAATTGCGTTTAGAGGCATGATATATATCCTTTAAATTATTTTCTTTAATAATTAAATAAATTTAAGTTTAACATCTAACAGATGAGATTTTGCTACGAGCAGACAAAACAGTCAATTTAACTGAGCTATTCTTTGAAAATTTATGAAATATTTTGAAATTTACTGCGTGTTATAATTCGTGTTTTTTTAATAATTATGAAAATGAAAACCATATCATTAAGTCTTTTTACAAAATTTTATGGTGATATTAAATGAGATTCGGTATTTTGGGTGAGGCCAAAATAGCTCGCGAATGGCTTGTGCCAGCAATTATCGAGGCTGGGCATGAGGTCACCCATCTTGGACGTAGAAATCCTGGCCAAGAATCTTTGCCAGAGATTTATCAAAATGTTATTGAGACAGACTATGAAGGATTGTTGGCAGAACCATCTATCGATGCAATTTACAATCCTCTACCAAACCACCTTCATGTGCCCTACTCCATCGCTGCACTCCAGTCAGGCAAACATGTACTTTGTGAAAAACCTGTCGCATTAAATATAGAAGAGTTGACGCAACTAGAAAGAGTAGCCACTAAGAGTAAATTGTATTTCCAGGAAGCCTTTATGGTCAGATATCATCCACAGTGGCATTGGCTTCAAGAGCTAGATATCGGAAATATTCAGACTGCACATTTCATTTTTAGCTACCCCCAACAGCCATCAGGAAACTATCGGAATCGCTCAGAAGATGGTGGTGGACCTCTTTATGATATTGGTTGTTACGCGATTCTGACTGGGTGTTTACTTTTTAGTGGCATACCTGAAGTTATCTCAGCAATTGCCATAATGAATGACAAGTATGATGTCGAGAAACAAGTTGATGCTGTTCTTAGGTGGCCTAATGGAGAGGTTCTTAACTTTACTGTTTCGGGTGACGCTGCACTTTGTCAAACCTTAAATGTTTTAGCTAGTAATGGTTGGGCAAAACTTGATGTACCAGTCAACCCGCCTGATTTAACCCATGCATACTGGTCAAAAGGCGGCCTAGAGAGAGGTGAGAGAATTAGTTTTCCTAGGTGCAACCAGTACAAACTTATGATTGATGATTTTGTAGCGCAAGTTAATTCAGGCACTCCTTCAGATTTCTCAATTTCTAAGGTCGTAACTCAAACCATTAATGAAATACAGCGTAAATCAGGTCTTTTAGGTAAATAATCTTTTTTAGTTGGTTACAACAAATTACTATTACAATTAAAGTAATTCATTCAAACTTGAAAAGATTACTGTTCGATTAACCTACAGTTAATCAAGGCACATGGTATCTTATTACAGCTATGAAAAGAGACACAACATTTACTGTCGCAGGTCGTACCTTTCAATCCAGATTATTGGTTGGTTCAGGAAAATACAAAGACCTTGAAGAAACAAGATTGGCAACAGAGAACTCTGGTGCTGAAATTATTACCGTTGCAATCAGGCGTACCAACATTGGTCAAAATGCTAATGAAGAAAGCCTTCTCGATGTGATTTCGCCTGAAAAATATACAATCCTTCCAAACACTGCTGGCTGTTACAATGCCAAAGATGCTGTCAGAACATGTCAATTAGCTAGAGAGTTATTGGATGGCCATAATCTTGTTAAGTTAGAAGTTCTAGGAGATGAAAAAACACTTTACCCTAATATTGTTGAAACAATTGATGCTGCCAAGACCCTTATCAAAGAAGGTTTTGATGTAATGGTTTATACTTCAGATGATCCTATCGTTGCAAAAGAGCTTGAAGCTATTGGTTGTTGTGCGGTGATGCCGCTAGCCTCGCTTATAGGTTCAGGTCAAGGCATCTCTAACCCATACAATATTAAACTCATTAAGGAACAATCCAATGTTCCTGTTCTGGTTGATGCTGGCATTGGCTGTGCCAGTGATGCCGCCAAAGCCATGGAGCTAGGTTGTGACGGCGTCTTAATGAACTCAGCAATTGCAAATGCCAATAATCCACTGTTAATGGCGAGCGCCATGAAACATGCTGTTATAGCTGGACGTGAATCCTATCTTGCAGGTAGAATGATGAAGAAAGCTTATGCTAGCGCATCATCACCGATGGAAAACCTAATATAGTTCTATAACAGTAATACCATGAATTTCTCAAAAAAAATCAGTGTTATTGAGCAGAATGATCTATTGCGCTTGAGAAAAATTGCTTACAGTGCACAAAGCACTGAAATGGTAATTGATGACCAGAAGGTAATAAACTTTTGTTCTAATGACTATCTTTCGCTTGCCAACCATCCACAAATTAAAGAGGCGTTGATTGAAGGTGTGAGTCGTTACGGTGTTGGATCAGGTGCCTCCCATCTTGTGAGTGGTCACTCAGAGTCTCATCACAAGCTTGAAGAGGCTTTAGCAGAACATACTGGTCAACAAAGAGCCCTTCTATTTTCCTCTGGCTATAGCGCAAATCTGGGTGTCTTTTCTGCACTGAGGGATGAAATTGATTGGGTTCTACAGGATAAATTAAATCACGCATCTTTGATTGATGGCAATCGATTGATTGGTTTTCCTGTGCAACGATATCTGCATAACAACCTTGAATCGCTTGAGAAAAAGCTAAAAAAACAAGCTGGTACTGGCTTAATAGTCACTGATAACGTTTTCAGTATGGACGGCGACAGAGCAAATATAGATGGAATTAAAACAATTTCAGCACAATCTGGCGCTCTTATTATGCAAGATGATGCTCATGGCTTTGGTATTTTTGAATCAACTATTCCTGATCACTCAATCTATATGGCGACCTTAGGAAAGGCGGCAGGTGTAATGGGTGCTTTTGTTTCTGGAAGTAGCGATTTGATTGAATTTTTAATTCAAAAATCTCGTCCCTATATTTACACCACTGCCATTTCTCCAAGCTTGTGTGTAGCGATACTTAAAAGTTTAGAATTAATTAAAAAAGGTGAACAAAAAGAAAAACTATTTAGCAATATAAACTATTTTAAAAATTGTGCCGAAACTTTAGACCTTCATTTCAAGCCTTCTGAAAGCGCCATCCAGCCACTAATTATTGGCTCTAGTAATGAGGCGTTAAGTTTGAGCAATAAACTTTTTGAGGCGGGTTATTTTGTAAGTGCAATTCGTCCACCAACAGTCCCTCCAAATACTGCCCGTCTGCGTTTCACACTGTCTGCCAATCATAGCTTTTCACAGATTGAGTCTCTTCTCCAAAAGGTCAAAGATGTTATGGCATAAGACGATTGGAAAAGGTCCAAATTTAGTACTATTACATGGTTGGGGTTTTAGTAGCGATATCTTTCAAAACCTTATAGAAAAATACAAAAAAAGCTATTGCATTACTGTTATAGATTTACCAGGGCACGGTAGAAGTGATGACGTTGATGGCGGTTTAGAAAGTTGGTGCGAAGAATTGATTCAATTCATTCCTAACAAATCCATTCTATTGGGCTGGTCACTGGGAGGCTTACTGTCAATTTATATTGCAACTAGAATTCAACTTGAGCACTTAATTCTTGTAGCTGCCACACCGAGCTTGGTTAATCATGAAAATTGGAAGTTTGGAATAAATAGTGAAATATTTCACCAATTCGCGATTAATTTAAAAAATGATAATGCCAAAACACTTAAACGCTTTGTTGGCCTGCAGAGTAAAGACAAATCTCAAATATTAGAGATCTACGAAGCCATACAAAAATACCCTACAACTGATAAGGCTCTCAATATAGGTCTCGATATTTTGCTAAATTCAGATCTACAGGAATTGTATAAAAAGATTGAGATTCCAAAGAGTGTAGTTTTAGGTTCTCTCGATACTCTAGTTCCTGATGAAATTGAGGATTGGTATAAAGGCAATAAAACACAAACGTATTTGTTGCGTTCAGGTCACCTACCTTTTTTAGATAAAACGTTTAAATTACCTTCAAGAAAGAGTATTAAGTAATTCAGTTTCAAGGGCAATAAGGATGTTGTTTTGGTATAATTTATTTATTCTCTTCTTTCGAGCAATTTATGAGTGCATTAGTTGGTGTTATTATGGGCTCAAAGTCCGACTGGCCTACAATGAAGAACGCCATAGATATGTTGGAAGAATTTGGCGTACCTTATGAAGTCAAAGTGATCTCAGCTCACCGTACACCCGATCTAATGTTTGAGTATGCTGAAACTGCTCAAGATCGAGGGCTTGAAGTAATCATTGCTGGTGCTGGTGGTTCTGCTCACTTACCTGGAATGGTCGCTGCCAAAACAATTGTGCCAGTTCTCGGCGTTCCAATCCAATCTCGCGCCTTAAGCGGCAAAGATTCACTTTTATCGATTGTACAAATGCCTGGTGGTATTCCAGTTGGCACATTAGCTATTGGCGAAGCTGGTGCAAAAAACGCTGGCATTTTAGCTGCTCAAATTGTTGGCAATCATAATGAAGAAATTAGAGAAAAAGTAGCTAAATTTCGCTCTGAACAAACGCAAGATGTTCTAGATAATCCTAATCCTGATAAATAATTTATGAAAATTGGTGTTCTTGGTTCCGGTCAATTAGGAAGAATGCTTGCCCTGTCTGCTTACCCTTTGGGCCATGAAATACGTTTCTTAGCATCATCTGAAGAAGATCTCTCTTCACTTTTAGGTAATACATTCATTCAAAACGGTAATCAAGAAATCATAGAAGATTTTGCTTACAACTCCGATGTGGTTACCTATGAAAGTGAAAATACGGCTGTTAGTATTGTCAAAGAAATCAGTCACAAAACGATAGTTTATCCTAGCGCTAAGTCTTTATACATCACCCAACATCGAGGAAGAGAAAAAGCACTTTTCGATAAACTCAACATACCATGCGCCCCATACCAGGTCGTAAACAACCTATCAGAGCTAAAAATTGCTGTTGAAAATATTGGCCTACCAGCGATACTAAAAACTGCGACTGATGGTTACGATGGTAAAGGCCAATTTCTAATTCAATCAAATTCACAGCTTGACCAGGCTTGGAAAAGCATGTCTGGTGTTGAATCAATATTAGAGGGTTTTGTAAACTTTAAGCGAGAGCTCTCACTTGTTGCTGCTCGTGGCGTAGACAACAGTCATGAGTATTATCCACTAGTCGAAAACTCACACCATAATGGCATCCTTCGTCTTACAATTGCTCCTGCACAAAATATCAGCCCAAAACTGCAACAACAAGCTGAATCCTATATGCGTTCTTTGCTTGACGAGATGAATCATGTAGGTGTTTTGACTATTGAACTGTTTGAAACTGACAACAAGCTAGTT
Source organism: Candidatus Thioglobus autotrophicus (assembly GCA_022448455.1). Classification (GTDB taxonomy): domain Bacteria; phylum Pseudomonadota; class Gammaproteobacteria; order PS1; family Pseudothioglobaceae; genus Pseudothioglobus; species Pseudothioglobus autotrophicus_A. The sequence continues at coordinate 49,479 of JAKUUR010000012.1, forward strand.
GTTAACGAAATGGCCCCAAGAGTTCATAATTCTGGACATTGGACTATTGAAGGTGCACGCACCTCACAATTTGAAAATCATATAAGAGCTATTACTGAAACACCACTAGGGGGCACATCGTGTACCCATAAATATAGCGCTATGATTAATATTATCGGAGAACAAGGTCCTATTGATAAAGCGCTTACTTTAAAAAACGCTCATCTCCATCTTTACAATAAAACAGAACGCGAGGGACGCAAACTAGGACACATCACTATCACCGCTAATACACTTGATGATTTAAATACTTCTCTCGAAACCTTAAGTGACTTTATGCCTTAAGTGGAGCTCAATCCTCATTAATATCAAGAATATTTTCTTCAAAATTGTTGGCCAGTTCTTCATCATAAAACTGATTAGCTAGCCTTTCTTCGTAATAATAGGCAGAAAATTCACTCACATCAACACCTGCTAGGAATTGCCTGACATGGATCATTTCATGGCACAAAGTAATAATAAACTTTCTTCTATCTAGTGACTCTTCAATTTCAATGAAAAACTTACCATCACCCTCATAATCTGTCCAGGCAAGGGCATCTTCCACTTTTTTTATACTTAAATCAATAGTAGGTTTTTCTTTTTTTGAAAACAAACTCTCATTACAGAAGTGAAATAACTGATGTGAAAGTCTTACCTGATCTTCGTTTCCACCATGTATATATAACATTTTTTAATACAACACATAGAAATTATAAAAAACGCCCTTCTAAATATTTAAAAATATCATTGGACTCATAAATCCAGTTCACTTCGCCTGCATATTCCACCTTCAAGCAAGGAACAAAAATTTTACCGCCATTTATTTCAAGCTCTTTTCTATACTCA
>JAKUUR010000013.1 GCA_022448455.1 Candidatus Thioglobus autotrophicus
AAACAAAGAGGCGAGTCAGAGGAAAAAGAAAGAGAAGCTAAAGAAAAAGAATTAGAAGCTCAAAAGAAAAGAGAAGAGGCAGAGGCTGCAGCACAAGAAGCTTTAGCAAGAGCACAGGAAGCCGATAAACAAAGAGGCGAGTCAGAGGAAAAAGAAAGAGAAGCTAAAGAAAAAGAATTAGAAGCTCAAAAGAAAAGAGAAGAGGCAGAGGCTGCAGCACAAGAAGCTTTAGCAAGAGCACAGGAAGCCGATAAACAAAGAGGCGAGTCAGAGGAAAAAGAAAGAGAAGCTAAAGAAAAAGAATTAGAAGCTCAAAAGAAAAGAGAAGAAGCTGAAGCTGAAGCCAAGGAATTTAAAAAGCGCACTGAAGAAGAACAACAGAAAAAAAATCTGTTAGAAGCTGAAAGAGCTGCAGAAAAAGAGGCTTTTGAAAAAGAGCAATACAATCGACTTCTGACTCAAGAAGTTCAGGCTGAACAAGACCTAGCAAGAACACTCATCATTGAAGATCAACTAAATACCCTGAAATCTGCCTATGTTAATAATATAGCAGCCAGAGTAAGAACTTACTGGCGTTACCAAGGTTCTAAAGCTGATTGGGGCTGTAATGTCTATGTCCAGCAAGATATTGATGGCAATGTAGAAGCAGTTAATATTCAAAACTGTAATCTTGATAATAGTGAAAAGGCACGTGCATTTAAGAACTCTATAGAAAGAGCAGTTTATAAAGCATCACCACTTCCTGCGGCTCCTGATAACGCTGTATTTGATAGAGAAATACTCTTTTACTTTCGAGTTAATTAGAGCTGGATTTCCATTACTTTAAGTAAATTTTAGTGCTGTAGAGAGTTACCATTTCTAATTTATAGGCTTATCTAGTCTATTATAAATCTATACAATAAGCTAAAATATCGAGCATGAAAACGCATGACTTTTTACTGGAGTTAGGTACTGAGGAATTACCCCAGAAGTTATTAATAAAGCTCTCAAATTCCCTTAGAGATAATCTTGTTGAGGAGCTTGAGCAATTAGGTATTGCAATAGGCAAGGTAAGCGCTTTTGCCACACCAAGGCGTTTGGCTGTAAGTATTTCTAAACTTCAGAGTCACCAAGAAGACCAGTTGGTTGAAAGGAAAGGCCCCTCAGCGGGCTCACCAGAAAAAGCAATAGAAGGTTTTGCCAAATCTTGCGGTGTTGATATAAATAGCCTAGAAAAACGCTCGCTTGGTGGCAAAGAGTACTATTTTTTTCAAGCCAAGGAAGTGGGTCAAAAAATTAAAGACTTGCTTCCAACTGTCGTTGATAAAGCAATCAAAAATATTCCAATTACTAGAGCGATGAAATGGGGAAAATTGGATTATTCTTTTGCAAGACCAGTTCATTGGTTGGTAATGTTGTTAGATGATGAGGTTGTGCCTGCAAATATTATGGGATTGGTGAGTGGAAACACTACAAAAGGTTTAAGGTCTTCAGATAGTTCTTTTTTGGAAATACCTCACGCAAGCAAATATCAATCATTCATGAGAGAAAAGGCTCAAATTGAGGTTGATTTTAATAAGCGCAAGGAAATTATTCGTGAACAAGTAACATCAGTGGCCAAAAATAGCAAAGCTCAAGTTGTTATTGATGAATCGTTACTAGACGAGGTTTGCGCATTGGTTGAATATCCAAGAGCTTTTTCTGGAAAATTTGACGAAAAATACCTGAACGTACCTGAAGAAGCACTAATATCAGCGATGAAGTCGCATCAAAAATACTTTCATATGGTTGATAGTAAAGGTGTGTTGTTACCATCATTTATCTCAGTAGCTAATATTGAATCAACAAATTTGAATTTGATTATTCAAGGTAATGAGCGTGTTATTCGTCCAAGGTTGGCAGATTCTGAGTTTTTTTGGAATCAGGATAAGGCAATAAGATTAGATCAAAGGTTTGAAGGGTTGGGTAGTGTTTTATTTATGAAATCTTTGGGATCGATGGCTGACAAAGCAAAGCGAATTGAAAAGCTAAGCAAACATATTGCTGGTTTGGTTAGTATTGACGCTCAAGCTTGTGCTCGAGCAGGACTCCTATCAAAATCAGATTTGATGAGTGAAATGGTTGGTGAATTTGCTGATTTACAAGGCATTATGGGTGGCTATTATGCCCTCAATGACGGTGAGTCAAATGTTGTTGCAAATGCTATTAGAGAACACTATAAGCCAAGATTTGCTGGGGATGACCTTCCATCGACAAATGAAGGTCTTGTAGTGGCAATTGCAGACAAACTAGATACAATTACAGGGGTCTATGGCATAGGTCAAGCACCTACTGGCTCAAAAGATCCTTACGCACTAAGAAGACTTGCATTGGGCTTGTTGCGAATATTGTTAGAGGCGCAATTAGATATCAATTTAAAAAAACTGATTGATGTTTCTTTGAATTTGCATTCAAAGGAAGTAGACAGGGAAGCTTCTTCCTCAATATATCAATTTATGATGGAACGACTGAAAGCGTATTATAAAGATGTCCATGTTGACGGAAATGTTTTTGAGGCTGTGCTCGCTGTGAGTCCAGATTCTCCACTTGATTTTCATAAAAGGGTTGAAGCACTCAATGATTTTATTCAGAAAATCGAATCAAAGAGCTTAATTGAAGCCAATAAAAGGATCGCTAATATACTCAAAGATTTTGACAGTAATGATGTTGAACTAGATTCTAGATTATTGATAGAAGATTCTGAACAAAAACTTTTTCAGGCAACTGAGTCAATTGCTAAACAACTATCTGAACAAAAAGACTATAAAGCTATCGTGCGATCTTTACTAGAGTTAAAGGAAGTAATCGATACTTTTTTTGATAAAGTGATGGTCAATGTTGATGATATAGAACTTAGGCAGGCGCGACTAAAGCTTATAAATCGCGTTAGGAGTTTATTCCTGTCTGTTGCGGACGTTTCTTACTTGTCGTCATAGTGACATGAAGGCATTAATACAGCGAGTATCATCCGCTAGCGTAAGGGTTGAGGGACGAATTGTTGGTCAAATTAAGAAAGGAATACTGGTTTTTATTGGCATTCAAAAACAAGATGAGTTAGAGCATGCTGACAAAATGATTGATAAAATACTTTCTTACCGAGTTTTTTCTGACAATGAAGGCAAAATGAATTTAAGTGTGAGTGATATAAATGGCGGAGTTTTACTTGTATCCCAATTCACCTTAGCTGCAGAAACTAATAATGGCACAAGGGCAGGTTTTTCAACAGCCAAGCCGCCATTGGAAGCGGAAAATATTTACAACCATATGGTTGAAAGGGCTAAATACTTGAGTTCTAACATTGAAAGCGGTATTTTTGCAGCTGACATGAAGGTTGCACTGGTTAATGATGGACCAGTAACCTTTCTACTGAAATGCTAGATATTGTATGAATAAATCTATTAAAGTTTATGGGATTAAAAACTGCGACACAGTCAAGAAGGCAATAGTTTATTTGAATGATTGTGGTATAGATTATCAATTTATTGACTTTAGGCGCAATCCTATTTCTCAACAAGTGTTAAAAAAAATGGTTGAGTCTGTTGGATGGGAGTTGTTGATTAACAAGCGTTCAACAACTTATCGTTCTTTATCTGAAGAAGAAAAAAGTAATATCAACTATGATTTAGTATTAAAGCTTCCTACATTGATAAAGCGTCCAGTACTGATTCATGGTGAGAATATTATGGTTGGTTTTAATGAGCAGCAATATAACAAACTGTTTAATGGGGCAATATAGAATAATTCATTTAATAGAAGACCAATTACTGATTCTCAAGTTCTTTTCTAACTTCATCCATGTCAATAGTTTTGGCTTTTTCAAGAAGGTCTTCTAAGTCTTTTCCTGAGAGAGATCCAGGCTGAGTGAAAATACCGATACTTTCACGAAAAATCATCAAAGTTGGAATAGAGCGAATTCGAAAATGAGCGCCAAGAGACTGCTCTTGTTCAGTATTAATTTTAGCAAAAGTCACCCCTTCAACTTTCTCTGAGGTCTCTTTAAAGGTAGGTGCGAATTGCAAGCAAGGTCCACACCATGGTGCCCAAAAATCTATAATAACAATCTCATTGTTGGTGATAGTTTCATCAAAATTTGATTGTGTAAGTTCAATAACAGACATACATAACTCTCTATAAAAAATAAGACAGCATTATAGCTTTAATACTAAAATATTGGCTTGTTTTTCCTTAACTGATAGAATACCCTTATGAACATACTTGGCATTGATCCAGGTTCAAGAATTACTGGTTTTGGACTAATTACGGTTAACAAGCTTAAATTTACTTATATTAGTAGTGGCTGTATCCGTACACAAGGTAATCTAAATGATCGTGTTGTCACGATTTATTCAGGCATTAAAGAAATTCTTGAAAAACATAAGGTTGATATTGTTGTTATTGAGAGAGTATTTATGCGTCCTGACAGACCAAATCCAGATGCTGCTATAAAACTTGGCCATGCTAGAGGGGCTGTTATTTCGGCTGTTGGAGGGCAAAACTTACCTATAGTTGACTATAGCCCAAATCAAATTAAAAAAACAGTAGTCGGCAAGGGGCATGCTAGTAAAGAGCAAGTATCCTTTATGGTACAACAATTATTAAAACTAAACAATGCTCCTCAGGCTGATGCTGCTGATGCATTGGCTGGGGCAATCTGTCATGCCTATCATTCTTTATAAGTTTTTTGCTTATTATGGTTTTCAGCTAAAGTAAACTTTGACCTCGCCAAAACCCGGAAGTTTTGCAACAATATTTGAGAGTTGATTATTGATTTCTATAGCGTTATTGTTAGCTAAATAATCAAGTGACAAGAAAAAGTCTACTAAAATTTTGCCTTCTAGATAATGTAATTGAGTTCGCTCAAATTCATAATTACAGTCTTCTAACTTTAGTGCTTGTTGCAGGATCTTCAAAGCTTGAGCTCGTTCTGGCAGGTCTTTATAGGGTGCGTCATCTTGTTCCTCATCATTTTCAGGGTCGATATGTACTGTGACATCATCCAAACCTTCAACACATTCTTTTGCAACACGCTCAACGCTGACACTAATGATATGGCCCTCACTTACCGATAGAAAAGGATTGACTTGAATATGAACATCAGCTGATTTTTTGTGTCCAACTCTCCTTGTTCTTAGTGTATGGACGCTATTAACTCCTTTGATATCAGTTAATGCTGAATGCAATTTTTTAATATCTTCATCATCAATAGAAGTATCAACTAGTTCCTTGGTTGCTTCGAATCCAAGTTTCCAGCCGATATAAATAATCATTATGCCAACAATAATAGCTGCTGCACTATCAAGATAATAGTAGCCATTGGCAGCACCAACAATACCAATAATAACAACTACCGAAGAAAATGCATCTGACCGATGATGCCAGGCATTGGCTTTCAACATTTCAGAATTAATGTTTTTTGCAACTATAATTGTGTACCAGTACAAAGCCTCTTTGCTAGCAATAGACAAGCCTGCAGTTGCGATTAGCCAACTTTCATGATTCAAAGCACCAGCGTTTGTAAGTCGTCCCATGGCATCAAAAATAATTGCTGTACCAATGATGGCTAGAAATATGCTTAACCCAAGAGTAGCTACAGTTTCAAAACGTTCATGGCCATAGGGATGCTCCTTATCTGGAGCTTCTCCAGCTTGCTTGGCAGCATACCAAGTAATCCAGTCTGTGAGTAAATCAGAGAAAGAGTGAACACCGTCAGCAACTAAGGCGCCGGAATTTCCAATAACTCCAACAATGACTTTGAAGACTGACAGTAAGAAATCAACTATAGCGCCAACGATAGTAACTTTTTGACTTTTTTTGGTACGAGAAATCGAATCCATAGTGACTAGAGTTGTTTTGGTTTTATCCTTATTTTAAGTTATCTGATTATCAACGAGCATTAAACTATCTGTTCGTAGTTTCAACCAATATATTGTATCCAGGTAGGGCGTCCAGCAATTGTTTGCCATAGAATTTTGTTCTCAGACGATTATCAAAAATTGTAATCTTGCCTGTATCGGTTTCTGTTCTGATAAGTCTACCGCAAGCTTGAATCAGTCTTAATGAAGCATCTGGCAAGGAAATTTCCATGAAAGGATTTCGGTTTAAAGATTCAAGGTAGGACTGTGTAGTTTTTTCAATCGGTGAGGTGGGTACACTAAAACGTAATTTTGCAATCATGACATGATTTAGATTATCACCCTTAAGGTCAACTCCTTCTGCAAAACTATCTAAGCCAAAGATAACACTACCTTCACCATTCTTGCGTTTTTCAAAGTGCTTTTCAAGAATACGTTTTTTACTATATTCACCTTGAACCAACAACTCACACTCTATTGTTTTCTCAACTAAGTCAGCTACCATTTGCATTTGACTGTTGGAGGCAAATAATACTAGGGTTGCGGCCTCTTTATTTATGCGTTTTTTAAGCTCCCTGGCAAGTTCTTGGGTGTGTTCAAATACCTCAGAAGGGCTTGCTTTAATGTTGGCAACTATAAAGTCAACTGATTTATAATTAAAAGGTGAAGCCAGGCGTAGATATCGGTTTTCTTTTTCTTTTAAGCCTAACTGTTGATTCATTCTATCGAAACTACCAAGTGAAGTAAGGGTGGCAGATGTAAAAATTACACCCGCTGCTTTGGACCATATCAGACTCTGAAGATGATTTGAGACATCAATTTTTGCTGTATTGAGGTGATAATTTATTTTCTTATTTGGTAGTTTTGACTTCACAATCCAATTACTGGTAGGAGGGGTGTCAGTATGAGTATTTTGCGTGAAAGCATTTAAAAGAGAAACGATAGAAGAAAGATTTTGGTCGTTTTGACCTATTATATTATTGAGATTGTCCATTATTATTTGTTTGACGGTATTCCTTTTGCAATAATCCTGCCAGTTATCTTTCTGATCTAAGAAATTACCAAATGCGGTATTAAAAATACTTAATAAGTTCTTACCTAAATTAGCAACATCACTTGAAACCCCAGACATATCAAATAAATAAACATCATCTAAATACTCAAAATTAGTAATAACTTCAATGAGTTCGCCAATAGCCTCATCTACCTTCTTAATGTGACTCTCAGATGTCTTTTGATTTGTAATTTTTGAAATCTGATCGATTGCACTCTGAGATTGACGAATTGACGTTTTCATAAATTCAGTACTGGCATTTATTGAAAAGTGAGACAGCGCTTTTTGAGCAAAATGATGGGCCTCATCAAAAACGAAAATACAGTCATTTACGTCAGGTAGAATGTTATTTCCATTAATGATGTCAGCCAAAACTAGATCATGATTGGCAATAATTACGTCGGCTTGAGAAGCTTTTTTTCGTGCTTTAAAAAAAGAACAGTCATTATAAAACTCACAATTTTTGGCAGTACAAGTAAATCGGTTGCAAGCAACTTTTTGCCAAAGTGAAAATTCTGGCGGACTTTCAAGATCATCAATTTCTCCACTCCAGCGAGTTGAGGAATAGTTATCGGTCATTTCACTTAGCTTGTTGATTTGGTTTTGGCTTGGCGGTTCGTCCCAAAGTAGGGCGTCTTCAAATAGCGTTTGAGTATTTGAAGTTTCCTCGGTAAGGTTGATTAAATTTCGAATACAAACATAACGGGATCGACCTTTAGCTAGGGCATATTCAAATTCTACAGAAGAGTATTTTTTTGCTTCAACGATGTCTTTATATAGAATCTGCTCTTGAAGAGCTACATTAGCACATGCAATGATCAGCTTTTTCTTATTAGCTTTGGCAATTGGAAGACAACTAATCAGATAGGCCATTGTTTTGCCAATGCCAGTGGGGGCTTCAACACAAAGAATTGGGTTCGATTTTGGATATTCGCCAGACAGTGTTTTTGATATCTCAGCAATCATTATATTTTGCGAAGAACGATTACTAAAATTAGGTAGTTGTATTTTCGCCGCTTCAAATGAGGATCGAATCTGTTTTTTAATTGCTGAAGTTAGCATTAAATGAAACTAAGATGTTCGATTCTGTGACAATTCACAAAGTAGCTTGAGGGCTGATCGATATTCAGAATCTGGAATATTTTTTAACGACTTTAGTGCTTTTTGTGATTCATTCTCTGCAATTTTTCGAGTAAATTCAAAAGCATTAACACTACAAAGAATATTGATAATCTTATCAATATTTGAAGCGTCTGCCGTTTTAATAGCATCTCTAAGAATTTTGTTTTCAGAACCAGAAGTTTTTTCGAGAGCATAAATCATGGGCAAAGTAATCTTTCCTTCTGATAAGTCATCACCCACCTCTTTTCCCATTGTTGTTGAGTTTGATTCATAGTCAAGGGCATCATCAATAATTTGAAAGGCTATACCTAAATGCAATCCAAAATCACCTAGTGAATTAATCGTCTTTTCTGAAGAATCAGATAAAAGTGCACCTATTTTGCAAGCTGCTTCAAATAGGCGAGCAGTTTTTTGTTCAATAACATTAAAGTACTTAGTCTGAGAAACGTTAGCATTCCTGATATTTAATAACTGTAGGACTTCTCCTTCTGCAATCTGGTTTGTTGCTTTTGAAAGGATTCTCATTATTGACATGGAATTAGGTTCTACCAAGATTTCAAATGCCCTCGAGTAAAGAAAGTCGCCTACCAATACGCTGGCTGCGTTGCCCCATAACTCATTGGCTGTATCTTGGTTACGACGAGTCGTTGATTCATCTACCACGTCATCATGAAGAAGTGTTGCAGTATGGATAAGCTCGATCACAACAGCCATTGCGTGGTGTTCTGTACCACCATAGTTTGTAGCTCTTGCACACAAAAGTAATAGTAGTGGTCTTATGCGTTTCCCACCCGAGGCAATAATGTAATGACTCATTTGATTAATGAGATCAACATTTGAATTCAAACGGTCGATTAGGATATTATCCGTCTTCTCCATATCGCTCTTCATCAGGGAATGAATTTCGCTAAAATTTTTCATTGAAAGTTATTTTAACTGACTTGCCAGTAGATAAACTTCTTTAGATCTAGCGCGAGAAGCCTTGGGTTTTTTGATTGCTACTCTCTTAAAAGTTTGTCGTGCAATTTGAACGTAAGCGTCAAAACCGTCTCCTTGGAAAGCTTTAACTAAAAAGTGGCCGTTTGGTGTTAGTGTTTTAATTGCCATATCTAAAGCTAATTCTGCCAGATACATAGATTTTGGTTGATCAACTGATAGTTGACCACTCATGTTAGGTGCCATATCAGATAAAACCGTATTCATTTTTTGATCTTTAGTTAAACTTAGAAGAGCCTTATAGACAGACATCTCGGTGAAATCACCTTGTAGAAAGTCAACTCCAGTGATTTCTTCTATAGGTAAAATATCGCTAGCTATTATTTGACCAGTTTTTCCTACTATTTTCGCAGCGACTTGGGACCATCCCCCTGGTGCTGCACCAAGGTCAAGGATTCTATCACCCTTTGTGATAATTTGATTTTTATCAATGATTTCGATTAATTTGTATACTGCCCTGCACCGATAACCTTCTTTTTGTGCTTTTTTAACGTATTCATCATTTAAGTGTTCATTCATCCAGCGACGAGAGCTGCTTTTTTTTGCCACAATTACGCACCTATATGTCTGATAACTTTATTTTATAAGACTAGACCCACTTTCAAAGAGCTAAAAACACGTAAAAATTCTAAGAAATGTCCTAGAAATAGCAAATTTTTGTCTATATAATGCGGATAAGTGGACAATTTGATTTATATTTTGGGTGTACTATGGATGCTTTTTTAGACTTTTTAGTACGGCAAAAAAAGTTCGCGGTTGTTTTTTCCCTTGGTTTCATTGCTGTAGGTATTTTATCTTTTCAACAGATGCAACGAGACCAATTTCCTTCGGTTGATTTCGAAATTCTAGCTGTAACGACGGCCTACCCTGGAGCTTCACCTGAAGACGTAGAACAGGGTGTTACCAAAGTTATTGAAAGGGAGCTGTTAAACGTTGGCGGTATAAAAAACATTACTTCAACTTCTCGAGAAGGCCTTTCCAGTATTATTGTGACTCTTGAGTCAAATGTGAAAGATGTTGTGACAGTCAAGAATGATATTCGTAATGCAGTCAATCGAGTTGGAAATTTGCCTGAAGAGGTTGTCGATCTTCCAAGCGTTCTTGACTTTAATATCATGGAAATTCCAATTATAAATATCAACATTGATGGTTCCGGTTTTGATTATGCAGAGGCTAGACAGATCACCGATGATATGGAGAAAGCCCTTTCAATGGTCAAGGGCGTTTCTAGAATTAATAAGAATGGTTATTTAGAGAGTGAAATACAAATCAAAGTCGACCCTGACAAACTCAGTAAATATAACATTTCAATCAACGAAGTTATAGCTGTTATTTCAAGTCGAAATGCGCGCTTTACTTTGGGTGACAATAATCAACCAGACCTTAAGAAAAATATCGTTATATTGTCAGAATATGAAAATATAGAAGATATTAAAAATGTTGTAATCATATCGAGCTTTGATGGCCCTGTTATTAGGCTTAGAGATATTTCTCAAGTTTTCCGAGGAGAAGAAGAAGAAACTTCAATTACCAGAGTTAATGGCACCAAAGGCTTTATTTTAGAGATTCTAAAACAAGAACAATCAGACATCATAAGGACGGTTGCAAGGGTTAGGGAAAGGGTATTAGAGTTACAGGAAAATTACCCTGATGATTTGCGAATTTTTTACACCCAAGACCGCTCAATATCTGTTGAAAACCGATTAGACATTATTGTCAAGAATGGCTATATTGGCTTAACCTTAGTTCTAGTCGTTCTAGGGATTTTTCTGTCTCTCAAGACGGCCTTCTGGGTAGCTGTCAGTTTACCGGTAACGTTGTTGGGGACGGTTGCTGGATTGGGATTGACAGGTGATACCATTAACCTGATTTCACTTTCTGGCTTTATTTTAGTTTTAGGAATCGTTGTTGATGATAGTATTATCATTGCTGAAAGCATACACCACTATAAAAGTCGTGAAGGTAATCTATACGACAACGTAGTCAAGGGCTTTAAAAGGGTAATTCTGCCCGTTATTACTACCATATTAACCACCATACTAGTCATGTCATCAATGTTTTTGATGACCGGTATTATGGGAAAGTTTATTTACGTTTTACCGGTTGTGGTTATTTTTGCACTCACCATATCCTTTTTAGAGATTACCTTTGCCTTGCCAGCCCACCTTGCCAACAAAAAAACTGATAAGCAAAGAACCTGGTTTATCCCAGTAGAAAACTGGTTCAATAAGGTGATAGCAAGATTATTGCGCTGGCGCTATCTTATTGTTCCATTATTTATTGCTCTTTTTGCCTACTCTATATATTTTGCAATAACCGAGATGCCATTAACTTTATTTCCTTCAAGAGGGGCTGACCAGATGTATGCGAGAGTTGAAGCTCCTAATGGTAGTTCTGCTGCTTATACCGAGAAACTGGTCATCGAGGTTGAAAAGATCATTATGGAGGAAACAGGTGAAAACCTTGAATCAGTGACAAGCAATATTGGCAGTTACTTTACGAACGAAGCATACATATCAATAGCACTAACACCGACCAGTGAAAGAGAGATTGGCGCAGAAGAGATTATGGAAAAAATCAAAGAAAGGTCAGCTGTCATCCAGGGTGCTGAAGAAATTAATTTTTCGGTACAAAGACCAGGACCGCCAGCAGGCGAAGATATTGAAATAAATTTGGTGAGTGATAATGATGAACAAAGAATAGCAGCAGCAAACTTTTTGGAAGAAATTTTATCCACTATGGACGGAGTCGACAATATTGATCGTGATGATGAGATCGGTAAGCCACGCATTGAAACCGTACTAAATTTTGACGAAATGGCGCGTTTAGGGGTTGAATATCAGCAAGTCTATCGGCACTTAAGAACGGCATTTTCGGGTTCCTATGTAACCGATGTCCGTATTGGTGGTAAAGACGAAGACGTAAGGGTTTATATTGGCAACAATGACTATTCTGAAAACTTCATAATGAATACCAAGGTAAAGAATCGTCAAGGCAACTTGATACCGATGAGTCAATTCTCAACTATTAGAGAAATTCAAGGCGAACCTGACTTTAATCACTATGACGGTGAGCGGTCTGTATCAATATCAGCAAGCGTAGATGACAAGGTAACAACTTCACAAGCTGCAATGGCCTCAGTTCTAAAGGAACTAAATGCTGGTGTGAATTTTCCACAAGTAGCAGTAATTAGTGAAGGTGGTGCCCAAGATGTTCTTGAGTCAATGGAGAGCTTCCAAAATGCCTTTATCGTATCCGTTTTAGGGGTATATCTTATTTTAGCTATGTTGTTTAATTCTTATTCTCAACCATTGCTGGTTTTGGCTGCTGTGCCGTTTGCTTTAATTGGCGTTATTTGGGCATTTTATTTCCACAAAGAACCCCTAAGCTTCTTTGCTTTAATGGGCTCCTTAGCCTTGATTGGTGTTGTTGTAAATGACTCGTTGGTGATGGTCAGTCATCTGAACTACATAAAACATAAAAGAGTCCAGATAGAAGACAAAATAACTTGGATTGCAAAGGGAGCTAGGGATCGTCTTAGGGCTGTGGTACTGACTACCTTAACTACACTGGCTGGAGTGTTACCACTTGCCTATGGACTTGGAGGTACCGATTACTTTTTGCAACCCATGGTTTTGGCTCTAGGTTATGGTTTGATTTTCGGTACTGTGATGACTTTAATCTTGCTTCCTTGTATGTATTTAATGAATTACGATTTTATCAACTGGTTAGGAGTTATCAAAACAAAATTTTCTAGGAAGAAAGCTTATTAGTGCTATTTGTTTTGTAGTGCTAAGCGAATCAGTTGTTCGGTAGAAAGAGTCTGGTCGTCTATTGATGAAACCATTTTATTAGCCTCTTTCGTCTTAAATCCGAGAGATTGCAGTGCCGCTAAGGCTTGCTTTGCATTTGGATTGTAACTCGTTTTATGCCCCATTGTTGAAGTTGAAGCGTCAACCAATTCCACCTTATCAAGCCTATCTTGAAGTTCAACTATCAGTTTCAGTGCTGTCTTTTTTCCAATCCCAGGTGTTTTTGCCAAAAGATCTGCATCTTCCCTAATAATACAGTCAACAAGGGAGGATACCGAAAGATGCGACAGTATGGCGAGTGCCACCTTGGGGCCAACACCGTTCACTCTTATTAACTCCCTAAACATGCTCTTTTCATCCTTTGAGATAAAGCCAAACAATGTGTGTGAGTCCTCTTTAATGCTTAAATGAGTGTAAAGTAAAGTGTCTTCGGATGAATTATCTAGTTGGTAGAAGGTGGACATAGGGCAAAGCAGTTCGTAACCAATACCACCAACCTCTAAAAGAATTTCTGGAGGATTCTTGCTAATAATTTGACCTTTTAGTTGACCAATCATAACCAGGGATATTTTTTAAAATGCTCTACCTCAAATGAACGGATCTGATCCTCATACTGCAAAGTTAAACCAATATCATCTAGGCCATTAATAAGTCTGCGTTTTCGCTCAGCATCAACTTCAAAATTATAGATGTTGTCTTCTGTTTTAACACTTTGCTCTTCTAAATTAATAACAATTTCACCTTGATATGCAAATAAAGCATCTACAATTTCGCTACTTAAAACAATTGGTAGAATGCCATTCTTAAAGCAATTATTATAGAAAATATCTGCAAAACTGGGCGCAATAATAGCGCGAAATCCGAAATCTTCCAACGCCCAGGGAGCATGCTCTCTAGACGACCCACAACCAAAGTTCCTTCTCGTTAAGAGAATTTGAGCACCCTCATATTGTGGATCATTTAAAACAAAGTCAGGGTTGATTGGGCGTTTAGAGTTATCCATGCCGACTTCACCATGATCTAGGTAACGCCACTCATCAAACAAGTTGGGCCCAAAACCGCTACGCTTTATTGACTTTAAAAATTGTTTTGGAATAATCGCATCTGTGTCAATGTTGGCTCGGTCAAGTGGCATAGTGATGGAAGTCAGAGAGGTAAATCTTCTCATAACTAAACCTCTGAAAGGTGTCCTGCGATAGCACTTGCCGCGGCAATTGCCGGGCTAACTAAATGGGTAAAAGATCCCTGGCCTTGTCTACCTTCAAAGTTTCTATTTGAGGTGCTTGCACATCTTTCACCTACCTCAAGCCTATCAGCATTCATTGCTAGACACATTGAACAGCCCGGTTCACGCCACTCAAAACCAGCATCGGTAAAAATTTGATCAAGTCCCTCAGCTTCAGCCTGTTGCTTTACAAGGCCAGACCCGGGAACAACCAGTGCAAGTTTTATAGTGTTTGCAATTTTCTTGCCTTTGGCAACCGCAGCAGCTACACGCAAATCTTCAATTCGTGAGTTTGTACAAGAGCCAATAAAAACTTTATCAATAGCAATAGAGCTGATCGAAGTATTAGGCTTCAAATGAATATAATTTAGAGCAATTCGAATACTTTCAGCTTTGACAGGATCATCTTCCTTTTCTGGATCAGGTGTTTCACCATTAATGTCGACTACCATTTCTGGTGATGTCCCCCAAGTTACTTGTGGCTTAATAAGAGTAGCATCTATTAATATTTTTTCATCAAAATAAGCACCCTCGTCACTGTGTAGAGTTTTCCAATAAGTAACAGCTAAATCCCAATTTTTACCTGTAGGTGTAAATGGCCTTCCTCTAACATATTCAATGGTCTTGTCATCAACAGCAACCATGCCAACCTTTGCGCCAGCTTCGATTGACATATTGCACAATGTCATTCTACCTTCGATACTCATATTCTCAATTGCTGTGCCACAAAATTCAATAGCATAACCGGTAGCACCAGCTGTGCCAATTTCACCAATCATATAAAGTGCAATATCTTTAGCGCTGATATGTTTTCCTAAATCTCCATTCACTTCAATTTTCAGATTTTTAGCTTTGCTTTGCCAAAGACAACCTGTGGTAAGTACATGCTCAACCTCTGAAGTGCCGATACCAAAGGCAAGTGCACCTAATGCCCCATGAGTTGTGGTATGCGAATCACCACACACAATACTCATACCAGGCAGGGTTACGCCCTGTTCTGGACCGATAACATGGACGATTCCTTGACGGACATCATTCATTTGAATTTGATTGATTTCGAAGGTTTCACAATTTTTGTCTAAGGTCTCAACTTGCAATCTGGAAACTGGATCGCTAATACTGCTAACACCATTTGATCTTTCAGTTGTTGGGACATTGTGATCGGGCACTGCTAAGTTGGCTTTATTACGCCAAGGCTTTCTTCCTGACATTGTTAGGCCTTCAAACGCCTGCGGAGAGGTCACTTCGTGGATAAGTTGGCGGTCAATATAAATAAGAGTGGCGCCATCTTGTTCTCGAACCACGTGTGCACCCATTAGTTTGTCATAGAGTGTTTGAGCCATTATTTATAAGCAATACTTGATAAAATGACTATTTTACAGTGCTACTTTAACCCACAATATAGAAATATGGAACAAGTATTTATGTTACTAGATAATAGATTTATGCTTTTTTTGAAAACTTAAGGTCCAATATTGTATGTGCGGTATTTGTGGCCAGTTTCGTTTCGACGGAGGAAACGTTTCTTCAAAGTCTCTCACTAGTATGATGTCTAAAATTGCTAGAAGAGGTCCAGACTCTAACGGTAAATGGCTTGAGGGTAAGGTTGGTTTCGGCCATCAACGCTTAAGTATTATTGATTTATCAAGCCATGGCAACCAACCAATGGTGGATGAACTTCTCAAACTAACACTGGTTTTTAATGGAACCATTTATAACTATAAATCACTTCGTAGCCAGTTAATCGGCAAAGGTTATTCCTTTTTTTCACATTCTGACACTGAAGTCATTATTAAGGCTTACCATTACTGGGGTGAAGATTGTGTCAAGTATTTGGATGGTATGTTTGCCTTCTGTGTGTGGGACAAATCTAATGAAAAGCTGTTTATTGCCCGTGATCGAATAGGCATCAAGCCTCTCTACTATAATTTATCCAATAAAGCATTTACTTTTGCTTCCAATTCACAGGCTTTATTAACTCAAGAGCTTGACAAAAGTATTAGCCCTCTCGCCCTGCAGCAGCAGCTATCACTTCACGGAGTTGTACCAGCTCCAAATACAATTATAAGTGGTATTCGAAAAGTGAAACCGGCAACAGTTATCACAATAAATAAAAAAGGATTATTGAAAGAAAAAACCTATTGGCAACCCAGTGCTAGTAGATCTGAAAGAAATCTTTCAGACGAAGACTATGTTGAGAAAGCTCACGAATTATTGACTGCAGCTGTTACAAAAAGAATGGCTGCGACTGATGTTCCTATTGGAGTTTTGTTGTCTGGTGGCCTAGATTCTTCTCTGCTTGTGGCACTACTTAAAGAAGCTGGCCATGAAGATATTCGTACCTTTTCTATTGGATTTGAAGATATTGACAATGAAGCTGGGAGTGAGTTTGAGTATTCAGATCAAATCGTTTCAAAGTTTAAAACCCAGCATCAAAAATATGTTGTTAGCAATGCAGAGGTATTGCCTAGGTTGTCAGAA
The DNA here is from genome assembly GCA_022448455.1 of Candidatus Thioglobus autotrophicus. Classification (GTDB taxonomy): domain Bacteria; phylum Pseudomonadota; class Gammaproteobacteria; order PS1; family Pseudothioglobaceae; genus Pseudothioglobus; species Pseudothioglobus autotrophicus_A. Next base: position 16,561 of record JAKUUR010000013.1, read on the forward strand.
GCAGTAATGAATATGGCCGAGCCAATGGTAGGTCAAGATGCCGTCGCTTTTTATTTGCTTTCTGAACAGGTGTCAAAGCATATCAAGGTAGTTTTGTCTGGTCAAGGTGCAGATGAAGCTTTTGCTGGTTATTTTTGGTATCCAAGAATGGCAGCTGAGAGGGGTGATGAGGTCGAAAGATTTTCCAAACACTATGTTGACAGGTCTCACGAAGAGTATTTGCAAGCAGTAATGCCAACTTACCAATGTGAAAACCATACTTACAAATGGCTAAACAAAGAGTTTGCAAAAACGGGTGCTGATTCATTTATTGATAAAGTTTTTCGTACTGATATCACTAAGTTAATTGTCGATGATCCAGTCAAACGAGTAGATAACATGACAATGGCTTGGGGACTTGAAGCACGTGTACCTTTTTTGGATACTGAGCTGGTTGAGTGGGCGTTAAAGATGCCAGCAAACTTAAAGATGAAAGAAGAAGGCAAGTATCCACTCAAGAAAATCGCAAGAAAACTTCTTCCCAGTTCAGTAATTGATCGAAAAAAAGGTTATTTTCCGATGCCAGCTCTGAAGTATGTTCAGGGGGAATTTTTAGAATTTATGTCTGATATACTTACATCAAGTGCTTGCCTTAATCGAGGAGTATTTGATCAAAATTATGTCAACAAAGTTATTAATTCACCTAGAGACTACATGACTGCTTTAAATGGCTCTAGACTTTGGCATTTGGCATTATTTGAGTTTTGGATGCAAATTAATGTAGATAGGTAATACTTATGGAAAAAATAGTTATCTATACCGATGGTGGCTGTCGTGGTAATCCAGGCATTGGTGGTTGGGGTGTTTGGTTGCGCTATAAAGACCATGACAAAAAATTGAAGGGCGCAGAGTTAAATACAACCAACAATAAGATGGAACTCACCGCATCTATAAGAGCATTGCAAGCTCTTAAATCAAACGACATTACGGTCGACTTGTATACTGACTCCAAGTATGTAATTCAAGGTATTAATGAATGGATTGATGCATGGAAGGCAAAAGATTGGAAGACTGCCAACAAAAAAACAGTTAAAAATATTGATCTTTGGAAACAGTTAGATACTCTTAATCAAAAATTTTCAGTGAATTGGTATTGGGTTAAAGGACATAGCGATGACCCTGGTAACGATATAGCTGACCGCTTAGCCAATGAGGCTATGGACGAAATTAGTTAAGTTTTGTTATTTCAGGGTGTTCAAGGTAATTTATTTCTGCCTGACTAAAGTCTGATAAAAGCCTCGCTTCAGTATTAAAGGGTCCTCGTAAATTTGAACCGATATGCTTTCTAATAAGTGAGTCAAATTTTAATATAGAGTCAAGTTTTCGTTCACTACAAAGATAGTGATACCAATGGTTACCAATCTTGACGTGGCCAATCTCATCACGGTAAATAATATCCAAGATTTCAACCATTTTATGGAAGTTAGAATCCTTAAATTTAGCTCTAATACTTGGGGTAACATCTAATCCTCGTGCCTCTAAAACTCTTGGTACTAAAGCCATCCTAGATAAGACATCGTAATCAGTGTCGACCGTCATTTGCCATAATCCGTTGTGTGCATCAAAGTCGCCATACTGGTAACCAAGTTCTTGAAGATAATCACTGAGAAGTGAAAAGTGAGTGGCCTCCTCGTTAGCAACTTTTAGCCAATCAAGGTAATACTGAAGAGGCATTTCTTGAAACCGATAAACAGCATCAAGTGCTAAATTAATGGCATTGAATTCAATATGGCAGATCGCGTGGATATTTTTTATCATACCTAGATCTGAGCGATCACGTTTAGGCGAAGTTTGAAAATTAACCAACTTAGGTTTCAAGGGTCGACCAGGTATCGTAATTTTTTTGACACTTAATTTAGATTTAAGGTTTTGAGATTTAATTTGATGCTTTTTCAGTTTTTGCGTTAGTGATATTTTTTCACTAACATCATTACACATCAGAGCATCGAAGGCGAGTTTAAAAAGTTGCATAAGTTTCTGGAGTAAAGCTTATTGAAGCCAATAATTTTAGCCATATATTTTTTTAGCTCTTGCCACAAAGGCATCTAGCTGTGAATTGGCAATTTTTGTAAAAATGGGAGAAAGACTCATATCAAGGAGTTTCGATTTAAATTTAAATTTTAAATCTAAGAAAACTTTTGCAGCATTTTCACCCAATGGTTCGAAACGCCACTCGCCCGAAAGTTGTTTAAAGGGGCCATCCAATAACTGCATTTCTATTAATCGAAAAGGCTTCAATGTGTTAAGTGTGCTAAAGGTTTGTTTTAAGCCTCCCTTATTAATCTGAACTGAGGCAGTGATTTGATGATCGGATTGATTTAAAATGGAAGCACCTTCGCACCAGTTTAAGAATTGAGGGTAGTCATTGATATTATTGACTAACTCATACATCTGTTGAGGTGAGAATGGCACAATTGCGCTTTTGGATATATGATGCATGACAAAAAATAAGAAAGATAATTCAAATACCATTGCTTTAAACAAAAAGGCAAGGCATGACTATTTTATCGAACAAAGCTTGGAGGCAGGTCTAAGTTTGCAGGGTTGGGAAGTTAAAAGCCTGAGAGAGAATAAAGTGCAAATAAAGGAAAGCTATGTCATTCTAAAAAACAATGAGCTCTATCTTTTTGGTGCTCATATATCACCACTCAATTCAGTTTCAAGTCACGTTGATCCTGACTCGACAAGGACAAGAAAGTTGCTTTTACATCGACTTGAAATTGATCGATTAAGAGAAAAAATAACACAGAAAGGGTTTACCGTAGTTCCTTTAAAGCTTTACTGGGCCAGAGGAAAAGTGAAAATAGAAATTGGTCTTGCGAAAGGAAAAAAATCCCATGATAAGCGTCAGGCGATTAAAGACAGGGATTGGAAAAGAGACAAAGAGAGAGTCCAAAAAGACATCAATCGGTAAAGTTAAAAAAAATTTTTTGTAATTATTTTCAATTAACTTTATTTTGATAGTACAATGATTTCTTAGATCTAGCGTTGGAGGCAGATTGGTTTTTATGGTTCTTTCCTCCTTAAATAGGTGCACACATTACCTCTTTCACTATTTCTAATTTTTTTTGTCAAACTTCTTTAGGAGAGAATTAACATGAATAAATCAGAATTAATAGATGCAATTGCTGCAGGTGCTAATTTATCAAAGGCAGATGCTGCGAGAGCTTTGAATGCTACAACTAGCGCAATCACCTCAACAATGGCAAATGGTGGTGGTGTTCAATTAACGGGCTTTGGTAGTTTCGTAGTGAGAAGCCGTGCAGCACGTACCGGTCGTAATCCACAAACAGGAGCAACTATCCAGATTGCCGCTTCAAACGTGGCTGCATTTAAAGCCGGTAAAGCATTAAAAGAAGCAGTAAATTAAGTTATAAAGATAGACAACATTTAAGGCGCTTAAGGGCGCCTTTTTTGTTTTTGATAGTCAGACAATAGTTCTTTATAGTTGAACTTGAGGTTAATAAAACCTTGTACTGTTTTTTAGACTGTTACAAATAATTTTATTAAAAATGAAAAAAACTCGTTTCAAATTTAGTCTAATTATTTTTATATTACTAGCTCTAGTTTTGAGTGCTGCCTATTTCGGCGTTGGTTATTACATATACTCAACCCTTGCAAGGGCTGAACCTGGCTGTGGTAATGACTGTGTTAACAACCCAAGTAGTTTTAGAGATAACTCGGAAGAGTCTGATTTTCCGTTTGACGAATATCAGGTTGACTACTGGGAGTTACATCAATATGCAGGTGGTGATGAAGGCATTATTCTTGACGCATGGTGGCTTCCGTTAAAAGAAAAGGGAGACAGTAATGCGCCAGTCATTATTGTTGTCCACGGATTAAGAATCAGTAAGTATGATCCGGACATGTTAACTGTCGCTGGAATGTTACATAAGACAGGCTTTAACGTTCTTTTATTCGATTTGCGTGATCACGGTAAATCCACTATTGAAGATGGCAGGGTAAGTATAGGTACAAAGGAGTACCGTGACGTTATGGCTAGTGTTGACTGGCTCATAGAAATACAAGACATTGATGCAAAACGTATTGGTATTTATGGTGACTCTATGGGCGCTGCAACTGCAGCTATTGCCTTTGGTATGGACGATAGAATTCAATCTTTGGTTTTAGATAACGGTTATCTTGACCTTAATAAAGTGGTGCGAGAAGAGCTGGGAAGGGAAGGTTATCCAACATGGTTGGCACCCGGAGCGATTTGGGCTGCATTCATATTTGGTGGTGAGACATTTCTAGAGCCTTCCCCTCAATTAGCTTTTATCAATCATCTTGATCGACCTATATTTGCAATGCATGGTACAGCTGACATCCGTGTTTTACCTCAACATACTACTGATATGGAAGTTATGGCTCAACAAAAAGGGGTCAATTTAATCACGTGGTTTGCTGACAATGCAATACACTCTGGAATAAAGTATATGTATCCTGAGGAGTTTTCAAGTCGAGTAAGTGAGTTTTTTGCTCTTAGTCTGTCTGGGATACCAGAGCCTGTAGAATAATATTATTTCTTCAATCCTTTGATAGTAGATTACTATGACTCAATTCTCACCATATTGGTGGCAAGATCAACCTCAGTATAGCAATTCCGATGATGTTCCAAGGAAAGCAGATATAGTTATTGTAGGTGCAGGTTATACTGGCCTGAGTGCTGCACTTACCTTATCTCAGGCAGGTCGTAGTGTAGTAGTTTTAGATGCAGAAGCGATTGGTTTTGGCGCCAGTACGCTCAATGGAGGTATGTTGGGATCTGGACATAAAATCTCAACAGATCAAGCTATCCGTCAATATGGTTCAAAAATTGCTGCTCAAATACATGAAGAGGCTAATGCTTCTTTAGCTTTTACTACTAATTTGATTAAAGAAAATAATATTGATTGTGAATTGCAAATTTGTGGTCGATTACGAACTGCATGGACGCCCCAAGACCAAATTGACATGTCAAAAAATCTAGAAAAATTAAAAGCTATTGAGGATTTTAATTCAAATATGATAGAGCCTGAGTTGATGCCTAACTCTATAAAAACAGATTTATATTTTGGTGGTCAATTGTATGAAGATCATGGAGCTGTGCATCCACGTAAATTTCATTATGGTTTGTTGCAACTTGCTTTAAAGGCTGGAGCAAAAGTTTTAGGAAAATCTCCCGTAAGTAAAGTTAAACCAGTTTCTAAAGATGCTGTTATAGGTTTTAAAGTATTCACTTCAAATACGACTATCCAGTGTAACCAAGTTCTCATGGCAACTAATGGATATACCCGACCAAGTCTTTCAAAATACTTATCTCGACGAATATTGCCAGTGCCAAGTTATATAATAACTACAGAGGATATTGGCGTTGAAAGAGTTCAATCACTTTTGCCTGGTGGTCATTGTATGGTTGAAACACGAAAACGTTATTGTTATTACCGTGCAACACCTTGTGGAAGAAGAATCATGATAGGCACCAGGGCAGCTATGCATTCAATAACAGCTGAACAAGCGTTACCTACTCTTCGTAAAATGTTAATTGAAATTTTTCCTTCATTAGTTGATGTAGAGATCAGTCATTGTTGGACAGGCTTTACTGGGTTTAGTTTTAGTAAGTTACCAAGTTTAGGCTATGACCAAGGTATATATTATGCGTTAGGTTATTGTGGGAATGGTGTTGCGATGGCACCTTATTTAGGTCATAAGGCTGCTCTAAAATTATTACACCCTAGTGAAAATCACAGTGTTTTTGAAAAGACACCTCTTGTCACCCGTCCTTACTATTATGGAAAGCCATGGTTCTTGTCTTTTGTTAGTGCTATATTCAGGGGGCATGACTTACTTGATGACTATCGCCGCAAGAGATCATTAAAGAAAATATAATTCAGTAATAACAATTTTCTTATAGTGCTTGTCTTTACCAATTTCACCTCTAAGTATTAGATATTTACTGCAACATGGTAAAATACTGGCTTTTAAAAATAATTGAGGATAGCTCATGGGGCGTACTTTATCAATAATTAAACCTGATGCTGTTGCTAAAAATGTGATTGGAGAAATTTACTCTCGTTTTGAGAGTGCAGGTTTTAAAATTGTTGCAGCAAAAATGCTACATTTAGATGAAATAATAGCAGGAGGTTTTTATGCTATTCATAAAGAGCGGCCTTTTTTTAATGACCTGATTTCTTTTATGACATCCGGCCCTGTAATGGTTCAAGTGCTTGAATGTGAAAACGCTGTAGCCAAACATCGTGAAATTATGGGTGCTACAAACCCTAAAGAAGCAGCCTCTGGAACTATTCGAGCTGACTTCGCTGAATCTCTAGATGAGAATGCAGTCCATGGATCGGATTCAATTGAGAATGCTGCGATTGAAATTGCCTATTTTTTCGGTGAAGATGGTGTTTGTCCAAGGACAAGATAAAGTTAAAACAAAATATTATCTAAACAGTCGATTTGAAGGCTGTTTTTTCCTATGTTAGAAAAACAAAACTTATTAGGACTTCCTCAAGATAAACTCAAAAAGTTTTTTTCTGATCTTGGTGAGAAACCTTTTCGTACCAAACAGATTATGCAATGGATTTACCATCAAGGTGCTACAAGCTTTGGTGATATGCATAATTTGTCTAAGGACTTAAGGCAAAAGTTACAAGCCATAGCAACAATTGATTTACCAGAAGTAATTACTTTGAACCATTCAAAAGATGGGGTTATCAAGTGGGTCATTAAGCTTGGAAAAGGAAATCATATCGAAACGGTATACATACCTGAAAAGGAACGAGGGACTTTGTGTATCTCTTCACAGGTTGGTTGTGCGCTTGCTTGTACTTTTTGTTCTACAGGTGTCCAGGGATTTAATCGAAATCTAAAGAGTCATGAAATCATTGCTCAAGTTTTGATTGCCCAAAACTACCTAAAGAAAAAAGATAAGCGAATTTCAAATGTAGTATTTATGGGTATGGGTGAGCCTTTGCTTAATGAAAGTGCAGTATATGATGCCTGTGAGCTTTTATTGGATGATTGGGCTTTTGGACTATCGAGAAGAAGGGTTACTGTTTCTTCGTCTGGTATTGTCCCCGCGCTGTATAGAATGGCAGACACGATTCCAGTAAGCTTAGCCATCTCTTTACATGCGCCGAGCGATGAGTTGAGAGATGTACTGGTTCCAATCAATCAAAAATATCCTATTAAGGAGTTGATGAAAGCCTGCCAGTATTATTTAAATGCTGGAACGCAAGAGAGACACATATTTTTCGAGTATGTCATGCTTGATGGAGTCAATGATTTGCCTGAGCATGCAAAATCTCTAGCAAGGTTACTCAAAGGCATTTCTGCTAAAGTAAATTTAATTCCTTTTAATCCATTTCCAAAAACTCAATATCAAACCTCAAAAGAAGTTACAATTAATCAGTTTCAAAATATTTTATATCGATCAGGCATTCGGACAACAACTAGACGAACAAGGGGTGATGATGTTGACGCTGCTTGTGGGCAACTTGCAGGTAAAGTGCTAGATAAGAGTGGAAGAAATGTTAGACGGCATCAAGTATTATCCTAAAAGAAAAAAACGCTTCAAACTGAAGCTATTTCTGCTTTTATTGTTAATATTAATATTTTTAGGTATCTGGTATTATTTCGAGGATGTAGAGATTGGTGGTAACCGGTCAACCTCAATTATTATCAGTGAGCCAAGTAATTTTGAGAGCAGTGAAGAGTCCATTACTGAAAACATAGAAGAGGTCTCATCGACTATAATAATTGACAATATTACTGAGAGTTTAGATGAAGCAATAAAGACTTATGAAGCCAGTACACAAAATTAAAAGAAGAATCTCTAGCCAAATTTTTGTCGGTGATGTTGCCATAGGTGGTGATGCTCCTATCAGTGTTCAGAGTATGACAAACACCAACACTTGTGATGTTGAGTCTACGGTTCTTCAAATAGAGTCACTCGAAAAAGCAGGTGCCGATCTTGTTAGGGTTTCAATACCAACTATGGATGCAGCTGAGGCCTTTAAAGAAATCAAGCAACGTGCCAATATTCCGTTGATAACAGATATTCATTTTGATTATAAAATAGCACTCAAGGTGGCTGAATATGGGGCAGATTGTCTTAGAATTAATCCTGGAAACATTGGTAAAGAAGATCGCGTTAGAGAGGTTGTTGCGTCAGCAAAGGATCACAATATACCGATTCGTATTGGTGTGAATGCTGGTTCCTTGGAAAAAGATTTACAGAAAAAATATACAGAGCCAACTCCTGAAGCGATGGTGGAGTCGGCATTCAGACACATTGATATTCTAGATAAACTCAGCTTCAATAATTACAAGGTCTCTCTCAAAGCGTCAGAGGTTTTTATGACTGTATTTGCATATAGACAGCTAGCCTCTCAAATTGACAATCCACTTCATTTGGGTATTACAGAGGCGGGTTCTTTCAGGTCTGGTGCTGTAAAGTCATCGATTGGTATGGGTTTACTTTTAAGTGAAGGTATAGGTGACACTATTCGCGTATCTCTTGCTTCAGACCCAGTTGACGAGGTTAAGGTTGGTTTTGATATTTTAAAATCACTTAATCTAAGAAAGAGGGGTGTAAATTTAATTGCCTGTCCTTCATGTTCGAGACAAAAATTTGATGTCATTGCAGTTGTTAATGAGCTTGAGTCTCGTATAGAAGATATTACAGAATCAATTGATGTTGCTGTGATTGGCTGTGTTGTGAATGGACCAGGTGAAGCTAGGGAAGTCAGTGTTGGAGTTACAGGTGGATCTCCAAATTTAATGTATATCAATGGTAAGACTGATAGTAAAGTAGATAATGAGTCTCTGGTTGATACCTTAGAGGCTAATATCAGAAAGCGACTCTCTATCTCCAACGTTTAATTCGTTTAAACGCTCTATACTTATAAATCAATAAAATAGTTATATAGCCTAAGATTGCTGCAATAGGAGAAACAATTAATCCTCCAACACATAGTGCTATAGTGGTTGTGGTCAAATTTTCGAGTATATATTCCAAAGTAAATACAAAGTTAGGGTCCAATTCCATGCCTAAGATGTAAGAGCCCAGCTTATATGTGTAGTAATAAATTGGCACCATAGTGATTGGGTTATTTACCCAAACGAGAGCCATCGAAAGTAAGATATTAGATGAGAAAACAACAGCAAGCGCTGCTGCTAAAAGTGTATGAAGAGGGATTGGCATAAAAGCACAGAATAAGCCAACAGCAAAAGCTCTAGAAATGGTACGTTTATTCCACTTCCATAGATACGGGTCATGTAAGTGCTTATTTAACCAGCCTAAATTAACATCTTCGCGTTTTGGGCTGTAACGTTTTAAAGTTTCTCTCATTTGCTAGTTCCTACTTTAATCAAGTTTTTTGCGTTTAGACCATACTCTTCATAAAGCTCTTTTTGTGAGCCATGTTCAGTAACAATATCTGGTACACCTAAGATGCTGAGAGGTGTTTTTATGTTATTTCGTTGCAATAATTCATTTATTGCGCTGCCACCGCCTCCAGATGAGACATTATCCTCTATAGAAATTAATTTTTTATTATTTTGTGCAATCTCTGTTATTAGTTTTTCATCTAAAGGTTTAATAAATCTCATATCAATAACTGTTGCGTCAATTTCATTACCAGCTTCAATGGCTGGCTCAAGCATATTGCCAAATGCAAAAATTGCAATGTCACGACCTGTTCTAATAATATTTGCTTTTCCAAGCTCTATTATTTCATCAGTAGTAAACTCTTCAATCTGGGATTTACCTCTTGGGAAGCGAATACAAACAGGTCCATTTAATTTATGAGCAGTATTAAGAGCTTTATACATTTCAAGAGAAGAGCTCGGTGCCATTACGACTATATTCGGAATGCATCTTAAAAAACTTAAATCAAAAACACCGGCATGAGTGGCACCATCTGCTCCAACCAAACCAGCTCGATCAATAGCAAAAACGACGTTTAAATTCTGTAAGGCAATGTCATGTATGAATTGGTCATATCCTCGCTGCAGAAAGGTGGAATAGATTGCGACAACAGGCTTCAAGCCTTTAGTTGCCATTCCACCAGCTAATGTAATGGAGTGCTGTTCAGCAATCGCTACATCAAAAAAACGATCTGGGAAAGTCGTCGAAAATTTAACCATACCTGAGCCTTCAGACATGGCCGGAGTAATGCCAATTAACTTCGAGTCATTTCTAGCGGTATTGCAAAGCCATTCTCCAAAAACATTGCTATAGCTTGGTAGCTTACTAGTTGAACTTGAGGGTGGTGAAATACCATGAAACTTTAAAGGATTTTTCTCTGCATCCTCTAGCCCATGTCCTTTTTTTGTAATAATATGGAGAATTCTAGGCTTCTCAAGATTCTTTAAATTTTGTAAAGTTTTAATCATTAATGGTATGTCATGGCCATCTATTGGTCCAAAGTAATCTAAACCAAATTCTTCAAATAAAGTTCCTGGCAGTAGCATTCCTTTAAGGTGTTCTTCAGAACGTTTTGCGAATTTTCGTATACGGGGCAAACTTTCAAGCAGCTCTAGAGATTTTGATTTCATTGTTGAATATATCTTTCCAGAAATAAGTCGAGTTAGATATTTACTTAAAGCGCCAACAGGCTTTGAAATGGACATGTCATTATCATTGAGTATGACCAGAAGGTTAACATCAGAATCTCCTGCATGGTTAAGTGCCTCAAAAGCCATACCACCGGTTAGGGCGCCGTCTCCTATAACGGCAATTGAGGTATCAATATTTTGCTTTAACTTATTCGCAATCGCTATACCTAGGGCTGCACTTACTGAGGTTGAGGAATGACCTGCACCAAAAGCATCATGCTCACTTTCACTTCTTTTTGTAAAACCTGAAATACCACCTTTTTGGCGTAAAGTTGACATTAAATCTTTTCTTCCAGTGAGTATTTTATGGGTATAGGCTTGATGGCCTACATCCCAAACAAAGGTATCATCAGGAGTATCAAAAACATAATGCATCGCTAAGGTTAGCTCAATAGTTCCCAAATTCGAACCAAGATGACCACCTGTTTTTTTTATATTTGCAATTAAAAACTCTTTAATTTCGTCTGCAAGAAATTGCAGCTGATCAATGTCAAGCTTTTTTACGTCGCTGGGATTGTTAATATCTTCAAGCATTAAGAGTATGTTATAGAGCTTATTTTTTTAGGAAAGGTGGACATTATACACTTGTCGTGTGGAATTTTACTTAAGCGCTAATGTAGTAATTGTGTGGATTTAATGAAGTAATTGTGTGGTTTTGTTGATAATTCAAAAGAGTTGAAATAAGGAAACCTGACTAGTAAAATTAAATCTTTATTTTTTCAATAGAATTATGTTTACTATTTGCGCTCTATATAAATTTTCTAGGTTGGATGACTTCGACAAAATGCAACGACCTTTAAGAGATTTTATGGATTCTTTAAACGTCAAAGGAACCTTGTTGCTAGCTAGGGAAGGAATTAATGGTACCATTTCTGGAAGCGATAGTGCAATTAATAAAATCCTTGATTACCTCAATGCCGACAAGAGATTGAGTGATTTAGAGTATAAGTTCTCTTATAGTGAAACAGTCCCTTTTAAGCGACTTAAAGTTAAACTCAAAAAAGAAATTGTAACTCTTGGCATAGCAGATGTTGATCCGACCTACTCAGTTGGAACTTATGTTAAAGCCAGAGATTGGAATGAACTAATTAGTGATCCTGAGGTGGTTTTAATTGATACCCGCAATAATTATGAATTTGAGATCGGTAGTTTCAAAGGAGCAATCAATCCAAACACAGAAACATTTCGTCAGTTTCCTAGTTACACTAAAAACAACTTAGAACAGTATCGAAATAAAAAAATAGCCATGTTTTGTACTGGTGGAATCCGTTGTGAAAAGTCCACGGCCTATCTAAAATCAGAAGGTTTTGAGAATGTTTACCATTTACAAGGAGGTATCTTAAAATACCTTGAAGAGGTTGAAGAAGAAGAAAGCCAATGGGAGGGAGAATGTTTTGTTTTTGATGACAGGGTTGCTGTCAAACATAATTTAGAGTTAGGTCAGTATGACCAATGTCATGCGTGTAGATTCCCGATCACAGAGGAAGATAAAATCCATCCACATTACGAAAAGGGAGCGTCTTGCCCTCGTTGTTATGGCACCAAAGACGTCATTCAAATAAATCGCTACCGGGAAAGAGAAAAGCAAATTCAACTTGCAAAAGCTCGTGGTGAAGATCATCTTGGTGACAACGCGAGTAAAATAATTACAAAAAAAATTAAAACAAAAAGTATGAAATAACTTTTCAATTTATGAGGCTGTAATGTTTGATCGAAAAGATATTGTTAATCTAAAAAAAGATATAAGGATTGTCGTTAATCTTTTAGATAACGAGCTCACATTGCATACTCGATGGGGTGTTTTTAGTCCTCGATCAATCGATGAGGGTACTTTGCTACTGATGAAGCATATTGAGGTCGATGTAAATGATGTTTGTCTTGATTTAGGTTGTGGATATGGACCTATCGGTCTTGCGTTAGCAAAACATTGCACAAAAGGTGAAGTGCACATGATTGACAAGGATTTTGTGGCTGTAGAGCTTGCCAATAATAACGCAAAATTAAATAACTTAAGTAATGCAAAAGCATATTTTTCTGACGCTTTTTTGCAGATTCCTAATGAAGTAAAATTTGATCAAGTTATTTCTAATCTTCCAGCTAAAGTAGGGCGAGAACAACTCTCAATTATTCTTTATGACGCTTTGGATGCATTAAAACCGGGTGGAAAAATTACCGTGGTTACAATTAACGGGCTAAAGGACTTTATTAAAAATAACTTTAAGTCAGTATTTGGTAATTACAAAAAATTAAAGCAAGGACAAAAATATATCGTTTCTCAAGCAACAAAGCAGTAATTAGTGATTGATTCTTTGCATGCGATTCAATATTACACTAAAATGGTAGGAAAATTCTTTGGAGTATTAAATTGGACGTATTAGAGAAAATTCAAAAACAAGTTGATAGCGCTGCAATTGTGATTTATATGAAGGGAACGCCTCAATTTCCTCAATGTGGTTTTTCTGCTCGCGCCTCTCAAACACTAGCTTCCACAGGAGTTGAGTTTTCTTACATTAATCTTTTTGAAGAGCCAGAAGTTTTTCAAAGTCTACCTGATTTTGCAGACTGGCCTACCTTTCCTCAAATCTATTTCAACTCAGAATTGGTAGGTGGTGGTGACATCATTGTCGAAATGGCAGAGCAAGATACATTAAAAGCGGCCATGGAAGAGGCAGTAGAGAAGTATAACGGGTAAATCGATTATATCGGTTATAAACGTCTTAGCTGGTGACCGTTCTCCTTTAGCCAGTATCTAGCATCTTTATAATTTGGCATTATGGTTTCAACTTTTTGCCAAAACTTGGCTGAATGGTTTTTATGGGTAGTGTGCACTAATTCATGCACAATCACATAGTCAATTACTTTCATTGGAGCCATAATTAATAGATAATTTAGGTTTATATTGTTTTTACTTGAGCACGACCCCCAAAGAGTTTTTTGTTCCTTCACTCTAACCTGATTAACTTTGAGTTTGTGTTTGTCAGAAAAATAACTTAATCGAGGCAGTGCAACCTCTATAAATCTCTTTTTATACCAACTCTTGAGAGGCAAGTTTATTGTATCTCTGTTAACATTAGCTATGCTAAACTCGTGACCATCAAAGGATATTGGCTCAACACTGTTATTGTCTATTTTGAGTGGATAAAGACTACCTAAATAGAGACACTGGAGGCTTATATTCGCATTCACATTATCCTTAAGCTGAGCTTTAATGAGTCTCTGTTTGTTATCAATCCAAGCAGACTTCTCATAAATAAATTTTTGAATTTCATCATACGATACACGGCGCGGCGCGCGAACAACAAGATCAGCATTTTCATTGATTGAGAGACTTAATGTCTTGCGATTGCTGCGAATGATTTGGGGAGATATCATTTATATAACAATTTTTAAAATGAATAGAATACTATTGATGGCATTAGTCAACCCACTTTCTAGCATTTTCAAACATTCTCATCCACGGTGATCTTTCATTCCATTCACTTGGATGCCAAGAATTTTGCACTGCTCTAAAGACACGTTCAGGATGAGGCATCATAATAGTAACCCTACCTGAGTCATTACAAAGACTGGCTGCTGCAGCTTCAGAGCCATTCGGATTGTGAGGATAGGTTTGTGTTGGAATGCCTTGATAATCGACATATTTGATCGCAATATTGTTTTCGTTTTGTAGTGAAGAAAAGTTCGCTCTTCCTTCACCGTGAGCAATAGCGATTGGCATTATTGAGCCAGCCATGCCATCAAAAAACAGAGAATCAGAGTTCTGAATTTCAACACTCGTAAAGCGTGCTTCGAATTGCTCAGAAGTATTGCGTTCAAAAGAAGGCCAATCTTGAGTTCCAGGAATAATCTCTTTGATATTGGAAATCATCTGACAGCCGTTACATACGCCCAATGCAAAGCTATCACCTCTAGAGAAGAATTGGTGAAATTCTTCTTTGGTTTGGTTGTTATAGAGGATTGAGTTTGCCCAACCGCGTCCAGCACCAAGAACGTCTCCGTATGAAAATCCCCCACAGGCTGCTATGCCATGAAACTCTGACAGAGAGATTCTGCCAGACAAAATATCACTCATATGGACATCGCTTGCAGCAAATCCTGCTTGTGTAAAGGCTGCTGCCATTTCAATTTGTCCATTGATTCCTTGTTCCCTCAAAATGGCTATTTTAGGTTTTTTGCCAACATTAATATAGGTCGCACTAATGGACACATTGATGTCAAATTTCGGTGAAACCATTAAGCCCTCCGAGGGGATTAATAATTGTTGATTTTCTGATTCAGCACATATAGGGTTGTCTCTTAATTTAGAGATTTCAAATGAAGTAGAAGACCAATAATTATGAAGATTGACACGTTTTTCATTAAATACTAACTTATCTTGCTGATAAATCGATATATTGTCAGATTGGTTTATGTTGGCGATATGGTGAGCGCAGTCTTTAAGTCCTACAGTTTCTAGAGCATTAAGAACTTCAGGTTTGTTGGCTTTAGACACTTGGATGACGCAACCAAGCTCTTCATTGAATAGTTCAGATAAAGGTTCAGATGACTCGATATCTAGTCCACAATGTGAAGCGAAAGCCATTTCTAGAAGGGTTATGATGGCGCCACCGTCAGAACGGTCGTGGTATGCAACAATTAATCCTTCCTTGTTGAGTTGGTTAATAACTGAAAAGAAATTAGCGAAAAGTTTGGGGTCGTCTAGATCAGGAGTTGAATTTCCAATTTGGTTAAAGACTTGTGCCAGGCAGGAGCCTCCCATTCTATTTTTTCCAAGTCCTAGATCAATCAAAAGTAGCTCTGACTCAATTTTAGTATTGAGTAGAGGGCTAATCTGAATTCTTGCGTCAGGGGTTTTTGAAAATGCACTTATGATCAGCGAAAGTGGGGCAGTAACCGATTTTTCTTTGCCATCCTCTTGCCAAGTGCTTCTCATGGACATCGAATCTTTACCTACTGGGATGGTAAGACCTAAAGCAGGACATAGCTCCATTCCAATCGCATTTACGGCTTCATAAAGCTTTGCATCTTCGCCAGCGAAGCCACTAGCACACATCCAGTTAGCTGACAGTTTGATGTGGCTTATATCTTCAATATAGCCACCCAACAGGTTAGTTAAAGCTTCGCCGACACTCATTCGAGCCGCTGCTGGAGCATTACTTAAGGCTAAAGGTGTTTTTTCACCGATCGACATAACTTCACCCTGATAGCCAATATAATCAGATAATGAAATCGCACAGTCTGCTAGAGGTACTTGCCATGGACCAATCATTTGATCTCTGGCAACCAGTCCTGTAACGGTTCGGTCGCCAATCGTAATTAAAAAATTTTTACTGGCCACTGTCGGTAATCTTAATAGGCGATTAATGGCTTCATCAAGTTTAATTTCTGTGTTGTTGAATTCTGGCTCATTGTTTACGATAGATTTGACGTCTTTGAGTGTTTTTGGGCTTGATCCAAACAACAAAGACATCTCTATATCAATTGGTTTATTATTGAAATGAGCGTCTTCCAGACTTAAATGTGGATTCTCAGTCGCTTCACCTAAAATAGAAAATGGCGCCCGCTCTTTTTCACAAATTGCACTAAATAGAGAAACACTTTCCTCCTTAATGGCAAGCACATACCTCTCTTGAGATTCGTTGCACCATATCTCCATTGGTGACATTTTTTTTTCGTCATTTGGAATACTTCTTAGTTGAAGTTGGGCGCCTTTATTGGAGTCGTTAACGATTTCCGGAATTCCATTTGACAGACCGCCTGCACCAATATCGTGAATTGAAACTATCGGATTGTTGTCACCTAAATTTACACAAGAATTGATAACTTCTTGGGCACGTCTTTGCATTTCTGGATTGGCACGTTGCACCGAAGCGAAGTCTAGATCTTCGTTTTGTTCGCCACTTCCAACACTTGAGGCTGCGCTCCCACCAAGTCCAATCAGCATTGCTGGTCCTCCTAAAACAATCAACCTATCGCCATTGGAAATTAAGCCTTTTTCTATGTGGTTTTCTTTAATGTTGCCGATACCACCAGCTAACATGATTGGTTTGTGATAACCTCTGATTTCATTGTCATGGGTTTGTTGTTCATAGGTTCTAAAGTAGCCACAAGTATTGGGTCGACCAAACTCATTATTAAATGCAGCTGCGCCTATTGGACCCTCTATCATTATGTCAAGTGCAGAGGCAATCTGCTTAGGTTTTCCGTAATCTATTTCCCATTCATTTATAGCGTTTGGTATTTTTAGGTTGGAAACAGAAAAGCCACACAGGCCAACCTTTGGTTTTGATCCTCTGCCAGTTGCGCCTTCATCTCTGATTTCACCACCCGAACCAGTTGCTGCTCCTGGGTGAGGGGCAATTGCTGTTGGATGGTTATGTGTTTCGACCTTCATTAATACAGCTTTATGAGCACTTTCTGATGAGTAGATGCCTTCTTCATTAGGCTCCAAGTAAGTTGATTCGTAGCCAGTCATTACCGCTGAATTGTCACTATAAACAGACAATAATCCTTGAGGATTTTGTTGATAGGTGTTTTTAATCATTCCAAAAAGTGAAATGGCCTGAACTTCTTCGTCAATTACCCAGTCTGCATTAAAGATTTTGTGTCTACAATGCTCTGAGTTTACTTGTGCAAACATCATCAGTTCGATGTCTGTTGGATTTCGACCTAGTGAACTAAATTGATCATATAAGTACTCTATCTCACCCTCACTTAAAGCTAAACCAAGTTCGATATTCGCTTTTTCAATGGCGGACTTTCCTAAAAGAAGTACATCTATGTTTTGGTACTCTTTTGGCTCTAACTCATTAAAAAGTAAACCTGCATCTTTTATATTACTGAGATAAGATTCAGTCATCTTGTCCATGATAATATTAAGAACAATATCCAACTCTTCGGTTTTAAGTTGACAATTAAAGTGATAGTTGATGCCACGTTCTAATCTTCTAATTTGTTTCAGGCCGCAGAGATGAACTATGTCAGTTGCCTTTGACGACCATGGTGAAATAGTTCCCTGCCTAGGTGTAACTAAAACGTTATCAATTGAATTGGAAATATTAATCGTTGGGGCGTAATTCAAAAGTTTATCGAGGTGGGATTTGTCTTCAGAGTTGAGTTTTGTATCGGACTCGATGAAGTGAATGTATTCAGTACACAGCAAGCTCAGGTTAGGCAGTTTTGATTGCAGTTTTTCTTGAAGAGTTTTAACTTTAAAGTTTCGAAGAGCCTGGATCCCCGAATGAATTGAGATCATAATTGAGCCATTAACTCATCAGAAATATCAGCGTTATGGTAGACCTCTTGAGTATCATCCAGGTCTTCGAGTTTGTCGATAAGCTTCATGAACTTTTCGGCGTCTTCTAAGTTGAGTTCAATACGGTTGGCAGGTTCCATAGTTATTTGAGAATGTTCTGGATTCAAGTTGTTGGCGACAAGGGCATCCTTTACACTAAAAAAGTCATCCGGGGCTGTCATCACATCGATGGAACCATCATCATTAGTAATGATATCATCAGCGCCAGACTCTATAGCGACTTCCATAATGGTATCTTCATCACCTGAAGCGAAGCTGATAAAGCCTTGTTTTGAAAACATATAGGAAACAGAGCCATCGGTGCCAAGGCTTCCTCCGTGCTTTGAAAAGGCATGACGAACATCAGCAACCGTTCGGTTTCGGTTATCTGTTAAACAGTCAACCATAATGGCGGTGCCTCCGAGACCATAACCTTCGTAGCGGACCTCTTCGTAATTATCTCCATCTAATTCACCTGCGCCGCGTTTGATTGCATTGTCTATAGTGTCTCGCTTCATGTTGGCGGCAAGTGCTTTATCGATAACAGCACGCAAAGAGGGATTGTTTTCTATAACGCCACCGCCCATTTTTGCGGCAACAACTATCTCTTTGATGAGTTTTGTGAAGACTTTTCCGCGCTTTGCATCCTGGGCACCTTTTCTATGTTGA
The DNA here is from genome assembly GCA_022448455.1 of Candidatus Thioglobus autotrophicus. GTDB lineage: Bacteria > Pseudomonadota > Gammaproteobacteria > PS1 > Pseudothioglobaceae > Pseudothioglobus > Pseudothioglobus autotrophicus_A. Next base: position 35,168 of record JAKUUR010000013.1, read on the forward strand.
ATATTGTGCCACTTACTATGTCCTGCCATTATTAATTGGTTATATCCGCGAATATTTTATTGAGTGAATTCGAGCAATCGATGGATAGAGTGCTTTGCTTTTTCAATAACTTCATCATTAATTCTTATTTCATTTTTACCGGTAGTCAATGTGCTCAAGCATTTTTCAAGGCTATTCATAGCCATCCAGCCACAATGTGCACATGATTCGCAAGTTGCTCCTACGCCCATAGTCGGGGCTTCAATGAATTTTTTTCCTGGTGCTACTTCATGCATTTTATGAAAAATTCCATTGTCTGTTGCCACAATAAATGTTTTTTCAGGTCTAGTGGCTGCTGCCTCTATTAACTGAGTCGTTGATCCAACAAAATCAGCAAGAGCAATAACTTCTTTGGGTGACTCTGGATGCACCAAAACTGCTGCATCAGGGTGATGCTGCATAAGCCTTTCAAGTCCCTCTGCTTTGAATGCCTCGTGAACAACGCAGGCTCCATCCCATAAAAGCATGTCAGCACCAGTCTCCGTTTGAACGTAGTGGCCTAGGTGCTTGTCAGGTGCCCAAAGTATTTTTTTACCCTCTTGATGTAATTTCTTAACTATTTTGAGGGCGCTACCAGATGTCACAACCCAGTCAGCTCTGGCCTTGACTTCGGCTGATGTATTGGCATAAACGACGACGACATGGTCAGGGTTGGCATCACAAAATGCTGAAAAGTCATCGATTGGACAAGAAAGGTCAAGTGAGCAAGTTGCCTGGTCATCAAGAACCAGCACTCTCTTTTCAGGGGACAGAATTTTGGCAGTTTCGCCCATAAATTTAACACCAGCAACAACAATTGTTTCTGCGTCGCAGTTTTGGCCAAATCTTGCCATTTCTAAAGAGTCTGAAACAATACCTCCGGTTTCTTCTGCTAGGGTTTGCAAATCTGCACTGACGTAATAGTGGGCTACCAAAGTGGCGTTTTTTTCCAGTAGTGCTTGTTTTATGGAACCTCTAATATTCATGGTGGTGATTTTACTACTATATTATCTTTAATTTTAACTCTCGTAGTTGTGCTTTTGGAATACTTGCTGGAGCATCGGTCAACAAACAGGCTGCTGTTTGTGTTTTTGGAAATGCGATAACTTCTCGAATAGAGTCAGTTTCGCAAAGTATCATCACCAGCCTATCTAAACCAAAAGCAATACCGCCATGAGGAGGGCAACCATAGTCGAGAGCGTCGAGAAGGAACCCAAATTTTTCCCTGGCTTCATCATCATCAATGCCAAGTAATTTTAAGACTGTCTTCTGCATATCACTTTGATGAATACGAATAGAACCTCCGCCGACTTCTGAACCGTTAATGACAAGGTCATAGGCACGAGAAAGAGATTTTTCTGGCTCCTTTACAAGCGTTTGGCTATCAACACTAGGCGCTGTAAATGGGTGATGAATTGCATTTAAGGAACCGTCATCTTCAACATCAAACATTGGAAAATCGAACACCCAAACCGGGGCCCATTCAGAATCGAAGAGGTTTAGGTCACGAGCCAATTTCTCTCTCAAATTCCCAAGAGATTCGTTAACAATTTTGGCTGTATCGGCACCAAAAAATATAATATCTCCAGTTGATGCTTTGGTTTCCTCAATCACCTTGTCAGTAACTTCGTCACCCAAGAATTTAATGATTGGCGAAGAAGGCCCATCCTCGTTAATTTTTATATAAGCCAACCCCTTTGCTCCATAAATACTAACGTACTTAGTGTAATCATCTATTTGTTTGCGACTAATCGAAGCGCCACCAGGAACCTTCAATGCAGCCACTCTACCTTTGTCACTGTTTGCTGGGCCTGAAAAGACTTTAAATTCAACATCTTTCATTGTCTCATTCATGTCAACCATTTGCATTGGAATCCTTAAATCAGGTCGATCAACGCCATATAATTTCATCGCTTCATGATAGCTAATGGATGAGAATTTTTTAGGAAGGCTTACGCTGAGTATCTCTTGGAACAATCCTCTAATCATTTCCTCCATCAATGAAGTTATCTCGCTCTCATTCATAAAAGATGTTTCTACATCCAGCTGAGTAAATTCTGGCTGACGGTCTGCCCTTAAATCTTCGTCTCTGAAGCACTTAACTATTTGATAATAGCGCTCAAAGCCTGACATCATAAGTAACTGCTTGAAAAGCTGTGGGGACTGCGGTAGCGCAAAAAAACTACCCTCGTGAGTTCGGGAAGGTACTAGGTAATCTCTGGCTCCTTCCGGCGTAGCCTTTGTCAAAAATGGTGTTTCAATATCGATAAAGTCGTTTTTATCCATAAAGTCACGAATATATTTTGTCACTTTATATCTTATCCGGAGACGCTTTTGCATTTCATCTCGACGCAAATCAAGGTAGCGGTACTTTAGTCTAACTTCTTCAGAAGTGTCTGCAGAGTCAAGCTGAAAAGGGATAGGTTTTGAAGTATTTAGGATTTCAATATCGTTAGCAAGAACTTCAATCTCCCCTGTTGAGATTTTCTTATTAATCATTTCACTATCTCTCGCTATTACCTTTCCTGTGACTTTGAGAACGAATTCATTTCGTATACTTTCAGCCAATTTGAAAGTTTCATTGGTTTCAGGATTGATAACGATTTGTGCAAGGCCTATTTTATCTCTTAGGTCAAGAAAAATGACCCCACCATGGTCACGCCTTCTGTTTACCCAGCCGCATAAAACAACTTCTTTTTCGAGGAAATTTTTATTTAATTCTCCACAGAAATGAGTTCTCATTCCTCATCCTTAATTTTAACCGAGTTAGGCGTCACAACGCCTGCAGAGATGACTAGCTTGAATGCTTCTTCAACACTCATATCAAGTTCGAATGCATCTTTTTTCGCCATCATGACAAAAAAACCTGAGGTTGGATTAGGGGTGGTTGGCACAAAAAGATTCATGATTTCTTCACCGATAATGGATTCAGCTTCGCCTCTGTAATTACCTGATTGAAATGCAATTACCCAAATTCCCTTGCTTGGATATTGAATTAAAAATGCCTTTCTGAAACTTTCAGTTGAAGTATTAAATACAGTATCAGAAACTTTTTTTAATACGTTATATATGTTTCGAAAACCTGGAATTTTATTGAGGACTCTTTCCCATAGAGCTACTACCTTTCGGCCTAATATATTAGTAACCATTACTCCGGTGATGAGTATGACCAACAGTACCAAGATAATTCCTGAACCTGGAATAGTAGTATCTAAATTAAATATAGATTCTGGTAGGTATTTTTGTGGAATAAAACTATCAATAAGCTCTAAGAAGAACTTAATAACGATGACACTTAAAGATAGAGGTATCCAGAAAAGAAGGCCTGAAATAAAATAATTTCTTAAGCGTTTCACAAGTCAAACAAGTGAGAGTAAAAAATTGTCATTTTAGCACAAGCTGGAATATCAATTACTACCTGAAGTATGTAATCTAGGGCATACTAAGAAATTAATTCCTCTTTTCGAAGTGTTAATATTTCGTAACCATTTTCGGTAACCAATATAGTGTGTTCCCATTGTGCTGAAAGGGAGCGGTCTTTAGTGGTAACTGTCCACCCATCAAGCTTGGAAGTGATTACTTCATAGCTACCTAGATTGATCATCGGTTCAATAGTAAAAGTCATTCCTTGCTCTAAAATAGGGCTTCGATTGACTTTGCCGTCATCGTAGTGAATGACTTGTGGCATTTCATGAAAACCTAAACCAATTCCATGACCACAATAATCACGAACAACTGCACAATTTTTAACTTTTGCATGAGCTCCAATTGCTCTTCCAATCTCACCTAAGTGAATACCTGGCTTGACTTTTTCAATCCCAATCAGCAAACATTCGTGTGCAACTGTGCAAATTCTTGTTGCTTTGACACTTGGCTTACCGATAAGAAACATTTTAGAGGTGTCACCATGAAAACCGTTTTTGATTACTGTTATATCGATATTGATAATATCACCCTTTTTAAGTTTTTTCTCTCCAGGGATTCCGTGACAAACAACATTATTGATTGAAGTGCATATCGATTTAGGGAAGCCGTTATAGTTAAGTGGGGCAGGTATTGCATCCAATTCATTGACAATATAGCTATGACAGAGTTGATCCAGATATCCTGTAGTTACACCTGCCTTGACGTGAGGTTCGATCATTTCCAGTACACTTGCAGCCAACTGTCCAGCAATACGCATCTTTTCAATCTGCTCAGCAGTTTTGATAGTTATCGCCATAAAAAAAATTAATTAGATTGAATTGAGCGAGCTTCAAGCGCCTTAATTCTATTTTCTAGTGGCGGGTGAGATGCCCACAGCTGAGACCAGCCCGTTTTAGGTTTTTCACCAATCCCGAATGCAGCTAGCTGTTCAGGAAGGGGTTCTGGTTCTTTTTGCGCTAGGCGCTTAAGGGCATTAATCATGTTTTGATGGCCTGCTAAGTCAGCGCCACCCGTGTCAGCTATAAATTCTCTTTTTCTAGAGAAATACATTACAACGATACTTGCTAAAATCGAGAGCACTATTTGAGCAAATATAACTGTTACAAAATATCCAATTCCATGGCCACTTCGATTTTTAAGTATAACTCTATCAACAACATGACCTATAACTCTCGAGAAGAAAATAACAAAGGTGTTAACAACTCCTTGAATGAGAGTAAGGGTTACCATGTCACCGTTTGCAACGTGACTCATTTCATGACCTACCACAGCCTCAATCTCGCCTTGGCTCATATTGTCAAGCAAGCCTTGTGATACTGCAACTAGGGCTTTATTTTTACTTGCACCTGTTGCAAATGCATTCATCTGACCAGAAGGGAAAATAGCCACTTCAGGCATCTTGATACCAACAATACCGGACTGTTTTTTAACTGTTTCTAATAACCAAGTCTCAACATTATTGGCTGGCTGTTCGATAACTTTAGCACCGGTCATCCGTTTAGCCATCCATTTTGAAATGGCAAGAGAGATAAAGGCGCCACCGAAACCAAAAATACCTGAAAAAATGATCAAAGCTTGAATGTCTAAACTGCTACCATTCTCTTTAAGAAGGTTGTCAACCCCGAGTATTCTTAATGTGATACTCAGAACCACCATGATGGCAATATTCGTAATCAGGAAGAGAGAGATTCTTTTCATTTATTTATTCCTATTTAATTGTTAGTTTATAAAAGCTATTTTATAGAAAGACTTGGTTTATTTTTTTTAATATTTCATCATCAATACCCTTATAAAAGGGTTTTATAGAAGTATTTGAATCGATTTAAGTTGAACGGAAACAGTCTAGTATTTATCTTCCAGGCCACATCATTCGAGATTCTACCATTGTGCAGGACTGCTCTCCATTGTTGATGAGTATTAATTGATAGGTGTTATCTTCAGGAGTGATGATAGAGTAATCACCATCTGCATAAACTGTTACCTTTAGTGTTGAATCTTCTGCAGCTTTTAGAATAGATATATCGTTGCAATTTTGAGTGTTAACTTCTGTTACGTTTACCGTTGAGACGTAACAATATTCGCCATCCGGTGACAGACTCGCAGAAAAGACAGAACTTCCATTGTTGTATTTTTTATTTGATACGTGCAGAGATGGGTACAAAGAGGGGTCACTGGGATGAGCAAAAGTTATATTCAAGCCATTCAAGTCAACAGACTCTTCAAGTTGACCTAAGTAGGACGAACAAGTTGAATTAATACCTCTTTCTTGAGCTTCGCTGCTTAAGGTTGCTGCAATGACTATGTTAGCAATTAAGCCACCTAAAGTTAAAACAATTAATCTAAACAAGTGATGCATTGTGACCCCATAAATAGATAATTGAGGTGATTATAACAAAATAGTGATAGTATTTATGTTATGAATTAATTTGAGATTTTTTTTTAAATAAAAGAGTATGTATACCAATATTTGATTGTCAGAGTAATTTAAAGTACTTTATAATCGAGTTTCTATTAACAACGATTTTCTATTAACAAGGAGAGATAGTAATGAAGTTAAAATTATTTTTTATAGTTCTTTTGGCCTTGTTGGCAAGTGGCTGTGCGGAAAGTATTATTGCTGTACCTAAAGCAGTACTTACTGGAACAGGGAATGTCATAAGTGCTGTTGTGGACGCATTAATATTCTGGGATTAAATCACTTATATTTATTATTTTAACTTTTCCCGCAGGTATAACATAGTTACAGTTATTACTGTGGGAGGAGTATCTTGTCCATTGTTTCATACAAATTGCCAGCACTAACTGAAAATATTATGCTGTTTAGGAAAAAAGCTATATAAGATATGAATGTAGTCTAATAATAAAAATTTTATCTTCGTACAAATGCCTTTTCTACTACAAATTCTCCAGGTGTTTTTGAATTACCTTGTTGCATTCCTATTGATTCGAAATATTCTATTAAATCTGTATTAAGTCCAGTCGATCCACATACCATAAATCTATCTAATTTAGGATCAATGCTTTCATTTCCAATTTCTGAAGTTAGTTTTTTATTTTTAATCCAATTTGTAATTCTACCTTCACGTGGCCATTGTGCTTTGCTCAGTGTATTAAAGTATATAAATCTACCCTGAGTTACTTTTTCCCATTTGACGTTAAATGACTCTAAATCTGATTTGTAAGCAAGTTCTTCTGGGTATTGAACTGTATGGGTTAATACAACTTTGTCAAAACGTTCATAAGTTTTAGGGTCTTTTATAATACTCATAAAAGGTGCCAAGCCTGTACCTGTAGAAATAAGATATAAATTGCGTCCTGGCAGAAGGTCATCAATAATTAAAGTGCCTGTCGATTTATCTCTTACAAGTATTTCATCACCAACTTTTATTTTTTGTAATTTAGAAGTTAGGAGCCCATCTTTAAGTTTAATGGATAAAAACTCTAAATGATCTTCATAATTTGCTGATACAAATGAATAGGCCCTCATGAGTTTTTTACCTTCATGCTCTATGCCAATCATTGCGAATTCACCATTATTAAATTCATTTAAAAACTTACGGGTAGTTTTAAATGAAAATGTCTTATCAGACCAATGATGAATATCAGTAACTTGTTCTATATTTATTGACGTCATTTATTTCATTTCGACACGAAGATTGTCAGCATAATACAGAAGCATTGAGCTGTTTGTTAGAAATAATCAAAGAAAAGTAAGGGCTGACAAATGCCAGCCCTTAAATGCTTTAATTTAAGCTTTTATTATTCCTGAGTAATTCGGTTATCGGTGTAACCAGAATATCCTGGATTTGCTTTAATATAGTTCGCAACAACATCCGCTAAATCTGGACCAAAGTCATAGATTTCAGATGCAGATCTGAATATTTTGTATCCATCTCCACCTCCACGAATAAAGTTATTAGAAACCATACCATACGTTTTATTTAAGTCTAAAGGTTTCCAAGAGCCATCTTCATCAATTTCAATTGAAGTTACTCTTCCTTCATTGGCAGGTTTGGCTAGATCAAACGTATATCGCATTCCGGAAACTTGAGGAAACCGTCCCGCAACATCTTCAACCTGGCTGACACCATTTTCAATCGCTGTAAGAAGCTGCTCACCGGTCACCTTGAAAGTTGACAAAGTGTTTTGAAACGGAAGTATCGTCATGATTTCACCGAGCGTGACCTCACCCGAATCAAGTGAAGCACGGATTCCACCTGAGTTCTGTAATGCAATAGTATAGCCTTTGTCAATAACGGCATCTCTCATTGCATCTGCTATCATGTTGCCCATGTCACACTCTTGAACACGACAAACTGCCCTATCGCCTGTTAGTGAGTTAGAGACAGTTCCAACAATAGTCTCTTTAAGTTCATTGATTGGCTTTTCTAGTTCATCCAAACGAGCAACTACTTGGCTGTTTTCATTGACCGAACCATCGAGTGTGATTGGTTCACCTGTTGCATAGACGACATTACCCGCTTCATCAAAGATAACTGAAAGTTCGCCTAAGAATTTACCATACGCATATGCCTGAACGATCTGTGTCCCATTTACCACCGTTGGGTAAGGGCCTTTTGCCCTATCGCTAATGTTTGATAAATAGGTATTATCATGTCCACCAACAATAACATCTACGCCCGTAGTATTTGCTGCAATCATTTTGTCTATGGCGTATGACGAGTGCGACAGAAGTATGATTTTATTTACTCCAGCTTCGGTCAAAAAATCTACCTCAGACTGCACAGCAGCAACAACGTCGGAAAATATAATGTTATCACCCGGACTAGATATATCTACTACATCCTCAGTAACAACGCCTATCAGTCCAATTTTTTGGTTGTTTTTTAACAAGGTCGTTGATTTATGTAATTTACCTTTAAGCTCTGGCTCCATATCTACGTTAGCATTTGCCATAAGAACAGGGAAAGTTACTGTATCCATAAATGCTCTAAGAGTTTCAGGCCCATCATCAAACTCATGATTACCAACTGCCATTCCATCATATTCGAGCTTATTCATCATTTCTGCGGCAACTTTTCCTTTGTATAGATTATAGAAAAGCGTTCCTTGAAATTGATCACCACCGTCCAAAAGTATCGTATTAGAATGCCTTGTTCGAGCGTCTTCAATTGCTGTAATCAAACGCGCTGTACCACCAAAACACTTTCCCTTAGCATTATTCTCCGCAGAACAATTATTATCGTATTTACTGATTGGTCTAAAACGAGCGTGAAAATCATTAGTATGAAGTATTGTTATTTCGTAGACTTTATCATGAGCGGCTATTGAAGACTGACTAAATAACCCAAATGAAAGAACACAACTCAGAAGTATAGCCACATGAATTGGGACTATTTTTTGCAAACTTAGCGATTGCATTTTATTAATTTGTTTCAAAATTACTCTCCTTTATAATTTAAAAAAAATTAAACTAAGAATATAGTTTAGATTTAATTATAAACCTGTTTTCTTATTAAAATATTACTAGTTATAAATTCTAGTATTTAACTAAAAAAAATTATCAATGTTTTTAAAAGGTTTATTATCTTAGCCGAAACAAGCATAAAAAAAAGCCTTATTTTAGACACCATTGAAAAATAAGAAGGACTTAGTAGTAAGGGACTGGTGGGGCGAGAAACGGGGCTCGAACCCGCGACAACCGGAATCACAATCCGGGGCTCTACCAGCTGTTAACTTCGTTAACACCCTTGTTCACTCCGTGAAAAGGGTGGGCTATCCCACTATAGCAACTA
>JAKUUR010000014.1 GCA_022448455.1 Candidatus Thioglobus autotrophicus
ATTGTAGTATTGAGGAGGTTGGTTATTATCGAATAAGACCACCAGTTACTCCTATAACGCTTGGTGAACTATCTACTGCAAAAATGACTAAACCAACAGTAACTCGTTCCAACTAGTCGTATACCTATTTGACCTAAAATCAGCCCTTGATTGCCACATATCATTGCCCACTTCACTTGCATATTTGACTGACTCATTGAAGCGCCTGTTTATGCTTTGTATGGCATTAAATTTGCTGTAGTTGTCTGCCTTCGATTGACTATTTTGATTCATCGAAAATAGGTCCTGCTGACGGTAATTTTTGCTTAGATTTCCTAGCACTATACCTCCCTTGTAGAATGAGTGTCCTGGCTCATAGATAAGCTTTAGTATCTTGGCTGTGAGTGGTATCAGTAGTGACTCATCTTGAGTGGCTGTAGTCATTCCAACAGTTTTTGATAAATGCACACAGGGCTTGTCTTTTTTGTGAGGATTGGTGTAAATAAAGACGGTAAGGGTTGTGGCTGCCAGTTTGTGATTATTAAGCTTATTAACAGCCCTCCTAGTAAGGATAGTGAGCGCCTGATTCAATTCATCAAAGTCCGTTAAATCAGCCCCAAACGAACGAGAGGAGACGATCTGTTGCCTGGTTGGTGGAATACACTCAATAGATACGCAGGAGTGGCCACGAAGTTCTTGGTACACCCTCTTGCCGTTAACCCCTAAAAGGGTTTCAATGATGCCAATATCTGCTTTATAAAAATCATAGCTGGAGTTAATGTTAATACGGCTGAGCTTTTTAGCACTCTGTCTTCCTATACCCCATAAATCCCCCACTTCAACAGACCGCAACAACCTTTTATATCTCTGATATGGTAGTGCATCTATATCAAAAACTCCATTAAATTTTGGGTACTTCTTGGCAATGCGATTTGCAAGCTTAGCCAAAACTTTAGTGCTGCCCATACCGACACAAACTGGGACACCTGTCCAGCATCTAACCTGTCTCCTTAGGGACTGCATATGGGTTACCAGGTCAAATGGCAGCCCTTCCAAGTCTATGAAACTTTCATCGATAGAATAGATCTCTTGAATGGGAGAGTACTGAGCAATAATCCTCATCACTCTTGACGACATGTCTCCATACAGAGGATAGTTAGAAGACCTAACTACAACGTCATTTTGAAGAATCAGGTTTTTGATTTGGAAGTAAGGCACCCCCATCTTGATGCCTAGCGCTTTTGCCTCATTAGAGCGGGCAACAATACAACCATCATTATTCGACAGTACAACGATTGGCTTTCCTTCTAGTTTAGGTTCAAATACTCTTTCACAGGAAGCATAGAAGTTATTGCAGTCAATCAAGGCAAACTTATTGTTCTTAGTCATACTGATGTATCACTGAGGTGACGACGCCCCATATAATGAGTTCATCGGTACCCCCAACTTTAATGTCTTCAAACTCAGGATTTTCAGCTTTGAGAGTTATATTTCCTTTGTATTTGTGTAGTCGCTTAACAGTGAATTCACCATCAACAACCGCAATCACTATCTTGCCGCTTTTGGCAGTTAGGGATTTATCGACTATCAATATGTCGCCTTGCTGGATGCCAGCACCCAGCATTGAATCGCCCTGCGCCTTCACGAAGAAGGTGGCATCTTTGTGCTGAATGAGGTGTGTGTTTAGGTCAAGTGCATCCTCTAGATGGTCATCTGCCGGTGACGGGAAGCCTGCTTGTACGCGCGAGGTAAAAATCGGAATCATCAGTTCTGCTGTATTCTCTTTAGTAAGCAGAACTTCTACCCCTGTCTTGACTTGGGATTTATATACCTCAATAGAGGGAAGGATAGAGTCAACAAGGCTGATTGGTACTCTGAGGACCTTGGTATCCTCCTTAAAACTACCTGAATTTTTTTTACGACCAGCACCTTTTCTGGCGCCACCGTGGTTATGTGCATTCATAATCAACTTGAATTTTGTAACAATATTCAAGTTGAGATTATAGATCAACTATTATGCATAGTCAATCGGAATAATAAGAAAAACTAAGCGCTAGCCAGTTGACGTAATTTTTTCGCTGCATCGCTGTGGCGGTGAATTAATTCAGCTTCATCTTTGTCAACTATCTTTCCGTCAACGACTCGCCACTGCCCCGCTACCATTACCCTGTCTGCTCTTTGTGCGCCACACAGCAATAACGCTGCCAAGGGATCATGGCTGCCAGAAAACCTCAGCTCGTCTAGCTTAAATAGTGCCAGGTCTGCTTGCTTTCCGGTTGCTATTTCACCGATATCGTTTCTACCTAAAAGTTTCGCTGAGCCTGTGCTTGCCCAGTCATATGCATGCTCATGGGTAATCTTTGAGGCGCCATAGCGTAGGCGCTGTAAATACATTCCCTGTCTAAGCTCAGCTATCAAATTGGATCCGTCATTAGAGGCAGAACCGTCCACACCTAGGCCTACAGTACATCCAGCCTCTTCGAGCTCAAGGCTTCGACAAATTCCGGAGCCTAGCATCATATTTGAGCTCGGACAGTGACAGATGCCTACCCCGGATTTACCTAGCTTTTGTATCTCTTCCTGATTGAAGTGGATACCATGCGCTAGCCATGTACGTTCAGACAACCAACCAACACTTTCAAGATAGTCGACCGTTCTTAAGCCAAATTTTTCTAGGCAAAAATTTTCTTCGTCTATGGTTTCAGCTAGATGGGTGTGTAATCGGACGTCATATTGTTCGGCAAGCTCTGCCGTATCTCGCATCAGCTCAGTGGTCACAGAAAAAGGCGAACATGGCGCCAAAGCGATCTGGATCATCGCACCTTCATCGGGATCGTGGTAGCTTTTAATTAGTCGCTCACTGTCACTCAATATCTGCTCTTTAGTCTGTACCACACTTTGTGGCGGAAGCCCTCCATCCTTTTCCCCCAAGCTCATCGAACCTCTTGTCAGAACCACTCTCACTCCTAGCTTTTGGGCTTGTTCTACCTGAATATCTATCGCATTTTCGAGCTGACTGGGAAACAAATAATGGTGATCACTTGCGGTGGTACAACCGGACAGTAACAGCTCAGATAGTGCCAATTCAGTCGAGACTGCCAACATCTCTGGTTGGATATGTGCCCACACCTTATATAGACTCTTTAACCAGGGAAATAATTCTTTATTCAAAGCCTCTGGATAAGCCCTGGTAAGGGTTTGGTAGAAGTGATGGTGGGTATTGATTAGCCCCGGTAAAACGACACTGTCGCTGGCATCATAAACCTCATCAATTTGTGACAATGGAGCCTTTCCAACACCAACTAACTCAATAATGTCTTGACCTTTAATGACAACGCCGCCATTGCTATTTTTTGCGTATATAGCAAGTGGATTTTTAACCCAAATCGTTGCTTCATTCATAATTGGTCTGCACCAGAGTTAGTAAAGTTCTTGATGATACATAATGACATTCAAGAATCCTTATAATCATTTAATAATTTTAGCATCGTAAACTTCCTATCCTCTGATACGAAACTCGAAGATATGCTGTTTTCAACTAACCGAATTGCCTGTTCTTTTGATAGTGACAAGGAATCCACAAGTGCATTAAAATTTTCCGTAATATAACCACCAAAATAGGATGGGTCGTCTGAATTTACACAAACACATAAGCCCAAATCCAGCATCATCAGTATTGTGTGTTGTGACATGTTGTCGAACACCCGAAGCTTTACGTTTGACAAAGGACACACCGTCAACGGAATTTTTGTCTCAATCAGGCGTACTACAAGCTCTGGGTCATCCAATGCTCTAATTCCGTGGTCAATTCGTTGCACATTTAAATTATCGAGAGCACTCCAAATGTATCCTGCTGGCCCCTCTTCACCCGCATGCGCAACCAATTTGAGTCCCATTTTTTGCGCTTGAGAGAAAACCTCGGTAAACTTTTCTGGAGGATTGTTAAGTTCAGAACTGTCCAAACCAACACCATCAATATTAGCTAAAAACGGTTTTGCCAATTCTAGAGTTTCTATGGCTTCGTCTTCACTCAAGTGACGTAAAAAGCACATAACAAGGCGGTAACTAATTCCGAACTCTTTTTCGCCATCGTCAAAAGCTCGAGAAATACCGGAAATCATAGTTGCAAAAGGAATACCTCTTGAGGTGTGTGTTTGGGGGTCAAAAAAGGGCTCTATGTGAATCACGTTTTGCTCGTGACATTTATTTAAATAGGCCCAAGTCAGATCATAAAAGTCTTCTTCGAATTTTAAAACTTGAGCGCCTTGATAGTAAATATCTAGGAAGTCTTGAAGATTATTAAATTGATAGGCTGCTTTTACTTCTTCAACACTCTTATAGGACAAAGATATACCATTTCTTTGAGCCAATTCAAACATTAATTCTGGCTCCAATGTCCCCTCTAAGTGGAGATGTAATTCAATCTTTGGTAGTTTATTTAACCAGTCGTATGATGGCTTTGACATAACACATTATAAAATATTTCTAGCCCCAATAATGAAATCGCACCCAAAAGGGTGCGATTATCATTAAAGCTTAAATGAACTTTTATTAGTTAGGATACTTACTGTCAATTCCTTCTACATAAAAATCCATAGTTATGATGTCGGGGAACATAGGTGGTGTTTCACCTTCCGCCAACCATGGGCTACCGTCTTGCTTGTTGATAGGGCCGGTGAACGGATGAACAGCACCAGCGTCTAGGTCAAGTATAGTGTCTTGAGCCTCCCACATAACTTCGTCAGGCATATTTGTGAATGGAGCAAATTCAACCATACCTTCCGCAACACCATCGAATGTATCGGTTGATGTCCAAGTGCCATCTGCTACAGCCTTGACTCGAGCTACGTAATATGGACCCCATTCATCAATAATTGAAGTCAAATGAGCGTTTGGACCCCAAGCTGTCATATCAGACGCCTGACCAAAAGCGAGTACCCCTTCGTCTTCAGCTACAGTCATAGGTGCTGTTGAGTCGGTATGTTGCATGATAATATCTGCGCCCTGGGCTATAAGTGCACGAGCCGCATCTGCCTCTTTACCTGGATCAAACCAAGTGTAAACCCAAACAATTTTGATTTGGATATCAGGGTTAACAGATTTTGCCGCTAGAAAAGCAGCGTTAATACCACGGATAACTTCAGGGATTGGGAATGAAGCAATATAACCAATTATATTACTATTTGTCATTCTGCCAGCAATCTTACCTATAACGTGTCTACCTTCATAAAATCTCGCAGAATAGGTAGAAATATTATCAGTAGGACGCATATAGCCTGTTGCGTGTTCAAATTTAACATCTGGATAACGCGCCGCGACCTTTACTGTGGGGTTCATATATCCAAACGATGTGGTGAAAATAATATCATTTTTCCTGGCAAGGCTCGTAATAACACGCTCAGAATCGGAATTCTCAGCAACACTTTCTATACGTGTTATAACTACGCCATCACCTAGTTGATCTTGAACCATATTTGCACCTTGATCATGTGCATAAGTCCATCCATGGTCTCCTGTTGGACCAATATAGACAAAAGCTGCTTTTACAGGGTCAGCAAAGGCACCGCCTGTAAATGCCAACATTGAGCTTAATAACGAGAACTTCAAAATACTCGTTAATTTTCGATTAGCCATATCTTCTTCTCCTTTTTTATTTAACGATTTACTTGCTTGTTTTACTAATTTCTAGTTGACAACTTAGTGATGAAAACTAAGATGTTGAATGAAATATTCTACCCAAACAATTGGGCATTGTGCGGTTTGTTTTGTTTTTATCTCTCATTCTTAAACTCACCAGTATGACAATCGTTGCCAAATAAGGCAACATTGACAGGTATTGTGCACTGATCCTAACATCAAAACCTTGGGCATGAAGTTGCAGAATTGTAATACCTCCAAAAATGAGTGCACCTAATATAACTTTAAAGGGCTGCCATGATGAAAAAACAACTAGTCCAATTGCAATCCAGCCACGACCAGCGGTCATATCTTCACCCCAAATTGGCACCTGCACTAAAGACAAAAAGGCGCCACCAATGCCAGCCATTGCACCACCAAATAGGATTGCCAATACACGGTAGCGAATAACGTTGTGTCCTATCGCATGGGCTGCATCGTGGTTGTCGCCTATAGCTCTTAATGTTAACCCTTGTTTAGTTTTAAATAAAAACCACCACACCAAAAACACCATAAAGAAGGCAAGATATACAAGTGGGTTATAACTAAACAGCAACGGTCCAACGATAGGAAAATCGGAAAGCAAAGGGATATGGATTGCGGAGATCAGTTGAATATTCTCTTCACTATAACCTCTACCTATAAAAGCTGCAATTCCAAGACCAAATAGCGTCAAAGCGAGTCCAGTTGCTACTTGATTTGTCAGTAATATTTGCGTTAAGAATGCAAAAATAGAGGCAATTGCCATGCCCGCTAGTAATGCTGCCAATACTGCTAAAAAAGAACTTCCAGTATGAAATTCAATAACAAAACCGGCCAGCGCTCCAACAATCATCATTCCCTCGACTCCTAAATTAAGAACACCTGAGCGTTCAACTAGCAGTTCCCCTATTGCTGCAAAAATCAATGGCACAGAAGCAATACTGATTCCTATAATAATGGCAATTATCAGACCTTCATTCATAATTTTTGTCGTATGGTTTTAAAGAAAACAATCTTGTATTGAATTAATACGTCACAGGCAAGAAAATAAAACAGCAACATGCCTTGAAATATGTTCGTTATTGAGCTTGGTAAATTGAAATAAATTTGTACATTCTCACCACCAATATAAGTGAGCGCTATCAATAAAGATGAGAAGATAATAGCGATCGGGTGCAGCCTTGACAAAAAGGCCACAATAATTGCAGTAAAGCCATAAAATTGCGGCAATCCAGGGGTGATTTGGCCGGCAGGGCCTATGACTTCAAATAAACCAGCTAGCCCAGCTACGCCACCCGATATTAGCAATGCAAACCAGATAGTTTTCTTGTCATCAAAGCCTGCAAATTTAGCAGCGCGAGGAGCACTACCGGTTATTTTTATTTGTAAGCCCGACAAATGTCTTTTGATACCAAACCAGGTCACAAATGAAAGAATAACAGCAATAATTAAACCAATATTTAATCGTGTTCCTTGCCAAATAATGGGTAACAATGCGCTATCATGAAATGGTCGACTTTCTGGAAAATTAAAGCCAGAAGGGTTTCTCATCGGTCCTTGTAGCATCGCACTAAGAAACAATACAGCAACATAGGTCAGCATAAGTGTCACTAAGATTTCATTGACTTGATATTTGGTCTTTAGAAATGCAGCAATACCGGCATAAAACATACCCCCTAAGATTGCCGCTAAGGACATTAAAGGTATCAACCAGAATCCCTCAACGTTATAAAAATATAGCCCGACGGCACCACCAGTTATTCCGCCAATAACGTACTGGCCCTCAGCACCAATATTCCACACACCAGCTCTAAAGCCAATCGAAAGCCCAAGCGCTATCATAATCAGTGGTGCTGCCTTCACTAATAATTCAGAAATGTAGTATGTATCAATCAAAGGCTCCACGAATAGTGTGTAAAAAACACTGGATACTTCGATATCAGTCAATATAAAAGCAAAAATAAAAAATGCCGTCACAGCCGTCAATGTAAGCGCCAATAATGGCGACAAGAAAATCATTGCTTTAGAGGGTTGAGTGCGCGGTATGAGTCTGATCATTGCTTCTCACTCCCAACCATTAAATTTGAGATTTTTTCTAGGCCATTGTCCTCCATGTCAACAGCAGCTGAAAGACTACCTTCTGAGAGAACATGAACCTGTTCACATAAAGTCAGTATCTCATCCAAATCCTGAGAAATAATCAGTATCGCTGAGCCCTGATCAGCCAAAGCGATCAATGACTGGTGAATATTGTTTTCAGAGCCCGCATCGACACCCCAGGTTGGCTGGGAAACAATTAACAATTCAGGGTTTTGAATTAACTCTCTACCAACCATAAACTTTTGCAAATTCCCACCTGAGAGTGATTTAGCCAACATTTTGCTGGACTGGGTTTGCACTTTAAAATCATCGATAACTTGTTGTGTGAGTTTCTCAACATTCTGCCAATTAATGACCCCGTAATTCGTCATTTCACTCTTTTGGGGTCTGCTGAGTAGCATATTTTCGTGTAGCCCCATATCCGGTACTGCACCATGACCTAAGCGCTCTTCAGGAATAAAAAACATTGACAACTGTCTTCTCTGATGGGGGTTCAGTCGACCAACGTCTTCACCCTTAAAAATCAGAGAATCAGCTGGTGCTTCAACCTCACCAATCAATAGCTCCATTAATTCATCCTGACCATTACCGGCAACGCCGGCTATTCCTACTATACTGCCTTGCTTGATGGTCAAAGAGATATCATGCAGATCAACGCCAAACATGTCTTCACTTTTTCGACTTAAATTGTTAATTGAGAAGATATCTTGTCCGGTCGTTATATTGCTTCTTGCTAATTGAACTAATTTTTTACCGATCATCATCTCAGCAAGTTCCTGCTTATTGTGATCCTGGGGATTGCAATTTTGCACCAACTGGCCGCCTCGTAAAATAGTGGCCTCAGAGCATAATTGACGGACCTCTTCTAACTTATGTGAAATATACAAAATGGCACAGCCATCCTCTGCTAGTTTTCGTAGCGTTATAAATAAATCAGTCACCTCCTGTGGTGTCAAAACCGAGGTTGGTTCATCCATAATTAACAGTTTTGGATTCTGCATCAAGCAACGGATGATTTCAACTCTTTGGCGAGCTCCAACTGACAAATCACCGACCACTTGTTGTGGATTAATATCTAGACCATATTGCTTCGAATATTTAATAATTTGTTCAGTGAAATCAGTATCCAGACCAATATCGTCAAGACCGAGTATGATGTTTTCAGCAACAGTCAAGGATTCAAACAATGAAAAGTGTTGGAATACCATCGCTATACCCTGCTCTCTCGCCTCAAAGGGACTCTTTGGACTATATCCTTCACCACACCATTGCATTTGTCCACTGTCAGCCTGTAAAGAGCCATAGATGACTTTCACTAAGGTCGATTTACCTGCCCCGTTTTCACCCAACAAAGCATGAATACTTGCAGGTTTAATACTGAGCGAAATATCATCATTGGCCTTTAAATCTCCATACGATTTCGTGATGTTTTGAATTTCTAACTGATATTTCATAAAGCCATCGATTGTTTCTTATCTTCAAGAAAATTTAACAAATCCATAGCAATAGTAACTGCAATTGCAGTAGGAGATTTTAAGAATTTTTGTTTCGCGCCTATAGGACAAATAAATTTGTCAACAGTCTCCTTAGGATAACCTTTTTGTAATAATCGATCTCTAAATTTGTTGCCCTTAATTCTTGAACCAATCATACCTAAATAACTAAAACTATTTCGAGAGATAATCTTCTCACAAATGTCAAAATCCATTTGATGACTATAAGTAATCACCAAGCAGTATATTTCGTCTGGTAAATCTGCCAATCCACTTATGAAATCATCACAAATAATGTTAATCTGACTGGTGTCTCCTGGGTATTGCTCAAACTGCTGAGCTCTGTCATCAATCCAATAAATTCTAATGGGTAGTTTTATCAATATTGGCATCAATGCTCTTGAGATATGTCCCGCACCAAAAATCGCTACAGATTGGAGCTCAGAGTTATTCACCTTTTCATAACAGACTTCAATTAAAGACTCTGAAGTACTCTGATATTGAACTATGGTCGGGCTATCATTTTCCGATAATAAATTGTAAGCTCCAGCACTAATCTTGCTAGTCAAACCGCTATCACTAGAAGGAGAGCTGTCTTGATTGGCTGTGTAGACAAATTTTTTTCCAGAATTGCGTTTGTCAGTTTGATTATCAATTATTGTTGCTACAACAAAGTCTTGTTGCTTTTCAATTAAATCGGAAACACTTTCAAGCCATGAGTTTTTTTTCCTGAGTTTAGTACTATTATTTACGAAACTTTCAAACATCACCTTCACATAACCACCGCAACATTGCCCAAGTGTGGCTCCTAGTGGATATCTTTCCAAATGAGTGGAATTGGTGTCTTTGCCCAATAAATCTTGAGCGAGCGTCAAAGCCTGAAACTCCAGATTACCACCACCTATACTACCGAATGTCAGTTGCTTATCAGAGTAGACAATCTTGTCTCCCACGCTACAAGGTGTAGACCCTTTTGTCTCTATCACTGTTAACAGTACGCAACCATTGTTTAGGGCAATGGCTTTTTTTAAAGAACTTAACCAGGTCATGATTGATTAATTAAATTTTTTATTAAGATTAAAGAAAACTTTTTCAAAACTAGCAGGGGCATCTAGACCAGTTTTGTTGTCGTTATCATCATTGTAGATGGCATTTTTGATTGCTAGCCATACAGATAAAGCAAGCATAAGCGGTGGTTCACCTACGGCTTTGGATTTATGAATAGTGTTTTCATGGTTAGAGATGTTGGGTTTAATTTTGACATTGAAATGTTCTGGAGTGTCACCGATCGCTGGAATTTTATAGGTTGACGCTCCAGTTGTTAGTAGGACTCCAGAATCATCCCACTTCAATTCTTCAGAGCATAGCCATCCCATACCTTGAATAAATCCGCCAACTATTTGACCCATGTCGATTGCAGGATTTAAGGAAGCCCCTACATCATGCAAAATATCGACAGCAAGCAACTTGTATTCTCCTGTCAGGCAATCAACAATAACTTCGCTAAGACATACCCCATATGAATAATAATAGAAAGGTCGGCCCTGTTTTTTAGCCTCATCGTAATATATTTTTGGCGTTTTGTAATAGCCATTACTGAATAACTCAACCCGATTAAGAAATGCCAAAGATATAAACTCTTTGAAAGTCATTTTTTTGTCGCCTAAGCAAACATTGGAGTCTTCAAACTTTACATCATCTACATCTACACCAAAATGCTGAACTGCAAAAGCACATAGATTTCTTTTGATTCTTATGCATGCCTCTTTAGCTGCCATACCATTTAAATCGGAACCAGAAGAGGCTGCTGTGGGTGATGTGTTTGGAACTTTTGAAGTGCTCGTTGCCGAAACTTTGACCTGGTCTAACTTGACACCAAATTCGTTAGCAACTACCTGCGCTACTTTAATAAATAGGCCCTGACCCATTTCTGTGCCACCATGGTTTAGATATATACTACCATCTTTATAAACATGGACTAAGGCTCCAGCCTGGTTCATTAGCTGTGTTGTAAAAGAAATCCCAAATTTAACAGGAGATAGCGCCAATCCTTTTTTGAGGTATTTGCTTTTTTGGTTGAATTTTTGCACCTCCTTTCGGCGCTTATGATAGCCAGTTTCGTCAACCAACTCGCTAGTTAACTCATTGATGATATTGTCTTCAATAACTTGTGCATATGGGGTCACGTTATTTGTTTTTTGTTGATAAAAGTTAACCTGTCTTACTTCTAAAGAATCCATACCTAAATTGTTAGCAATCTCTTCAATAATATTTTCAATTGACAGCATACCTTGAGGACCGCCAAACCCTCTAAATGCTGTATTTGAAGCAGTGTTAGTTTTACATAAAAATCCACGAAATGTTGCATTTGGCAAGTAATAGGCGTTGTCTGCATGAAACAAAGCGCGAGAAAGGATGGCTTTTGATAAATCAAGTGAATAACCACAACGAGCTGCGAGATCAATCTTGACTCCTTCAATCTGACCTTTGTCATTGTAACCAACCTCATAGTTGGCTACAAAATCGTGACGTTTTCCAGTCATAAGAATGTCATCTCTTCTTGATAATCTAGCCTTAACTGGTAGTAGGGTTTGTCGTGCAAATATGGCACAAATACAAGCCAATTGAGACGAATCTGTTTCTTTGCCACCGAAACCTCCACCCATCCTTCGAGTAATAACCTCTATAGCATTGTGGGGGACATTTAGTACATGTGCCACTAAATGTTGGACTTCGGTTGGATTTTGAGTCGAAGAATAAACAACCATTTCGTTGTCTTCAGTTGGAATAGCTAGAGCGACCTGACCTTCCAAGTAATAATGCTCCTGGCCACCAATCGTTAGACTGCCTGATAAGTGATTTTTTGCCGCATTTATAGCACTCTCAGTATCACCGGTAATTATTTCAAGAGGTTGATCGAGGAAGCTTTTCTTAGACATCGCCTGTTCGATAGTTACGGTTGCCTCGAGTTGAGTGACATTCGCTTCAATTAGTGAGGCAGCTTTTCGGGCATTTTCATGGCTATCTGCAAGCACTGCCGCAATTGCTTGACCATAAAAAACAACCTCATCTTTCGCTAGCAAAGGTTCGTCGTGCCTTATTGGACCAATATTTAAACGCTCAATGTCTTGCGCAACTATAACACTGTGCACGCCTGGTGCTTGTTTGGCTTTTTTTATGTCTATATGATTTATCTTGCCATGAGCGACATCGCTCAAAGCAAAGGCCGCATGGAGAGTTTCTTCTGGCACAGGCATGTCATCAATATAGGTTGCATTACCTTGGACATGCATATGTGCGCTATCGTGAACTATAGGACGGCCTATAATTTCGCTTGCACTCTCAGATAAATTTTTGCTGGTTTTAGCGATGATAGTCTTGACCTCCAAATAAGAACTCGTTTGAGTCATCTCTGCTAGGTCTGCAACATTCTCTCCTTTCATCATTAGGATTGATTTTTTAATCAGATTGGCAGACACTTTTAAACGGTACTCAGCAGAAGCTCGAACATCATTGATTGGAGAAAATTCTTTCTTTAATGCCTTATAAACATGCTGAGTTAGATTTTCTTGATTCCAATGTTGTATTAATGCTTTCTCAAGTTGATGTGCTCTTTGGGGTATCTCTGACATACCACCGAGCGCAATCCTAACTGAACTTGGTTGATCTCCACTTAAAGTAATCTTGATAGCCATACAGACGGCAGAAATGTCGTCTTCATATCTTTTTGATATTTTGTGGGTGATTAATTGTTCTTTGCTGGTAGGTTTAGGGATAACGATACTTTCAATAAATTCTCCTTTTTTGAGTATGGTTTTTTTGTAACTAACAAAAAAATCCTCCAATTTCAC
This sequence comes from Candidatus Thioglobus autotrophicus, assembly GCA_022448455.1. Lineage (GTDB taxonomy): Bacteria > Pseudomonadota > Gammaproteobacteria > PS1 > Pseudothioglobaceae > Pseudothioglobus > Pseudothioglobus autotrophicus_A. Next base: position 13,082 of record JAKUUR010000014.1, read on the forward strand.
TAAACGCACATTTGAATTTTTTCTGAGCTTTAATTCTGCCTCCAGTGCAATCAATACCGGCGGCATGTCTCCGATGGGTGAGGCGTTGGCAATGTTGCCACCAATCGTTGCCCAATTTTTGATTGGGAGTGAAGCAAAGCGATGCAAAAACGCTTCCAACCCTGGCCAGTAATTAAACAGACTTGCAGATGCGTCTTGGTAAGTAACTGCAGAGCCAATCTCCAATTCCGAATGACCGTCCCTGATTGCTTGTAATTCCTTTACAGAAGTGACATTAACGATGTGACTAAACTCTTTTAATGATTGCGTAATTTCAAGACTCAAGTCAGTCCCAGCTGCTATTATTTTTGCTGCAGGATTTTTGTTTAAAACTTGATCTAACTCCTGCAAACTTGTTGGCGCATCATAACGAACAGTGTTGCCATTATTTGTGTAACTTGAACTGTCTTTTTGATGGTCATTTAACCGAATGAGCGCTTGTTTGATTTTGCTCCGATTTTGAGTGTAATAGTCCGAAGGTTTTTTAGGTTTTTCGTTGAATGCTGAAAACGCGGCAGCAATGATTGGTTTATATCCCGTACATCTGCATAAATTACCAGATAAAGCGTCATTGATTTTAGTTAGATTTACTTTTGTCTCGTTGTGGTATAAGGCAAACAAAGACATCACAAATCCAGGTGTACAAAAGCCACACTGAGAACCACTTTCATCTACCATCGCCTGTTGCACGGGGTGAAGAACTTTTCCCTCTATTAGGCCTTCAATAGTGACCAAGTGTTTACCTACTAAGCTGTACGCTAGTGCTATACAGGTATTGATGCTTTTATATTCAATTACTTGCTTCTTGTTTTGAACAACCAGTTCACAAATTACCGACGTACAAGCTCCACAGTCTCCAGAAGCACAGCCTTCTTTACTTCCAACAAGATTGTTATTACGCAGCCATTGCAATACAGTGGTATTTGGATTTATTACACCCAGTTCTGTTGGTGTTGTGTTTTGGTTTAATAAAAAGTGCACTAACTGCCTCTGTATGTGGAATAACTAAAAGGAGAGATTAATAAAGGTACGTGATAGTTTTCATTTCCCTCAGTGATATAGAAACGAACAACCACATCCCTTAAAAAAGGACAATCAACCCTATTAGCTTTGAAATATTGGTCGACTACGAACTCAAGCTCGTAACAACCCACTATAAAGTCCTTACCAGATAATAGAGCCTCATCACATCGACCATCAGAATTTGTTTGCGCTGTTTTAATGAGCACTGGGTTTTGGTCTTCTTTTCGATATAAATTAATCTTTACACCATTAGCTGGTGTGCCTGTACTTGTGTCTAATACATGTGTCGTTAGTTTTGCCATGTTTGTTCCTTTTTCATTTTATTTTTGATAGGCGCATTGACCTAAAATATACACCTTGCTCACAAGTCTATCATCTCCAAGCGTCATCAAACAAAACAATAAGTCATTAATATTGCTAGCTATTTTCAGTCTCTGAGTTAATAGTTCTGTGGCATTTAAATCAAGCACAATAAAGTCAGCTTCCTTGTTTGATTCAAAATTGCCCAAACAGTCACTCATGTTTAATACCTTTGCAGCGGCTAAAGTGGTCAAATAAAATGCCTTGACCGGGTCTAGGTTGTAATCATTCAGTCTACATATTTTATAGGCTTGATTCATAACATCAAACATCGAAAAACTATCGCCACCACCGACATCTGAGGCTAGAGCTACATTTATGCCGTGTTGCTCTAGTTTATTCAAATCAAACAAACCACTCCCCAGAAACAGATTTGAAGTCGGGCAAAGTGCAACCTTGGAATTGGTTTCTGCCATGCGTTTATATTCATCAGTTGAGTTATGAATGCAGTGGCCAAATACTGAATTCGTTCCTGACAGTCCGAGATTATCGTATACATCAAAATAATTCTTAGATTGAGGATAGAGCGCTTTAACCCAAGCTATTTCATCACTATTCTCATTGAGATGAGTTTGTAAAAGCACCCCTTTGGCGCTCTTTGTATTGGGGTACTCTTTTAAAAGTTTAGCAGCCTGAATTAATTGACCTTCGGTTGATGTGGGGGCAAACCTCGGTGTCACTGCATAGCTCAAACGACCCTTGTTATGCCACTTTTCAATGAGCAACTTTGAATCGGCATAGCTACTCTCAATATCATCACATAATTCATCCGGGGCGTTCCTGTCCATCATCACTTTGCCAGCTATCATGCGCAGATTTCTTTTTTCTGCGGCACTAAAGAAGGCGTCGACGGATTGCTTATGTGAAGTACAAAATGTCATTGCTGTTGTAGTTCCGTTTTTTAGCAGCTCATCAAGAAACAATTCAGCAACCCTGGTCGCATATTCAACATCAGAAAACTTCTGTTCCTCAACAAATGTGTACTTGTTTAACCATTCCAACAAGCTTGTGCCATATGAACTGATCACTTTGTATTGTGGGTAATGGATGTGAGAATCAATGAATCCAGGCATAATCAAACTATCTTTAAAGTGAACTATAGGATCTCCAGAGCTAAACCTAACAGAAAGTTCAGAGTATTCACCGACTTCAACAATTCTTCCTCCACTAACAACCATTAAACCATCTGGGAAGTAAACAGGCTCAACATTACTATCATTTTCAATGCAGTGAAAGATTGAGCCACGGTATAGGTTATAGTCAGTCATTACTCACCCTCAAACCAAACCTTTAATTTTTCTCTTTCAGTTTCAGTCATATTAGTTTTGTTATTAAACGGCATAGAATTAGTTGCCACTGTGCGTTGATAAATTAGATTCTTACTGGCAATAATCTGTTCTTCAGTATTCAACATAAAGCCGTTAGGGGCGACGACAAAAACATCGTCAGTAGGACTGTCAGAGTGACAACTAGTACAGCGCCTATCAATGATACTTTTTACTTCACTAATACTCACTATTTCCTGAATTTCTGACTTATTTTGACTTGGTGAAAGGGCAAAAAACAGCACTATTATTGCTAATATTATTAGACCAATCAAACTATTTGTTGCCTGCCCTACTCCCCTTAAATTGAAATAGTGACGTATCAACACCAAAATACCCATAATGGCTATCAACACTAGCCAACCATAAGAACCACTATACACCCCAGGGTAGTGAAAACTTATCATCGTAAACACTACAGGGAGCGTGAAGTAGTTGTTATGTCGAGAACGGATATAGCCCTTCAATCCTAACTCTCTACTGACCTGGGTTTTATCTATGCAGGCGGCCACCAATTTTTTTTGTACAGGAATAATTACGAAAAAAACATTTGCCACCATGATGGTTCCAATCATAGAACCAATCTGCATATAGACTGCTCTAGGAATAAAGATATAGCTGTACAAATAAGCGCTCAGCGTGATAATTAGAAACAAAATCCCTATAAAAATAGTCGGTTTATCCACTAATTTCGATTTACACAAGAGGTCATATACAAGCCAGATGACCAGCAACCCCAATAGACTCAAAGCAACTCCATAAGCAGGCAGTATAGAGCTATCAGAACTCAACAAATGGGTACTAGCATTGAAGTAATAAATGAGTGACAATAGCAATATTCCAGATATCCAAGTGAAATAAGCTTCCCACTTAAACCAATGCAATGGTTCTGGTAAATTTTCTGGATATTTTTTGTATTTTTCTAGGTAATAGAAGCCACCACCATGGATTGCCCATAGATGACCATCAATTTCATCTTTGTTGCCGACTCGATTAAGCTTATTTTCTAGCCAATTAAAATAAAAAGAAGCTCCAATCCACGCAATACCCACGACAATGTGGAACAACTTCAACGACAAGCTTATCCATTCAAATAGATATATTTTCATCATAAGCTGAACTCTAATGTAATGTTAGAATCTTCTATGGGATGCACGATACATTGCTCTAGGTCATCAGAATCGATATCATACTTTCTATCAATAACTATAAATTGAGTGTCATCATTGACACTAATTAGAGGGAAATGCCAAACCCCTCGTGAATAGTTTACGCCCTGCTCACCGTTACTAATAAAGGACCTGATATCTTCAATATTTGGCTCATCAGAGGGTGGTGTAACGACTACCAAAAAGGGTTGATTATCTTTAGGAATAAAGGTTTGACTGAAAAAAGGGTGCTTCTCTAGCATCTTAATTTGCAAGGGAAATTGTCTCTTTTTGGCTACAAAAATATGCACTGCGGTTGTTCCACCATTTTCCTGAGTGTCTATTGTCGCTAGGTCAGGATATTTTTTTGCATAGCCGTTATTAATGGTCAGGTAATCTTTCTGTTCACAGCTGATCACTTGACCAAACTGGCTAAAGTTTTCAGCCGTCAGGGCTTCTGGAGTAAGGATTAAATTATTCATGATTGATAAAGTTTCCAATAAGTTTTAATCGGGCAATTCCTCCATCAGGAAAAATGTCAATGCGGATATGAGTGATAGGATCTTGGTGTAATAATTCACTCTTCTTAAAGACATGTATTTGATTCATTTCCAGTTTTTTTCTGCCAATCAGTTGGTCCCAGGAATTGCTTTGCTCTATTAATGCTTTCGCATCAGACTCATCACTGCAGGTTGTACAAATAGAAAACGTGTCTGGATAGTTGCCTTTAAAAAATTTTGTATCAACCACAATCTCATCTACTGTTGCTGGTTTTGCAAGCGCAACAATTCCCCAGTCATTTCCAGGCTCACGTCGTCGCCTTGTCTCCCAACCATCTGCCATATTGATTGGTTCATGTTTTTCAAGAATATTACTTAAACAGCCAAAATGTTCATCATTTGCAAAAACCGCTTTTGCTCCACTTTCCTTAGCAATTACATTGGTACCCTTAACTTTATATCTATTATCGTCAGACCAAACACTACCATATGCTCTAAGCCTGGCTATACCGCCATCAGGGTACAAGGTTACCTTAAGGTGGGTGACTGGCTTGAGAGAATTAGAAGAAAAAATATTACTTGAATCTCCCGTTAATTTTTCCTTGGCTAGCAAGTCAAACCATTCATCTACTGCCGACCCATCGACAACTCTGTCATCAGTAATACCTCCCGCAACACAACAACCCAATATAGAGATTGCAGGAGCAAAATTACCTGTAAAGTAACTGGTATCAATATTAAAGTCATTAATGACTGACTTTGAACCAAGCCTGATGTAACAAAAATCATTTTTGCCATCACGTCGACGTCGGGTCTCCCAACCATCCATCCACTTGCCATGCTCGTCATACTTGTCCTCAACAAAAACCGCTTCGTTGTTTTGCAGCATTCGACAAGAGTCAGCAAAAAATTCATCGCTACAATAAATTACCTTGCTCCCAAAGTCACTACTTGTGACATTCATTTGTCCTTCATAATCCATAGATTTCCTTAATTCTTAACCAGGCAATTTTGTTAATCTCGCTCAAAGCATTTAACCTTTCTTGAGAGACAGTATTTTCCTGTCGGCTTTTAAAGCTCGCCAATATTTCAGATTTATTTTTTTCCTTAACTGCCATAATAAAAGGGAAATTAAACTTTATAAAGTATTGATGGTTAAGTTCTTCAAAAAGCTTAATTTCACTGTCGTTACAGTCATTTAATCCTGCAGATTTTTGTTCAGTTGTCGAAAAATCTGTGAGTTCATTGTTTTGCGCTTTTTTGCCAGCCAACATTGGGTGCGACAGAATCAAATTGTCTTGTAAATCACTGTCCGCTTGCAACATAATTTCACACAAAAGTTGATGAAACATCTCTAAACTGTTGCATTCATTGTTTGCTAAAACTAACTCCAAGGCTTGTTCCACAATCCATGGCGAGTGTTCATATACATTTTCAAAAGTTTCTATAAATTCTTTTGAAGAGTGTTTAGCTAAATCACTAGGTAATTTCATAGCTATCGTTTCTGTTAAAAATTTTCATACCAATGGTCGGCTATTTGTTTTCGAGTACAAAACCAGACGTCATCAAAAGTTCTAACGTATGCCAAAAACTTTCTCATTGCCATAATTCGACCGGGCCTCCCTAAGATACGTGCATGCATACCTACGGACATCATTTTAGGGTGCGTTTCTCCTTCCAAATACAGCGCATCAAAGCTGTCCTTGAGGTAGTTAAAGAACTGATCACCTGAATTAAATCCTTGGGGAGTAGCAAACCTCATATCGTTAACATCAAGGGTATATGGAATAACTAAATGCTTTTCTTTTTCACTCTTGCCTTCAACCCAATAAGGCAAATCGTCATCATAGCTGTCACTGTCATACAAAAAACCTCCCTCTTCAATTACCAGCCTTCTGGTGTTCGGACTATTTCTACCGGTATACCAGCCGAGTGGACGTTTACCTAAAAAATCTGTTAACAAAGACATACAGTTTTTGATATGTTCACGTTCTGTTTTTTCATCAATAAACTGATAATCTATCCAACGAAAACCATGCGCACAAATGTCATAGCTTTTATCAACCAAATAGTCTGCCAGTTCCTGGTTACGGGCAATTGCCACTGCCACAGCAAAAACAGTAATAGGGATTTCAAATTCTCGGAAAAGGCCTAATACTCTCCACACCCCTACCCTTGAGCCGTACTCATACAAGGACTCCATACTCATATGTCTCACTCCATCATAGGGCTTGGCTCCCACTATCTCTGAAAGGAACGCCTCTGAAGCCTTGTCGCCGTGAAGTATGCAGTTTTCTCCACCTTCCTCATAGTTGAGAACAAACTGCAATGCAACACGAGCCTTATTCGGCCACTGAGGATGAATTGAGCCGCTTCCATAACCGGTCATATTGCGTGGGTAATGATCAAGACTTTCAATTAATTTTTTGTTCATATTTTTCTCTAATTAAATATATGGCTATAACTATTTTTTGTCTTGACTTGAACACCAAAGTTTAATGACTGAACGCAGTGATCTAAATGAACATTTATTGCTTCACTTGCCTTCTTAATATTATTACTTTTAATGGCCTCAATGAGCTCTTGGTGTTCAGCAAAAGAGCAAAAATTTGATTCACGATCAGCATATACGGAAGCAGCAAGGGCACTCAGAGGAATTAATGGTTTTAAGCTTTCAACTAGATACTTATTGTCACACAACTCAGCCAAAGTTAAATGAAAATCGCATGACAACCTGGTGAGCTTTGCAAGTTCTTCAGAATCATGCAACTGCTTCTCTTTGGAAACCATAGAATCAATCTCAGTCAAGTCGAGCTGCTTGTTGTGATATTTTCCTACCAGAATCATAATGACACCAGTTTCTATGGCTTTCCTTGCCTCATAGATTTGCTTAGTTTCATATTCCGTTGGACAAGCAACACGAACGCTTTGATTCTTTTTGTGTATTAAAACACCTGAATCAACTAGCCTATCAAAACCTTGCCTAATCACTGAACGACTATACCCAAACTCTTCTTGTAAAGAAATTTCAGATAATTTAACTCCAGGGTTGAGTCTCTTCTTTAGTATGGCTTCAAAGATAACCTCAACAACATCGTCAGAACTTGTGCTTAAAGTTGTACTCATAGTATCTTACATATTTATCTTAAGAATCAATAATAACGCTATTGTAGACCTATAAATTTAAATAGTCAATATTGTTAACAATTATTGTATACAATATTTTAAGTCTAATATTTAGATATTTATAATTATTTACATAATTTTTTGCCAAAAAATTATAGACAGGAATATAATGATTAAAACTTGGGTATTTGTTTAAAAATTCCAGAACCCTAGGTTAAACACAGAAGAATTTTTACCCGTCTTTCTTAATGGTTGATTTCTAAAATTTTTATAACTATAAAGTAAGATAAAAATACATAACATAAACCAAGGAGAAGAAAAATGAAACACACGAAAAGCTCACGATTAGGTGGGTTAATTAAAAAAACAAGTCTGGCTTTGATTGCTGGCGCATTTGTCTTATCTGCGTCTATAGCGCAAGCTGATATTAAGCCTGCCGTAGTATACGACATTGCCGGTAAGAACGACCAATCTTTCAATGAAGCTGTATTTGTAGGAATAACTAAGTATATGAATGATACTGGTATTGCTGTTACAGAACTTGAGCCTACAAACGCTGCTCAAGTAGAACAAAGCTTGAAGAAGCTCGCTTCACGTGGTTATGAACCTATCGTCGCTGTTGGTTTTGCCATGGCTAATGCGGTGCAAGCCGCTGCTGAAGCTTATCCGGATACAAAATTCACTCTAATTGATATGGTTGTAGGATTACCTAATGTTCAGAACGTGTTATACAAAGAGCATGAAGGCTCCTTCCTTGTCGGTGTGTTGGCAGCCATGAATTCCAAGACTGGCACTGTAGGTTTTATCGGCGGTATGGATATTCCTTTGATTAGCCGCTTTGAGTGTGGCTATAAGCAAGGTGTTAAATGGCAAGATAGCTCTATGAATGTACTTGCTAATATGACTGGCTCAACCCCGGCAGCATTTGGTAACCCATCTAAAGGTGGTGAATTGACCCGTACCCAGATCCAAAATGGAGCTGATGTGGTCTATGCAGCTGCAGGTGGCACAGGTTCCGGCGTCTATCAAGCCGCTGCCGATGCAGGTGTTCTGGCTATCGGTGTTGACTCAAATCAGAACTGGATGCAACCTGGCACTATGCTAACCTCTATGTTAAAGAGAGTAGGAGAAGCCGCTTATGATAGCTATGAAGCAGCAAACAATGGTACCTGGGAAGCTGGCTTTAGAATTCTAGGACTTGCTGAGGATGGTGTTGGTTGGGCTCTAGACGAGTACAACCGTGACCTAATCACTCCAGAAATGGAAGCACGCGTAAATGAAGCCAGAGACGCAATTATTGCTGGCGACATTGTAGTACATGATTACATGGCGGATGATAGCTGCCCAATCTAACTACTAGTTTTATCCATTAATACATCCGACCTTAGGGTCGGATGTATTATATGTACGACTATAAAATATTATTGTATTTAGTTTAGAATTACAACTATGGACAATTCTCATATAGCAATTGAACTAATCGATGTAGACAAACATTTCGGTGCCGTTCATGCCAATGACAAAGTATCTCTGACTGTTAAGACTGGAACTATCCATGGCATTGTAGGCGAGAATGGCGCCGGTAAATCAACATTGATGAGTATTTTGTACGGCTTTTATCAGGCAGACTCAGGGCATATTAAAGTCTTTGAGAAAGACTGCAAATTTACTAGCTCACGTCAATCTATCGACGCGGGTATTGGTATGGTTCATCAGCACTTTATGTTAGTTGAAAACTTTACTGTACTAGAAAACGTCATTTTGGGAACTGAGGGTGGCGCCTTAATCTCAGAAAGCTTAGAAAAAGCTCGCAAAGAGCTTACACGTCTTGGTGTTGAATATGGTCTGGAAGTAGATTTAGATACACCCGTTGAATCACTATCGGTAGGAATACTGCAAAGAGTTGAAATTCTCAAGGGTTTATATAAAGGCGCCAAGATTCTAATCTTGGATGAACCCACAGGTGTACTAACACCCCAAGAAACAGATGAGCTTTTTCGTATCTTTACTTCACTAAAAGAGCAAGGCGTAACCATCATTTTAATTACTCATAAGCTCCGCGAGATCATGAGCATCACAGACCAAGTGTCAGTCATGCGTGATGGAAAAATGGTAGCGCATCGACAAACAAATGAAACCAGCTTTGAAGAGCTAGCTGAATTAATGATCGGCCGCAAAGTATTGCTAAATATAGATAAATCAGAATCAAAAAGTGGTTCACCAGTACTGAAAGTAAAAAACCTACATGTCTCAAACGAACAAGGTATTGAACGTGTTAAAGATGTCAGTTTTGAAGTCTGTTCTGGTGAAGTTCTTGGGATTGCCGGTGTTACCGGAAATGGTCAAGGGACGCTATTGAAAGCTTTAACCGGTATTTTGCCTTTGACTGAAGGCAGTATTGAAGTCTTTGGTGAAATCATAACTTCTAATAATCATCTTGGACCCAAAATATTGCGTGAATTGGGTATAGCACATGTACCAGAAGATCGTCAAAGGATGGGTTTGATTACTGAATTTAGTGCCAGTGAATCAGCCCTCCTAGGTTATCACAATGACAAACAGCTCAATCAAGGATTATGGCTTAAAAAATCATTAGTAAGGGACAACTGTGAATCTTTAATGTCTGCCTTTGATGTGCGTCCAGCAGACCCTAAACTAAAATCATCTAATTTTTCGGGTGGCAACCAACAAAAACTCATTGTAGCTCGAGAATTCGAACGCAATCCTGAAGTCTTAATTATTGGTCAGCCGACCCGTGGAGTCGACATTGGTGCCATTGAATTTATTCATAAGAGGATTATTGCTATGCGAGATGCAGGCAAAGCTGTTGTTCTGGTTTCTGTTGAATTAGAAGAAATTATGTCGCTCAGTGATCGTATCATTGTTATGTGTGATGGACAAATTACCGGCAAAGTGGATGCGATAGATGCCGAAGAGCGCACACTAGGTATGATGATGGCCAACGTACTGAATCCATCAGAAACAAACCAAGAGGCACAGCCATGACTCGTGATACTCGTCTAGCCTGGATTAATGGTTTGATGTTGCCACTACTTAATGTCTTAACTGCATTTGCTGCCATAGCTATCGTTTTTGTATTTATCAATGTGGACCCTATTGAAGCTGCCAAAATTGTTATATACGGTACCCTTGGTTACGAAGAAGGGATTGGTTACACTCTGTATTACGCTACCAACTTTGTTTTTACCGGTTTAGCTGTTGCTGTTGCCTTTCATGCAGGGTTATTCAATATTGGCGGGGAAGGACAGGCCTATGTTGGTGGACTCGGTGTTGCTCTGGTAGTTCTAGCTTTCGATCCGAGTATAAGTCCCTGGATTGTTATCCCTGCGAGCATCATGGGTAGCCTACTATTTGGCGCCTTATGGGCTATCGTGCCAGGCTACCTGCAAGCTTATAGGGGGAGTCACATAGTCATCACCACGATCATGTTTAATTTCATAGCTTCGGCTTTGATGGTCTATATGTGTGTTCACGTGCTACGTGAAGTTGGACAAATGAACCCTCAAAGCAAGATGTTTCCTGAAACAGCATGGCTGCCATTTATTCATGACGTTTTCGCTGGAATAGGTTACAAGATAGCCCCTTCACCTTTAAATTTATCAATAGTGCTGGCGTTACTTTTCTCACTATTGGTGTGGATTTTCCTTTGGCATACTCGCTGGGGTTACGCCATACGTGCCACAGGAAAAAACACTACTGCAGCAGTGTATGGTGGAATTAAACCGAAAAAAGTTATTGTCATAACTATGTGTATTTCTGGTGCCTTAGCAGGCTTAGTCGCTGTAAATGAACTGTTAGGTTATCAGCATCGTCTGATGTTGGATTTCCAATATGGCTATGGGTTCGGTGGTATAGCAGTGGCATTAATGGGTCGAAACCATCCAGCAGGCATCCTAGTCGCTGCATTATTGTTTGGCATACTCTATCAGGGAGGGATGGAGCTAGCCTTTGAGCTACCAAACGTTTCTCGACACATAGTGGTTGTTATGCAGGGTTTAGTGATACTTTTTTGTGGTGCCTTGGAGTATATATATAAACCCTGGTTGGTTCGTTTTTTAGCACCTGTAGAGGTAAGCGAATGAATGAATTTCTATTAAATACTTTAGATGCCACATTAAGGTACAGTACACCTCTCATATTTGCATCCATGGCAGGATTATTTAGCGAACGTTCTGGTGTTGTTGATATTGGCTTAGAAGGAAAAATGCTAATCGCAGCCTTTATTTCTGCAGCTGCAGCTTCAGTATTTGGATCACCATGGATTGGTTTGGGTGCAGCGATTATAGCCTCCTGTATTTTTGCTATGGTTCATGGTTTTGCCACCATTACCCACAAAGGAAATCAAATTGTGAGCGGTGTAGCCATCAACATAATGGCGTCAGGGCTGACGATGGTTTTGGGTTTGGCATGGTTCAAGCAAGGAGGACAGACGCCCGCTCTTGCAAATGATGAAAGATTTCTTTCTATCACATTGCCAGGTGTTGATATTATTGACTATATTCCAATTTTAGGAGATATATATAGGGAATTGATTAGTGGTCACAACATTTTGGTTTATTTAGCTCTTCTAATAGTTCCACTGGTCTGGTGGGTTGTATACCGAACCCGATTCGGGCTACGTCTACGAGCCGTAGGTGAGAATCCTAAAGCTGTCGATACTGCGGGTTTGTCTGTTGATAGATTGCGCTATAAGGCATTACTAATAGGTGGAATTTTATGTGGCATCGGAGGCGCATATATTGCCACAGCCCACAACGCTCAGTTCACAAAAGACATGACTGCAGGAGCAGGATTTATTGCTTTGGCTGCTTTAATATTCGGAAAATGGCGTCCATATACAGTCCTATCTGCATGTTTTTTATTTAGTTTTCTAAAGGCTTTAGAGGACCGCTTGCAAAGTGTAGTTATTCCCGGTATTGGTGAAATTCCAGTGCAGTTTATTGAGGCTACTCCTTACATATTAACCGTCATCTTGTTGGCTGGTTTTATTGGGAGAGCAATACCACCTAAGGCCGTTGGAGAACCTTATATTAAGGAGTTATAGGTATGCATGAAGATAACTATATTGCATTATTAAAAGAAGCCATGAATAAGGCTTACGTGCCCTACTCTAATTATCCTGTGGGTGCTTTAGTGGTTACTGACAAGGGAAACACTTATAGCGGTTGTAACGTTGAGAATGCAAGCTATCCGGAAGGACACTGTGCAGAAACAGCGGCCATCGCGTCAATGGTGATGGCAGGTGAAAAGAACATCAAAATGATTTATGTTATGAGTCAAAATGATCAAGGCGGTTGTCCCTGTGGTGGCTGTCGTCAACGCATACGAGAATTTTCTAACATCAATACACAAGTTATCTTGTGTTCCCCTAGCAGCGTACAACAGCGATTACTTCTTGCTGACTTGTTGCCTAATTCATTCGGACCAGAGCATTTGCCATGAGTCAGGTTGAAGACTGTATTAAAGTTATTAGCAAATCTGCAAAGGGTTTCAGACCTCAGGTGGGCTTAATACTAGGTTCTGGATTGGGTCAATTTTGTGACCATGTTGAGGTTGTTGCCAGTATTGACTTTGATGAATTGCCAGGATTTCCTGTCGCCGGTGTAGGCGGTCATGCAGGTAAGCTATTTTTAGGTCAAGTAAGTGGTATCGATATTGCAATTCTACAAGGACGAGCTCACTATTATGAAAAAGGAAAGGCCAATACAATGGCTGTAGCTATTCAAACCCTTAATGTTATGGGTTGCCAATCTTTAGTAATAACTAATGCTGCCGGAAGTTTAAATTCTAATGCCACTCCGGGAAGCGTAATGCTGATAACTGATCACATTAATATGACCGGTGTTTCACCGTTATTTGGTGTTGAAAGCAATCAACGTTTTGTAGACATGAGTGAGGCTTACAGTCATGACTTGAATGATGCTATGCGCTCTGCAGCTAAAGCTAATGATATTAATTTACATGAAGGCATCTATGCCTGGATGAGTGGTCCGCAATTCGAAACTCCTGCAGAAATTCGCGCTCTCAAAACTTTAGGTGCAGATGCGGTTGGTATGTCGACCGTCCCAGAGGTCATTCTCGCTCGCCATCAAGGCCTATCTTTGTGTGCCCTTTCAGTGATTACTAACTATGCAGCAGGTATGAGTAAAACAGCTCTTAGTCACGAACAAACGATTTCTTTTGCAAGCCAGGCTGCAGATACTGTAGAGTGTTTACTGATTGCCTACCTTAAAGGCCAATAATATTTTAAATGAAGACTAACAAGCTAAATACTGAAGACTCGATTATCAACAAAAAATTCGCTGAGGATGACAAAAAAGTTATTTCTTATCCAAAAATGGAAGTAGAAAATTACCCTAATGGTGAGTCCAATATTAAGCGTAACCTAGGTGTCGAATTTCAGAAAGGTAAGATTGCCAATATCTCTATCAATCGAAGTGCTATAGAGCGTCGATGTGCGAATTACGGTGTACGCCGTAGTATTAAAAAACAACAACAGGCGGCATGGTTACTCAAAGCTATCACCTTGATTGACCTGACAACATTGTCCGGTGATGATACCGAAGCTCGTGTTCGACGTCTTTGCAGTAAAGCTAAGCAACCCTTAAACCCTAACTTAAAAAAGGATTTAGCTGTCGAATCTCTTGAAATAAGTGTAGCTGCAGTTTGCGTTTACCACGACATGTTGAATGCTGCAAACAAAGCCCTAAAAGACTCAGAAGTGAAATTAGCTGCCGTATCTACTGGTTTTCCTGCAGGGCTCTCCCCCCTACCCTTAAGGATGCAAGAAATTGAATATTCAGTTTCTTCTGGTGCAGATGAGATCGATATAGTGATAAGCCGCCGTCACGTTTTAGAAGGCAATTGGAAGGCGCTATACAAAGAAGTTAAAGATTTCCGTGAGAAGTGTGGCACAGCACTCATGAAAACTATTTTAGCGACTGGCGAGCTAGGGAATCTTAGTAACATTGCCAAAGCTTCTCAGGTTTGCATGATGGCCGGAGCTGACTTCATCAAAACGTCTACTGGAAAGGAGCCTGTCAATGCGACCTTGCCAGCGAGTTTGGTTATGGCTCGCATGATTCGCAATTTTTATGAAGAGACTGGTTGCCGCATTGGTTTCAAAGCAGCAGGTGGTATCAGTGACAGCAAGACAGCGTTAGTTTACATGACCATGATTAAAGAAGAACTGGGACGACGCTGGTTGGAGCCAGACCTATTTAGATTTGGTGCATCTAGCTTACTGGGTGATATTGAACGTCAGCTTGATCATTTTTCTAGTGGTTATTATTCAGCTTCTTACCGACACCCTCTAACATAGGATTAACCCATGTCATTATTAAAATCTTTTGAACAACTTGATTATAGCCAAGCTCTAGAAAGTAGCACTGAAGCGCAAAAATGGCTCGAAAAGCATGGTCGTCGATTTGGACAATTTATCAATGGTAAGTTTGATAACCGGAAAAATGCAGAGTTGATCGCTAGTAATAATCCTTCGAATGGCGAACTACTGGCCCACATTGAAGTAGCCAACTCTTCTCAATTAGATGCGGCTGTGGCTACTGCCCGAAAAGCTCAACCTAAATGGCAAGCATTGGGTGGACATGGAAGGGCTAAAGTACTCTATGCGTTGGCACGTTTATTACAAAAACATACACGTTTAACCGCGGTCTTAGAAACCCTAGATAACGGCAAACCAATTCGCGAAAGTCGGGACATTGATATACCCTTGGTTATTCGACATTTCTATCACCATGCTGGCTGGGCACAACTTCAAGAACAAGAGTTTTCTAGCTATGAACCGATTGGAGTAGCAGCACAAATTGTACCTTGGAATTTCCCCTTATTAATGTTGGCATGGAAAATCGCCCCTGCTATGGCAATGGGCAACACGATTGTATTTAAATCAGCCGAACAAACACCTATCACTGCTATGTTCTTTGCTCATTTGTGTGAACAAGCTGGTGTCCCTCCTGGTGTCGTTAATATCGTCAATGGTGCCGGCGATGTAGGTGCATCGCTAGCTGCTCACAAGGGAGTTGACAAGGTTGCCTTTACTGGATCAACAGCCGTAGGTCGATCAATAAGACAGAGTACTGCAGGTCAAGGTAAGAAACTAACTTTAGAGCTTGGTGGCAAGTCAGCTTTCGTGGTTTTTGAAGATGCTGATTTAGATGCTGCTGTTGAAGGCTTAGTTGACTCTATCTGGTTTAATCAAGGTGAGGTATGTTGTGCAGGGTCAAGATTGTTAGTACAAGCAAAAGTTGCAGATAAATTGCACTCCAAAATCAAAAAACGTATTCAAAAATTACGCTTAGGCTTGCCGCTAGATAAATCAACTGACTTGGGAAGCTTAGTAAGTCAAACTCAATACCAGAGGGTTGATCAGATGGTACAACAAGGTCTCCAACAAGGTGGTGAACTTTTCCAAGCTTATGATGGCCAATCTGAAGGAAATTATTACCCGCCAAGTCTTATTACTGAGATCGATGCAAGCCACCCTCTAGCTCAAGAAGAAATTTTTGGACCTGTATTAGTATCAATGACTTTCCGCACTCAAACTGAGGCTGTCGCTTTGGCTAATAATAGCCGCTACGGCTTAGCAGCAAGTGTTTGGAGTGAAAATATTAATCGTGCTATGGATGTGGCTCCAAAGCTTAAGGCTGGAGTAATCTGGATTAACTGCCACAATCAATTTGATGCTTCTTGCGGTTTTGGCGGAGTAAGAGAATCTGGATTTGGTCGCGAAGGTGGCAAGGAAGGGCTTTTTGAGTACCTTAAACCAAAATTCTTAACCCCTAGTAAAAGCTTAAAACCTGTCACCGCAAAGCAACAACCAAGTAGCAATGAAACTATTGACCGCACCTTAAAATTCTATATTGGTGGTAAACAGGTAAGACCAGATGGTGGCCACAGCATTGCCACTTACAAGGCCGATGGTAGTTTAGCAAGCTTGGTTGGCTCAGGTAACCGTAAAGATATTCGAAATGCAGTAAGTGCAGCAATTAAAGCCAATTCTTGGAGTAACCAAAATGGTCATGTTAGAGCTCAAATTATCTATTTTCTGGCTGAAAACTTAGCACTGCGCGAATCTGAATGGATAAAGCGCTTACAAGATTTGTGTGGAATCACCAAAAAAGAGGCAAAAACTGAATTTAATGCCAGCTTGAGTCGACTATTTAGCTATGCAGCATGGTCCGATAAATATGATGGCGCTGTTCATAATGCACCTTATCGTGGCGTAACAATGGCTTTACCTGAAGCCATCGGAGTATTGGCACAAATCGCTCCTGAAGAAAAACCCTTGTTAAGCACAATATCTTTGATTGCACCTGCTATAGCTATGGGTAACCGAGTTGTTTTAATTCCTAGTCAGCGCTATGCTGGTGTCGCTTTGGAATTAGTTCAAACACTTGAAACCTCAGATATTCCTCCTGGGGTGATAAATATAGTAACTGGCAACAAGAGTGAATTAGCTGATCAATTAGCTGGTCACGCCGAAGTAGATGGAATTTGGTGTTGGTCTGACGACGAAACGGTTGCCAAAGTTGAGACTACTAGTGCTGCTGACTTAAAGCGTTTATGGGTTCATCAGGAAGGCGATCGGGATTGGCTGGACCCTCAACAAGGCGAAGGTTTAGAATTTCTGCGTAACGCCACAGAAGTGAAAAATATTTGGACACCATATGGTGACTAACTGGTAGATTTATGAGTGAAAAATTCCTACCACAAGAACTGATTCGTAAAAAACGTGACGGACTAAGTTTAAACCATTCAGAGATCGGTTTTTTAGTTAAAGGCATTAGTGATAAAAGTCTTACTGATGCTCAGTTAGGAGCGTTTGCCATGGCAGTATTTCACTGTGGAATGAGCATGGAAGAGCGTGTCAGTTTAACGCAACACATGATGCATTCAGGTGAAACACTTAAATGGCATGATTTAGATCTCGACGGTCCTGTTGTCGATAAACACTCTACTGGAGGAGTGGGAGACAAAGTCAGCTTGATGCTTGCACCTATTGTTGCAGCCTGTGGTGGCTACGTTCCTATGATATCTGGAAGAGGTTTGGGGCATACCGGTGGAACTTTGGACAAGCTAGAAAGTATTCCAGGCTACAATGGCGCTCCAGATAACACCAAATTTCGAGCATTGGTACAGAAAGTGGGCTGCGCTATTATTGGTCAAACTGATAAATTAGCTCCAGCCGATAAGCGCTTTTATGCCATAAGAGATGTGACTGCTACAATAGAGTCTATAGACTTAATTACCGCATCTATACTGTCTAAAAAGCTTGCCTCTGGCCTTGATGCCTTGGTGATGGATATCAAGACCGGAAATGGTGCTTTTGCTGCAGACTACAGTATGGCTCAAGAGTTGGCTCAGAGTATTGCAGATGTCTCAAGCAGTGCGGGTGTTCCAACCCGTTGCCTAATCACGGACATGGATCAGGTATTAGGCTATAACGTGGGTAATGCCACCGAAGTACAAGAATGTATCGGGTTTTTGATTGAACCAGAAAATGCTAATGAACGTTTACTGCAACTAACACTCGAGCTGGCTGCACAAATGCTACAGTTGAGTGGCATCGAATCTGATCTAGTAGCTGCTAGAACGAAATCCCAAGAGGCTTTATTTTCGGGTCAAGCAGCACAGGTATTTGGACAAATGATCCATGCGCTAGGAGGCCCTATAGATTTATTGGAAAAAACGGATGACTACTTAGTCCCAATGCCAATTATTAACCCTATATTATCGAAATCTTCTGGCTATATAACTAAGATGGATGTTCGTACCATTGGTTTAAATATGATACACCTGAAGGCTGGACGCACTAAGGCCAGTGACTCAATAGATCATGGCGTAGGTTTGACCGACATCGTGAATATCGGTCAGTGGATCGATACTGGGCAACCTTTAGCCTATGCACATGTCCGTAATGATGATCAAGTCCAGTATTTGCAACAAACATTGCCCTCAACCATACAATTCAGTGAAACCCCCCCTGAAACAGCACCTCTGGTGTATGAAATATTATCTTCCAACAAAGAGAGAGAATCGTGAAGCGTGCAATCATTTTAGTACTCGATTCCTTAGGCATAGGTTCAAGCGCTGACGCTCATCGATATGGCGACAAAGGTGCAGACACTCTAGGCCATATTGCTGAAGCTTGCGCTGAGGGTAATGCAGACAATAGTCAACGCCAAGGGCCACTAAACATACCTAATTTACTTAGGTGGGGTCTAGGAGCTGCAGCTAATGCCAGTCGTGGAAAACCTTTGCCTGTGGCTAGTGTTACTCCTCAAGGCGCTTATGGTTACGCCCGTGAAGTAAGTGCCGGCAAAGACACTCCAAGTGGTCATTGGGAAATTTGTGGCTTGCCGGTTCCTTTTGAGTGGGGGACATTTCCAAGCCAAGAAAACTGCTTTCCTTCATCGCTACTTCAGAACCTCTTAACTCAAGGTCAAATTAGCGGCACCTTAGCTAATAAGCATGCTTCCGGCACAGAAGTCATCAAAGAGTTTGGTGAGAAACACTTGGAAACCGGTTTTCCTATTTGTTACACATCTGCTGATTCAGTATTTCAGATTGCTGCACATGAACAATCTTTTGGCTTGGAGCGTCTTTATGAACTATGCAAAGTAGCCAAGCGTCTTGTTGACCCATTGGGTATTACGCGAGTTATTGCAAGGCCATTTATTGGCACTTGTAGTGATGATTTTGAGCGTACTGCTAACCGTCGTGACTTAACCACCCCTCCAAATGGCCTAACTTTATTAGATTTTATTCAAGCTGCCGGTGGTCAAGTTGTTTCACTAGGAAAAATTGCCGATATTTTTTCTAATCAAGGCGTTAGTTATACTGTTAAGGGTTCTGATAACATGGCATTGATAGATCAATTATTGTCACAAATGAAGCTAGTTCAAGAAGGATTAATATTTGTCAATTTAGCAGACTTCGATACTAAGTTTGGACACCGACGTGACGTTGCGGGCTATGCGTTGGCTTTGGAACAACTCGATAAACGTATAATTGAAATTGAGAGCCAATTAAGTAATGATGACCTGGTACTTATTACTGCCGATCATGGTTGCGACCCAACTTGGCCAGGTAGCGACCATACTCGTGAACATGTACCGGTAGTATTTTATGGAAACCAAGTGAAAAACAATAACTTAGGCGAAAGATCTAGCTTTGCTGATATGGGTCAAACAATAGCTAATCATTTAGAGATAGATCCGTTGCCGCATGGTAAGAGCTGTCAATTAATATAAAATTGATTAATACAGATGAAATTAATGTACCAAAAAATCCGTCAAATACCTAAGGTTGAACTCCATAGTCATCTCGAGGGAACCATCCAGCCTTCATTAGTTAAACAGATTGCAAAACGCAATAACATAAAGCTGAGGGATGGTTTATTTACTCCACAAGGAGACTTTGCCTGGGATGACTTTGTCACTTTTTTGCAAGCTTACGACGAAGTAAGTTCTTGTCTGCAGTACAGCAAAGACTATCGAGACATTACCTATGATTACCTTAAATCCTGTGCACTTGAGGGAACGATTTATGCTGAAACATTTATTTCTCCAGACCACGCTGCTGAAATGGGTATGAGTTACGAAGATGTTTTGTCAGGCTGTGCTCAAGGGATTGATGATGCTGAAAGAGAGTTTGGCATTATAGGACGAATTATAGTCACTTGTGTCCGTCATCTAGGGCCACAGCAGGCGGTAAGAATTGCACAACTCATGGTCGATGAGCCACACCCCTATATTGTCGGTTTTGGTATGGGTGGAGATGAATCCCAATACGTTGCATCAGATTTTACTCCCGCTTTTCAAATTGCCATCGATGCTGGCTATCCTTGCACTGTTCATGCGGGTGAAGTATGTGGTTCCGAAAGTGTATGGGATGTAATTAATCATCTACCAATGATAAGCCGAATAGGCCACGGTGTTCGAAGCGCTGAGGACGACGAATTAATTAAAACCTTGGCAAATCGTAAAATATCTTTAGAAATCTGTCCGGGAAGCAATTTGGCTTTGGCTTTGTATCCAGACTGGAAAAGTCATCCTCTAAATCATATTCTTGAAGCAGGAATTAGTGTCAGCCTAAACTCAGACGATCCACCGTTTTTTAATACCAGTGTCGGTAAAGAGTATCAAAATGGAGCTGAACACTTTAATCTCGATTTAAAACAGCTACTTTACATTTCTCGCATGGCTATGGAATCCTCGTTTGCAGATACTAAAACTAAATCTCACTTAGTTAAGCAAATTAATGAATGGTCAATTGACTAAAATATAAATTAAATAAATTTATAATTAAATAATGATTAATCGGAATGAAATTATGTCTATAACAAAGAAATATATTACAGCGGAAGAATTACTTCTCGATTCATTTAAACTCGGTGTGGATATCTATAATAGTGGCTTCAGACCAAACTTTATTGTGGGTGTTTGGCGTGGCGGCACCCCGGTAGGTATTGCCATTCAAGAAATACTGGCTTATCTAGGCAATGAATCTGATCATATTGCTATTCGGACTTCCTCGTATATTGGCATAAACAATCAATCAAAAGAGGTACGCGTTCATGGCATAGACTATCTTATTAGTCACATGAATGCTGAAGATAGTCTGCTTTTGGTTGATGACGTGTTCGATTCAGGAAGAAGCATTAAAGCGATACTAGACACTCTAAATGAGAGGGCAAGAAAAAATATACCTCACGATGTTCGTGTGGCGATGCCTTGGTATAAGCCCGAAAGAAACATCATTGATATGGTCCCAGATTACTATATTCATGAAACAGATGACTGGTTAGTCTTTCCTCACGAAATGGATGGCCTCACAGAAGAGGAAATATTTACCAATAAAAAGAGTATGAAAGAGATTTTATCTCAGGTAACTACTAAATAGTTTTACCTTTTCGAAGTATCCTTATTAGCTAAATTTGTAATACAGCTAAATTTAAAAGACTGACTTAATTATGTCCCACAAGCCATAAAATATAGCCAACCATATAAGCCCCTTTATAAGAAAAAACATGAAGGGCAGGATAATGAGTAGCCATTTATTTTTTATGCGTTTTCTAAAGTAGTTAATCATTAAAGTGGCAGGCAACTTCATGACTACTTGCAGCTTTTTTGAGTTCGGGCTTTTCCTGAGAACAAATGTCCTGCGCTTTTTTGCAACGGGTACGAAAAACACAACCTGATGGAGGGTTTATCGGTGATGGTAAGTCCCCTTCTATTAGAATTAAATCCTTGTTTTTCTCTATTTTTGGATCTGGAATTGGAACTGCAGAAATCAACGCCTGGGTATAAGGGTGACGTGGATGATTATATATATCTTCACTTTTAGCAAGCTCAACTATATTGCCCATGTAAAGAACCATAATTTTGGTACTGATATGCTTCACAATGCTTAAATCATGAGCGATAAATATTAGAGTCAAGCCCATCTCTTTCTGTAAGTCCATTAGTAGATTTATTACCTGGGCCTGGATGGAAACATCTAGCGCCGAAACTGGTTCATCACAAATAATTAATTTAGGCTTTAAGATTAAAGCTCTCGCTATACCGATACGTTGGCATTGGCCACCAGAAAATTCATGAGGATAACGATTAATAAGGTTTTCTAATAAACCAACCTTATTCATTACATCTCCAACTCTTGCTTTAATATCTGCCTTTGAAGTTTTAGGGTAATGAGTTTTCAAGGGTTCTGCAATAATCTCTCCAATAGTCATTCGAGGATTAAGGCTTGCAAGTGGATCTTGAAAGATCATTTGGATTTCTTTTCGGTGTTTTCTCATTTCTGTTTTATTAAGTGCTAATAAGTCTTTACCGAACCATAAAACTCTTCCTGTTTCAGCAGGAACCATGCTAATAATTGCACGAGCTAAGGTCGATTTACCACACCCTGACTCACCCACTATGCCTAGCGTTTCACCTGACTTTAATTCAAATGAAACTCCATTTACTGCCTGTAATTTTTTT
Source organism: Candidatus Thioglobus autotrophicus (assembly GCA_022448455.1). Taxonomy (GTDB): domain Bacteria; phylum Pseudomonadota; class Gammaproteobacteria; order PS1; family Pseudothioglobaceae; genus Pseudothioglobus; species Pseudothioglobus autotrophicus_A. Next base: position 35,629 of record JAKUUR010000014.1, read on the forward strand.
CGTTTTGTCCAAAGCATATCTCCTTCACTAGAAACATCAAAATGCACCTTTAGGTTTTCAACTTGCATCATAGTTTCATGATTCATAATAATTCCTTAAATGCTACATGACAGGCTCTGAAGTGTTTATTTTCTCCTGTCTCAAGAAGTTCTGGAGTGTGAGTGGAACAAATGTCTTTTGAAAATTTACAGCGCGGGGAAAATGGGCAGCCTACAGGGTCCAACATCGCATCTGGAGGATTGCCTTGTATAGTTTTTAGTTTAACGGCATTGTCGTCAAGTCGAGGAACTGCACTCATCAATCCTTGAGTGTATGGATGGGTAGGACTTGCATAGATAAGCTCAGTTGTAGCAATTTCCATAACCTGACCACCATACATTACTAAAGTCTCATCACTGTTGCCAGCAACAACACCAAGATCATGGGTGATTAAAATAATTGAGGTGCCAAACTCCTTTTGAATATCGGATAGTAAATGCATTATTTGAGCTTGAACTGTAACATCTAGGGCGGTTGTAGGTTCATCAGCAATTAACAATTTAGGATGACACAGTAGAGACATTGCAATCATTACACGCTGCCTCATGCCTCCTGAAAATTCATGGGGATACATTCTAATAAGGTTTCTAGCATCAGGTATTTGAACCGCATCCAGCATACTAATTGATTGCTTAATGGCGTCAGTTTTTGACAATCCTTTGTGATGTATTAAGACTTCAGCCATCTGCGCAGAGACTTTCATATACGGATTAAGACTAGTCATCGGATCCTGAAAAATAATCGCTATCTTTTCAGAACGAATAAGGTTTAGCTCTGAAATAGAAAGGTTAAGAATTTCTTGATCTTCGAATTTCACACTTCCAGTGGCATGACCATTTTGATCCAACAAACCCATCATCGCAAAAACTGTCTGACTTTTTCCACTTCCAGACTCACCAACAATTGCTAAAATTTTTCCCTCTTCAAGTGAAAAGCTAACATTATTAACTGCACTTACTATGCCATCAGTAGTCTCAAATTGTACTTGGAGATTGTTTACCTCTAATAAGCTCATATCAACTACCTACCCTTTGGATCAAGGGCATCTCGTAAACCGTCACCAATAAAATAGAAGCAAAAAAGACTTACAACAAAAAATGCTAGAGGAAACAGCAATTGCCATTCTGTATCGTACATGATTGTGTTAGAACCTTCCTTAATTAAAGCACCCCAGCTTGTTAATGGCTCCTGAACACCGAGTCCTAAAAATGAAATAAAACTTTCAGCTAGAATAATTCCTGGAACTAGAAGCGTTGCATATACTGCGACAATACCTAAAAGATTGGGAACAATGTGTCGCATAATAATTTTATAATCACTCACACCTATTGCCTGAGCAGCCTCAATGAACTCTTTGTTCTTAAGATTCAGGGTTTGACCACGAACTATACGGCTCATATCTAGCCAAGACAAAAGACCAATACCCACAAAAAGCATTATAATTGATCGGCCAAAAACAACTAATAAAAGAATTAAAACAAACATGTATGGAATTGACATTAATATATCAACAATTCGCATCATAATTTGATCCGTTCGTCCACCTAGATAGCCTGAGGTTGCTCCATATAGAGTGCCAACAACAACTGCTACAGTTGCTCCCAATATGCCAACCATTAGAGAAATCTGAGTACCCTGAATAACACGTGAATAGATATCACGACCCAGATCGTCAGTTCCAAAGTAGTGACCAGTCTCAATTGATGGCATTCCAACTTTTGCAGCTGAGCCCACAGCATTCCAATCAATTCGCTCATAACTCCAAACAGCAAAGTGAGAGCCAATAAAAGAAAATGCGACAATTACTAATAAAACAAATAGACTTAGAGTTGCAGCCTTATTTTGCATAAATCGCATCCGAGCATCTTTCCAAAGAGAGCGGCCAGGACCTGAATCAGAAAGATTTTCCGCCATATCTTTGATTTTGTTTTTATTTGCTACTATCATTTTATTAGTACCTAATCTTTGGATCTACCCAGGCATAAAGAAGATCTGCAATTAAACTAAACAAAATGGTCAGAGAACCCACCAAAATAGTAATACCCATCATTACTGCATAATCACGATTAAATGCAGCATTTACGAAAAAATAACCCATTCCACCCGTTGAAAAAATCATGTCAATAACTACTGATCCAGTAATCAACCCTACAAATGCTGGTCCAAGATATGAAATAACTGGAAGAAGAGAAGGCTTAAATACATGCCTAAAGAAGATTGTTTTTGTCGGAAGTCCTTTTGCTCTAGCTGTACGTATATAGTTTGCATTCAAAACTTCCAACATCGAAGAACGGGTTATTCTCGCAATTGAGGCCATATAGCTAGTTGATAGAGCAATAACTGGCATTACTAGGTATTCCCAATCACCACCATGCCAACCACCACCTGGCAACCATCCAAGCCATAAGGTAAAAACAATAATCAGTAGCGGTGCCATGACAAAATTTGGCAATACTTGTGCACCAATTGAAACCCCTACAGCAAAGTAATCAATCCAAGTGTTTTTGCGGATTGCTGCTATTGCTCCGAGTGGAATACCTACCCCTATAGCAACAATAAATGACCAAAAGCCATACTTTAAGGTAATTGGAAAGCCTTGAGCGATAATCTCATTGACAGTTCTATCATGATATTTATAGGAGGGTCCAAAATCAAACTCAGTTACAACACCCCACGAATAGTTAATCATCTGACGCCAGACTGGCTGATCCAAACCATATTTAGCCTCTATATTTGCAAGCACTTGTGCAGGTAGAGGTCTTTCTGAAGTAAAGGGACCACCAGGGGCGGCATGCATTAAATAAAAGGTTACTACTATCAGAATTAGTAATGTCGGAATAGCAATTCCAATTCGCTTAATTATGTAGTTGAACATATTGGAAATTGAACAGAAAAATATTTATTGAATTATTGTACCCGACAAATAAAAAAGCACCGCACATTCTCTGTGCGGTGCTTCTCTAGAGAACTATATATTACTGAGCAACTTTATATAAGTTACGCGAATACCAGTTCTGTTCTACGTTGTTATAAGGCCAACCTTTAACGTTAGTTTTAAGCATAAATACACCTGCATAGTGATAAATAGGGATCACTGGCATTTCATTAGCCAAGATCTCTTCAACACGAGTGTAGTTAGCTGACGCATCAGACATAGTTCTTGCTTCTAACATCAACTGATCAACTTCAGCGTTACTAAATTTACCATCATTGTAGCCAGAAGGCGTTGATAGAAGGTCTAAGAAAGTAGAGGCTTCGTTATAGTCACCACACCAAGCGCCGCGGGCAAGTTCGAAACCTTGTCCACCACGAGTTTTAAGGAATGTCTTCCACTCCTGATTAGCTAGTGTAGCATTAGCACCAAGTGTTTCTTTCCACATTTGTTGAGCTGCTATTGCAATCTTCTTATGCCCTTCAGAAGTATTATATAAATACTCAAAGCTTAGTGGATTATCTGGACCGTAACCAGCTTCGGCCATTAACTCTTGAGCTTTTGCATTTCTCTCATCTTGAGACATTTGACCAAATGCAACTGCAGGAACATCAAAACCAGCAGTAGCACCTGGAGTAAATGTAAATGCATTAATTTGACCAGCTTGTAAGATCTTTTCAGTAATAACTGAACGATCAATAGCATATGCTAATGCGTGACGAACACGAACATCTTTAAATGCTTCTGGGCCACTAGGTGACAAGTTAAATGTCATGTAGTAGTTACAAAGCCTAGGGAAAGATGTCGCCTGATTAGGGTATTCCTCTTTTAGACGAAGGTATTGTCCTGAAGGAACGGTTCCTTTATCAGTTTCGCCAGCTAAATAACGAGTTAAATCAACGTTCTCGTCATTAATAACTAGAGTTACTACTTTATCAAGGATCGTTGCTTCATCATTCCAATATAATGAGTTACGCTCACGAATAGTGCGTTCCATAGGAATGTGTTCTGTAAGAACATAGGCACCATTAGATACAATATTACCTGGCTTAGTCCAGTCATTACCAAACGTTCTTATTGTCCACTGAGGAGTTGGGAATGTCGAAGCATGGGTAGTCATTGCAGCAAAATACGGCAACGATGCTGTCAATCGCACTTCTAGAGTGTGATTGTCAAGCGCTCTAATTCCTAATGCTTCTGGTCCTAATTCACCTGACATAACCGCACCAACATTCTCGAGCGCCATAATTTCAGCAAACCATGAGTATGGTGAGGCAGTTGCAGGGTCAGCTAAACGCTGCCACGCATAAACAAAATCGTGAGCGGTAACTTGGTTGCCGTCAGACCACATAGCGTTATCACGTAGTGTAAATGTATATACATTTTTTGCATCATTTGTAGTGAAGCCAGTAGCAACACCTGGAACAAGGTTACCATCAGCATCTTGATTCATTAATCCTTCAAAAAGGTCACGAATAATATCAGAACCAGAAACGTCCTCAACAATTTGAGGATCTACTGAAGTAAATTCATCCAACAAACTGTATGTAAATGTCTGATCATCAGCCAATGCTTCGCCTGTTACTGGGTGTGTTCCCGCTGCAAGCACAGAAGATGCTGCAAAGGTTGCCAATACGAAGCCCACAGCCAATGACTTTGGCAAATAGTTCATATATTTCTCCTTAAATAAATAAAAAACAAAATCCTCCATAAATAAATGAGGATACACAGAAGTTTATATTATTTTTTTAACGTTGTTATATCTTTTCTAGATATTTAGCCCAGTTTTTTTTTAATAACTAGTCAATCGGGGAAACTGGGTTTGGTGTGAAATTATTATTTTTTGTACTTGAATTGACAGTTGCATATTGTCATAAAGACTTTTCTATAAAATCAAAATTTATGAATTACTTCGACAATGAAAAAAATGTGAATGACTATATCTCAAGGACAGAGGGTCACGATGGTAAGGAATTAATTGAAATATTACATAATTACTTACCCTATAATTCAACCGTCCTAGAACTCGGAATGGGTCCGGGTTCTGACCTGGATCTTCTCAGTCGTAGATACCAAGTCACAGGTTCGGACAACTCAAAACTGTTTATTGATAGGTATCGTGACATACATAAAGATTCTGACTTACTCTTTCTGGATGCTACTTCAATAGACACCAATAAGAAATTTGACTGCATCTATTCTCATAAAGTCCTACACTACTTTACTGATGAGGAACTTTCTCAGTCATTTAAACGACAATATCAAGTTTTAGAGAACAAGGGCATTCTCTGCCACACTTTTTGGTATGGGGACAAGATTGAGGAACATCTTGGACGATTAATTTACTATCACACTGAAGAAAACATAAAAAATATTATATGTAACAACTTTGATATTTTAGAAATGGAAAGATATGAGGAGATTGAAAAAGATGATTCCATTTACGTAATTCTGAAAAAACTCTAATTAGATAACTGGAAACTTAGCGACTCTCAGTAAGAGAATCAAGAGTAAACGAATTAACTATTATCGCCTCCCAAACCACATTCTGGACAATACATTCTCTTTGCGGATAAATTGGTGCCACATCGTTGCCAAGAAATGCAATGCTATAGTTACAATCAAAATCTTTGTTAATACGCCATGTGCTATTCTAGGTGGTAGGTCGTCAAAAGTTTCTGGTAATGCTTCACCACTTCCAAAAAATACAATATCTGACAAACCCGCCAATATGGCTGTACCTAAACCGCTGCCTACAATCAAGAAGACCAATACATATATTAAAATATGGCTATATTTACCTGTCTTATTGATGAAAACATCACCAGTGTCAATTGCCACAGGTTTACCCGTTTTAATTCTAACGAACAGTCTCAGCAACATCAAAACAAGAATAACCAAACCCGAGATAATATGAACTTTAAGTATTGCAATCTTGTCAGGGTTATCATTAGGCATAACTGCCAAAATATTACTACCAGCAAACAATGAAAACAATATTAATACAGCCAACAACCAGTGCAAACTTACAAGTAGTGGGTGGTAGCGTTTCATTTTTCTTCTCTAGCGTCTACAACTTACTGGGTTACGTGTGAAATTTAGAGTTTTTGAATTAACTAGGTGGTGTATAACCTGCCATTGCTGTAGAAGCTAAAGTTGCAATATTTTTCATATCCACAGCTTCAAGAATGGTGAGGTTTTCGATATTCCCCGATGCTACAACAACCATTTTGAGTGCAGCAGTACTTTCAAAGTTTGGTGCATCAACGGCAGCAATAAAATCGTATTGTCCTCTAACAATGTCAAAAGACGCCAATGTTGCACCAATTGTTTTTGAAAGTTCACTAGCAGCCGCAGCTCTGTCTTGACTCGGGTTTTTAATAAAACCTTGAAAAGCTTTAGGTGTGTAATTACCCATTACATAAAATTTAGACACACGTACTCCTTTGGTTATTTATTTAATTTAATATTACCATATATACCTGAAAAAACTCTAAATTTCACGAGAAGTGCACGAAATTTGCACGATATACGAAGATTTATGTCACAAAAAAAGGCTTACACTCTGCAAGCCTTATAGAATATGGTGGGTCGTGAGCGATTTGAACGCTCGACCATCGGATTAAAAGTCCGGTGCTCTACCAACTGAGCTAACGAC
>JAKUUR010000015.1 GCA_022448455.1 Candidatus Thioglobus autotrophicus
AATGTTGGACGAAGAAGACCAAAGTAGCACTATTCAGACACATATTAATGCAACAATTTTTTGAGGATGCTTTAGTAAGGGGGGTGAGTGGTGGAGGGACAGGGATTTGAACCCTGGAAGGGTATTAGCCCTTGCTGGTTTTCAAGACCAGTGCATTCAGCCGCTCTGCCATCCCTCCGGAAGATTGGTATGATACAGTTTTTATCAATAAAGTAAATAAATATATATATAAAAACTACGAATTTTTGCGTATAATTTCTCCTTTTTAGAAATTTGTAGGTAGTCGTTATGGCTAAAGTATGTCAAGTTACTGGTAAGCGGCCTTTGAGTGGTAATAATGTTTCGCATGCAAACAATAAAACACGCCGTCGCTTTTACCCAAATCTGCATACTCATCGTTTTTGGGTGGAAAGTGAAAATCGTTTCGTAAAGTTGAAGCTTTCCGCGAAAGGTCTTCGTGTAATTGACAAAAAAGGCATAGATGCAGTTTTGTCAGAAATTCGTGACCGCGGCGAAAAGGTATAAGGAGTAAGTTATGAGAGAGAAAATCAAACTAGTATCTTCAGCTGAAACAGGACACTACTACACAACTACTAAAAATAAGCGTCTTCATCCCGACAAGATTGAAGTAAAGAAATTTGATCCGGTAGTCAGAAAGCATGTGATGTATAAAGAAGAGAAAATTAAGTAGCTCTTTGAACCTATCATTAAAAAGCCGCTTAGAGCGGCTTTTTTTACGTCCAATTTAATTAGTTTTGGAGAATCGTTTCAAGGGGTACGTTAGCTGCTGCTTCTTGGTAATCTGCAATCTGATCAAAGTTAAGGTATTGATATATTTCACCTGACATTGGTTCAATATCACTCATTAAAGATAGATATTCTTCAATGCTAGGAATGTATCCTAGTTTGGCAGAAATTGCTGCAACCTCAGCAGAAGCTAAAAAGACATTGGCGTTGTCTCCAAGTCGGTTAGGAAAGTTTCTTGTCGATGTTGAAACCACAGAAGCTCCTTCTTTTACTCTTGCTTGATTGCCCATACACAAAGAACAACCCGGTATTTCTGTATGTTCTGTCAACTTCTCAAAGGTTTCATAAATACCTTCTGCACGTAACTGTTTTTCATCCATACGGGTTGGCGGTACTACCCACAAAACAGTATTTAATTCAGTTTGATCTTTAAGTAATTGTGCGGCAGCCCGAAAGTGACCAATATTTGTCATACATGAGCCGATAAAGACCTCGTCGATGGCTGTTTTTGCAACATCAGAGAGTAACTTAACATCATCTGGATCATTTGGACAGGCGAGAATAGGCTCTTTTATTTCATTTAAATTGATTTCAATTATTTCAGCATACTCACAGTCATTGTCAGCTTTCAATAGTTTAGGTTTATCAAGCCATTTCTGCATATCTTGGATGCGTTTAGCGATGGTTTTTTTGTCTTCATAACCAGAATCAATCATAGAAGACAGCAAGGTAATATTTGATTGTAAATACTCTTCGATGGGCTCTTTATTGAGTTGTACAGTGCAACCATTAGAAGATCTTTCTGCTGAGGCATCTGCAAGTTCAAAAGCTTGTTCAACTTTGAGATCTCCTAGGCCTTCAATTTCTAAAACTCTTCCTGAGAAGATGTTTTTCTTGTTGGATTTTTCGACAGTGAGAAGTCCTTTTTGGATTGCCATATAAGGGATAGCATTGACTAAATCCCTTAGGGTGATTCCAGGTTGCATTTTGCCAGTAAACCGAACTAAAACTGATTCAGGCATATCTAAAGGCAGGACACCTATAGAAGCACCAAATGCAACTAATCCTGAACCTGCTGGAAAACTAATACCAATAGGAAAGCGAGTATGAGAATCAGCACCAGTTCCAACAGAGTCTGGTAGCAGCATACGATTCAACCAAGAATGAATAATGCCATCTCCTGGCTTCAGTAAGACTCCTCCACGTGATTGCATAAAGTCAGGCAGTGTATGTTGTAATTCAAGGTCAATCGGCTTTGGATAAGCTGCTGTATGACAAAAACTTTGCATGACTAGATCCGCAGAAAACCCTAAACAAGCTAACTCTTTGAGTTCATCTCGTGTCATCGCACCTGTTGTGTCCTGGGAGCCTACTGAGCTCATCCTAGGTTCACAGTAAGTTCCTGGACGAACACCTGAAACGCCACAGGCTTTGCCAACAATTTTTTGAGCAAGAGTAAATCCTGCCGAGCTATTTTTTGGGTCTATTGGACGCAGAAAAACATCGCTAACCTTTACACCAAGCTCAGTCCTGGTTTTATCTGTCAAAGCTCTACCAATAATAAGAGGAATTCTTCCACCAGCGCGAACCTCGTCAGGCATTGTGCTTGGTGTCAGTTCAAAAGTTGAGATAGTTGCGCCAGATGAATTGGTAATGATGCCTTTAAATGGGTGGATTGTTATTTCGTCACCCATGCTCAGTTTTGAGACATCACATTCTATCGGTAAGGCGCCTGAGTCTTCTGCTGTATTAAAGAATATTGGTGCAATTTTCCCTCCAAGAATGACACCACCAGTATTTTTATTGGGAATGTAATCAATAGATTTACCCATGTGCCATAAAACAGAATTAATGGCTGATTTACGAGAAGAGCCAGTGCCAACTACATCTCCAACATATGCTAATGGAAGATTTTTTTCTTTAAGTTTTTCGATAGTTTCGAGCGGTTTATCCATCTTTTTAACAAGCATTGATTGGGCATGAAGTGGAATGTCTGGGCGAGACCAGGCTTCAGTTGCAGGAGAAAGGTCATCAGTATTAGTTTCACCGTCTACTCGAAAAACAACTACTTTAATAGCTTCAGAAAGAGGTGTTTTTGAAGTAAACCATTCGGCTGAAGCCCATGAATCTATAATTTTTTTAGCATAAGCATTGTGTGTTGATTTTTCAAGCACACTCTGATGTGCTTCGTAAATTAGGATTGTGTGAGACAAGGCATTACAAGCAGTCTCTGCAGTCTCATCAATATCAAGTAAATCAATTAATGAGTTAATACTATAGCCACCAAGCATGGTTCCTAATAGAAAAGTCGCATGTTTTTGAGAAATAGATTGGCAGAGCTGATCACCTTTGGCAACACTAGTTAAAAACCCTGCTTTCACGTAGGCAGCCTCATCAACGCCAGGAGGTATTCTATGTGTTAATAGATCTAAAAAGAATTCGTCATCTGAACCAGAAATCAGCTGATCGACGACTGATTTGGCTTGTTTGGCATCAAGTGCTAAAGGAGGAAGATTATTTTCTTTTCTTTCTTTACAGTGTTTTAAATATGTTTCTTTCATCGATAATATCTGCTTATTAGTTAATACAGTTAAAGAGTTTAATTTTATACTTTTTATAGTGATAGCTAAAATTGATTGATTTGATCTTTCACATTATGATTTAATCAGCTATATTGTTTACAGGTATTCTTTGCTCCTGCATCCAAATTAAACCAAACTTGTTTGTTTTTAAAGTATTATTTTTTCTACCTTAAATAAGATACATATATTATCATAAATATATATAATACATATATTATCTAAAATATAAGAATAAAGAGTTTAATTTTTCATTAAAAGATACATAATAGAGTGGAGAGGAAAATGGATACATGGATTGTACAAGCAAAAAAAATAATGCGTGATAGGGGTATTAAGCAAAAAGACATAGCTTCTGCTATGGGAAAATCAACTCGTGGTGCAGTAGGGCATTATTTTACTGGGCGATCTCAACCCACACTCAATCAATTAAAATCTTTAGCAAAATACTTAGGTATCACTCTTGCTGAGCTTGTTGATCCAGAAGGTGTTAATAACAATCCATTTAACATTGACAACCTAGAGTCCTTTTCTGCTGTTGAATTTAACACCCTAAAATCCATTTCTCCTATTGATGGTCGTTATAGCAAAAAGACAAGTGATCTTAGTAGCATTTTTAGTGAGTTTGGATTGATCAAATATAGAGTTCTAGTTGAAGTTAGATGGCTTCAAGCGATGTCTCGAAATTCAGAAATAGCTGAAGTGTCAACCCTTTATGATTCGGGTGCCAATACTTTATTAGACAGCATTGCTACTAATTTTTCCGTGGCAGACGCTTTGCATGTAAAGAAATTCGAAAATACAACTAACCATGATGTTAAGGCAGTAGAGTATTTTCTAAAAGAAAAAATTTCAATAAACCATACTTTAGTAAGTATCCGGGAGTTTATTCATTTCGCTTGCACATCTGAAGATATTAACAACTTATCTCATGCGCTTATGCTAAAAGATGGTAGAGACATACTTCTCACACAAATGCGAGATGTGATAGAGCTTATTACAAGTTTATCGAATGAAAATGCTCTGATTCCAATGCTTTCTAGAACACATGGTCAAACCGCATCACCAACAACGCTTGGCAAAGAGATGGCTAACTACACTGATCGATTAAAGCGACAAATTAAACTCTTTGATGAAGTTAAAATAATGGGCAAGTTTAATGGTGCTGTTGGAAATTTTAATGCACATCTAAGTGCTTATCCTGATCTGAACTGGAAGAATATTACTAAGACATTTGTTGAAAGCCTTGGTGTAAATTACGCTACCTATACTACTCAAATAGAGCCCCACGATTATATTGCTGAGTACTTTCATGCATTGAACCGTTTCAATACAATCTTAATTGATTTTTGTAGAGATATTTGGGGCTATGTTTCACTCGGATATTTCAAACAAAGAACAATTGAGGGTGAAATTGGCTCTTCCACTATGCCTCATAAAGTCAATCCGATTGATTTTGAAAATGCTGAGGGTAATTTAGGTATTGCTAATGCGATAGGCGATCATCTAGCTTCGAAATTACCTATTTCACGCTGGCAGAGGGATTTGTCTGACTCAACAGTCTTAAGAAACTTAGGTGTAGGTTGTGCGCATAGCTTGATCTCCTATGCTTCAATTTGTAAGGGTATTTCGAAATTAGAAACAAACGAGGAGCAGATGCTTTCTGATTTGAACAATGCGTGGGAGGTCCTAGCGGAACCTATCCAAACAGTTATGCGCCGTTATGGTGTTGATAACCCTTATGAAAAACTTAAATCCTTAACTCGTGGTCAGAAGATTGATGCTGAAATATTAGCAGATTTTGTAGGGTCACTAGATATACCTTTTCATGCTAAAGAAGAGCTCTCACAACTTACACCTATGAACTACATCGGTGATGCAATTAAATTAGCACGAAACATCGATAACTGATATAATTTCCCGCCTTAAGAATTTAACAATATAAAGGAGCAAAAAACCCATGGTTAAGATTAGACTAGCCCGAGGTGGAGCCAAGAAAAAACCTTTTTATTCGATTGTAGCAACGGACTCTAGAAAGAGGAGAGATAGTGGCTATATTGAGCGTATTGGATACTTTAATCCTGTTGCTCGCGGACAAGAAGTAAGGCTTCAGTTAGAAGAAGATAGACTAGCATATTGGATTTCACAAGGCGCACAGATTTCTGATCGAGTGAAGCAATTGGCCAAAGAATATAAAGACCCTTCAATTCGTGAAAAGTATTTAGCTGCTAAAACGGCAAAAAAGGCCGCAGCAGAGAAAGCTAAATTAGATGCAGAGGCAAAAGCAAAAGCTGAATTAGAAGCTGCAGCAAAGGCTGAAGCAGCTGAAGCAGCTGAAGCAGCTGAAGAAGCACCTGCAGAGGAAGCTCCAGTAGAAGCAGCAGCTGAAGAAGCTCCTGAAGAAGAAACCCCAGCGGAAGAGAAAGACGCTAAGTAATTAGGTGGCATTAACACCACATTTAGACGAAAAAAAGCTATTAGTCGGAAAGATTAATGGCTTTTTTGGTGTTCAGGGCTGGGTAAAAATATTTTCTTACACAGAGCCAAGGAAAAATATCCTTGAATATCGGCCCTGGTTCTTTATTGATAATGGAACTTATAAGGTTATTGAAATTACTACGGGTCGCGAACAGTCCAAGACAATTGTCGCCCATGTAAAAGGCATTGATAATAGAGACCAAGCAGGTCAACTGATTGGAAAGGATTTATATATTGATAAAGATCAACTGCCTGAAGTTGGTGGTGATGAACATTATTGGTATGAATTAACTGGATTTCGAGTGATTAATAAAAATGGAGTTGATTTAGGAGTAGTGGATTACTTGGTAGATACAGGTTCAAACAATGTTCTAGTTACTAAAGGTGATACAGAACACTGGATTCCTTATATTGAGCCATATCTCGTTTCGGTTGATAAACAAAATAGAGTGATTAGCGTTGATTGGAACGAAAATTTTTAAGCTTTAATTACTCGATAATAGAGTTGTCAACACCAATATTTTCTAAGAATTTATGTACTTTGTCATTGGTGCCAATTACCTTAATTTCTATAGATCTTTCTTCACAAATTTTACAAATCTCTGCAATTCCTCTAGATGTTGTATAGTCAATGTTAGGTACATTGGATAAATCCAAGATTGCATTTGAATAATTTGATCGAACTGAAAAATCTTTAACTAGTCCTTTTGCTGAGCCAAAACTCATCAACCCGTTTAATTGGTAGAATAGCGTTTGACCCTTTCGAATAAGTTCTTGATGAGACTCATCCAAATGAGACGCATCTTCGATACTTTGTATGGCAACAATGCCTTCCAACTGCAATTCTGTGATACGTTGCAAGAGAACAAGGCTTGCCATAACCAGACCCACAGCGACTGCAACCATGAGGTTATAAAAAACAGTGATTATCAATACCGTTGTCATCATGACTACACTTACTTTTGGTATTTTTGATATTTTTTTAAGGAAATTCCAATCGATAATATCAGTTCCAACTTTAACTAAAATTGCTCCCAATACAGCTAAAGGTATATGGGATGCGAATTTGCCACCTACTAAAACAATAATGAGAAGAAGAATGGCATGCAAGGAGCCCGATATTGGGGTAAAGCCACCCGCCTTAACATTCGCCATTGTTCGCATTGTAGCACCGGCGCCTGGCAAGCCACCAAACAACCCTGATAGAGTATTACCAATGCCTTGTCCGATTAATTCCTTATTAGAGTCATGATGGGTTCGAGTAATTTCATCGGCTACCAATGAAGTCAACAATGAATCAATAGAGCCTAAGATAGCTAAAGTTAGGGCAGAGATAATCAAATCTACGATAATAGACAGCTCAATAGCAGGTAGCTGAAAACTTGGTAAGCCTGTGGGGATGTCTCCTAAAATCATTTTCGAATATGGCTCAGAATTAGAAGCAAAATATTCTGGCAGTATTAATAGAATTAGGGTTCCAAAAGTTAATGCAATCAATGGAGATGGAACAATTCGGGTAATTCTTTTTGGCAATAGGTAGATTATTATGAGCGTCATAATAGATAGAGAGATTGCACCAAAGTTGTTGAAAAGTTGACTGACATTTCCTAGCTCGGAAAAGATGTTTAATGTTGAACCTTTGATGTCATAAAAACCTAGTATTTGCGGTAATTGCAGGACAATGATGATAACACCAATACCTGTCATGAACCCTGAGATAACTGCATGAGGCATTAAATTGATGTACTTTCCTAGCTTTAATAAGCCAAAGCATATTTGAAAAATTCCAGCCAGGAACACCGTAAAAAAAGCCAACGCAAGGCCAGTGTCTGGATATATAGCAAGATATTTTGTCACTATCAGTGACATCACAATTGTCATTGGGCCTGTTGGCCCAGATACTTGTGAAGGTGTGCCGCCAAAGATTGCTGCAAAAAAACCTGTAATTATTGCACCATACAGTCCAGCTTCAGCGCCAGCACCTGAGGCAAGCCCCATTGCCAGGGCAAAAGGCAATGCAACTATGGCGGCAGTTATACCGCCCGTAATATCACCTCTAATATTATTTAAATTTATACTCTCAACAAGCTTCACAAGTGATTTCCTTTGATGATTTATTCAGTCAATACCAAGTTATTGACATTTGGCTCCTATATTATAATAGAATCTTAAAGGTTATTTCTTTGCTAGCAGTAGTCTGGATATACAATTTCTGAAAAAATATTATTTGATGAACTGGATAACAAAACTATTTCCATTTTTGTTATGGATTAAGGATTTAAAAAATCCTAAAGTGCTTAAGGCAGATACTTTGGCAGGTGTTACTGTTGCTTTAGTAATAATTCCCCAATCAATGGCGTATGCTCAGTTGGCGGGCTTGGGTCCTCAGTATGGTCTATATGCATCATTCTTACCGGTCATGATTGGTGCTCTTATGGGGTCATCAAGACAGTTATCTACAGGTCCGGTTGCAGTGGTCTCATTATTAACAGCAGCTGCTCTCGGAGAGATAGTTACTGATGCTTCAAGTTATGCTGTGTATGCAGCTTTGTTAGCTCTAATTGTTGGATTGTTTCAGTTTTCTCTTGGTGTTCTGAGAATGGGTTTTGTGATCAACTTCGTGTCCCACCCAGTTGTGAGTGGCTTTACAAATGCTGCGGCAATTATTATTGGTGCCTCCCAACTCCACAAGGTTTTTGGTATTAGGGTTATCAATAGCAGTGACACTGATTGGGTTTCTGCTTGTCAACCATTAACTATGATTGAAAGGATAGAAAAGGTGGGCAGTGAGGGTTTACATACTATCTGTAATGCAGACCAAAATTACGAAACTATAGGTCGTTTACTGGAAGCTGCACTGTTTTATACCCATACACCAACTATAACTATGGCTGTAATGGGAATACTTGGTATAGTACTATTAAAGCGATTCTATCCAAGAATTCCCGCGATATTGACGGTAGTAGTAATTTCTACTGCGATTTCATTTTTGATTGGCTATGAGTCGATGGGTGGTGCAATTGTTTCCTCTATAGGTATAGATGGCTTATTTAGTTTTCAAATCCCTAGTTTCGATTTCAATGCCATGGGCACTCTATTTGTCTATGCTATCACTATCTCTTTAATCGGGTTTATGGAAGCAATCACCGTTGCTAAATCTATGGCTGCAAAAACCAAGCAGCGCCTTGATATTAACCAGGAGCTGATTGGTCAGGGCTTGTCAAATATTGGCTCAAGTTTTTTTCAGGGCTACCCAGTCTCTGGTTCCTTTTCACGTACCGCGGTAAACATGTCAGCAGGTGCAGCAACTGGTTTTTCTTCTGTAGTGACAGCTCTTATTGTGGGTCTAACTATTCTTTGGTTGACGCCTTTATTGTATCACCTCCCTCAGGCTACATTAGCGGCTGTGATTTTGATGGCGGTAGTGAACTTAATCCATTTTGCGCCAATCAAGCATGCCTGGAAAGTAGAAAAGCAAGATGGTATTGTTGGCTTATTAACTTTTATATTGACCCTGATTTTTGCACCACATCTTGAAAACGGAATTGCATTTGGCGTTATTTTATCTCTTGGGCTGTTTCTTTATCGAACCACGCAACCAAAGTTCACTGAATTAGCGGTGCAAGATGGATCGATTAATTTTTCTCCTTTTGGAGGTGAGGACATTGAAAGTAGTGGTGTCGTGAAGCTTGTTAAATATAGCGGATCACTATATTTTGCCAATGCCGCTTACTTTGAAACGCAAATGCTTGAATTAATTGCTAAAAATAAAGAACAATTAAAATATATTGTTGTCGATGTCGGTGCCCTCAATCAAATTGATGCCACTGGCGAAGCAGTGTTATCTGAGTTAGTTCAGTCCTGCTCTGACACTGGAATAGAAATACTTTTTTCAAGAACTGAAAGATTAGAGGCAGAATTGTTTCGCTCTGGATTTAAAAAGCGTTTTGGTGAAAATCGTTTTTTTAATCGCACAGCTCAGGCACTTAAGTATGTTTGGGAAGAAATCGAAAGAGAGGAAGAGTCCGAGGACAAGGTGATAAATATCACTTAATTTTTTTTGGATTATTATCCCTTTTAGAGATCGTGATAAAAAGCTTTTACAAAATACAAGCCCTGAGGTTCAGCAGTTGGGCCAGCTTGTTTACGATCTTTGCTTTGTAAAACTGACAACATCCAATTAATCTCCCTCTCATCTCTGCCTATTTTAAGAAGCGTTCCTACTATATTACGGACCATATGATGCAGGAATGCATTGGCTTTGATTTTTATCAGTATCGTATCATCAGTTTTGATTATCTCTATGGATTCTACAGTCTTAATAGGGGATTTTGCTTGACACAAGTTTCCCCTAAAGGCTGAAAAGTCATGCTCACCAAGCAAAAAATCTGCAGCCTTTCTCATCTTTTTAATGTCAAGTGATCTTGGTTCCCAAAAATTGTAGTTTGTTTTTAAAGAGGAGCGAACAGGGTGGTTATGTATTTTGTATTGATATGACCTAGCATAAGCATCAAACCTGGCATGAAAGTCATCACTCACCTCCTTTACCCAGGTGAAGTTTACATCACTCGGGAGGTTGACGTTACCGCCAAATAACCAAGCCTTGCTGTCTCTATTTGATTCAGTTTCAAAATGAATAACTTGTTCTTTTGCATGTACACCTGCATCTGTCCTGCCAGAGCAAAAGACACGAACAGAGTGATCTGCTACCTTGGATAAGGCTAATTCAACGACACCCTGTACTGTTCTGAGTCCGTTTTCTTGTATCTGCCAACCGTGAAAATCAGTTCCAAAATATTCAACACCAAGCGCAATTTTCATAAGCAACGCCAATTTTTTTTTTATTGTAAAATTAGTAGTCATATTTTAACAAAGTATTACACCCATCCAAATGAGACTCTTCATCTGGAGATATAGATCTTATGGACAATAACACCAAACCAACAGGTATCAAAAAGCTGCTCTTTGCTTGCATCTATTCAGCCAAAGGCTTGAAGGCTTGCTACCAGTCTGAGTTCGCATTTAGACTGGAAGTTTGGTTGGCCATAGTGTTGATACCAATTGGCTATTTGCTTGGCGAATCCGAAGTTGAAAGGGTGTTGCTTATTGTCCCTATTTTTATTGTCCTAATAGTTGAAATGCTGAACTCAGCCATCGAAGCGATGATTGATCGGATTAGTATGGAACGCCACGAGCTTTCAGGATTTGCTAAGGATGTTGCATCGGCTGCTGTGTTTATGTCTTTAATTATTTTTCTGGTTACGTGGTCTATTATTCTTCTCTAGTCGAGTTATTACCGAAAGACCTAGAGTGCCATTTTTTTGACTCGATTGAGAGTACAAACCTTTTTTTGACCAATAGACCTTTTTCAAACAAGGTGCAGCTATGTGTTACCCGTGAACAAACTCAAGGAAAAGGGCAGCATGGAAGACACTGGGAGTCGCAGAGGGACGGTAGTATCCTGTTTTCCATCCGACGCTATTTTCAACAAGAGTGCAACCTAAATGGGCTCAGTTTAGTAATTGGATTGGCAATTGTAAAGGTTCTCGAGAAAGAGTGTTTAGTTGAAGGTTTTAAAATCAAGTGGCCAAATGATATCTATTTTGAAGATAAAAAATTAGCTGGAATTTTGTTAGAAAATCAGATGCAATCGAAAAACCAATCCGTAGTCATTGGGGTAGGCATAAATTATGCTTTAGATCAAAATATGGTTTGTAAAATACCTTGGATAGATTTGGCAAAGATAACAAAAACATTGCCTGATATTAAGTTGTTGACTGCCGAAATAATAAACAACATTTTAGTCATGTCAGATCATTTTAGTGCATTCGGCTTTGATGACTTTAAATCTGACTGGAAGAGATATGATATGCTTCAAGGTAAACGAGTTAAGATCACAGATATAGAGGAGTCTTTTGAAGGTGAGGTGGTCGGTGTGAGTTCAAAAGGAGCGCTAAAAATATTTACAAAAGACGGAGTCAAAGAACTATACAGCTCTAGGCATATAGAATATATTTAGGGTAAGATAGTTGCACCCATATTCAAACAGCTAAAACGAATGGCAGACCATCCAGAACTCACCTTCGATATGTTAGAAGTAAAAAATATTCACAAAAAGTACGCTCAACGTGAAGTTGTAAACGACGTTTCATTTTCCGTCAAGGCTGGAGAAATTGTTGGACTGCTGGGGCCAAATGGAGCGGGTAAGACAACCTGTTTTTATATCACTTGTGGTTTGGTTAGGTCTAATAAGGGAGAAGTGTTTCTTAACCACAAAAGTATTGGCCATATGCCGATGCATAAGCGTGCCAATTTAGGACTTGGTTATCTACCACAAGAGCCTTCAATTTTCCGAAAATTGAGTGTTGAGGATAATATCATGGCTGTCCTGGAGCTTAATAAATCGTTACCAGCTAAACAGAGAAAACATAGACTTGAAGAACTTTTGTCAGAGTTTAATGTTGAAAATGTCCGACATATCAAAGGGATTACTCTTTCGGGAGGTGAGCGTAGGCGGGTCGAAATTGCCAGATCACTTGCAATGGACCCAAAATTTATTTTATTAGATGAGCCTTTTTCTGGTATTGATCCTATCTCAGTTGGCGATATTCAAGAAATCATCTATCAGCTTAGAGATAAAGGTATTGGCATCTTAATTACAGATCACAATTATCGAGAAATGCTTGATACTTGCAATCGTTCTTATGTTTTAAATTCTGGCAAGATAATTGCACAGGGTGGCAAAGAATCTATCTTGACGAATGACGACGTAAAAAAGGTTTACTTAGGCGAAAACATCAGTGAGTAAGAAATCATTTATAACATTAGGCATCGAATCTTCTTGCGATGAAACAGGTATAGGGCTCTACAGTAGTGATCGAGGTTTGCTTGCTCATAAATTGTTTTCACAGGTAGATTTGCATGCTGAATATGGAGGCGTTGTGCCTGAACTTGCTTCCCGAGACCATATCCAACGAGCTTTACCATTAATTAGAGAAACTCTAGATGCAGGTAATATTGAATTAGAGGAATTAACTGGTATTGCATACACCGCCGGGCCTGGCTTATCAGGAGCTTTACTGGTTGGAGGTTCTATTGCCCAGAGCCTTGCCTGGGGTTTGGGAATTCCTGCTTTAGGTGTTCACCACATGGAGGGTCATTTATTGGCACCACTTTTAGGTTCATCACAACCAAAGTTTCCATTTGTGGCACTTCTAGTTTCAGGAGGGCATACCCTTCTCGTTGAGGTTGATGGTATAGGTGAATATAATATATTAGGCCAATCATTAGATGATGCGGTTGGGGAAGCTTTTGATAAAACAGCAAAAATTCTTGGTTTGGGATATCCTGGAGGCCCAGCACTAGCTCTTTTGGCTATCAAGGGAGTAGAAGGTCGATTTGATTTTCCTCGACCAATGATTAATAGACCGGGTCTAGACTTTAGTTTTAGTGGTTTAAAGACATTTGCACGTAACACATTTATAAATTTTCCGAAAGAAAAAGCCAGTATTGCAAAGGCTTTTGAAGTCGCTGCTACTGAAACCTTGATGATTAAATGCCGAAGGGCAATTGAACAGACGGGCTTTTCAACACTTGTCGTTGCAGGAGGGGTTAGTGCCAATTTAGCACTTCGTCAAACCCTAAATGATATGGCAAAGAAACTTAACATTGAGGTTCATTATCCAGCCCCTGAATTTTGTACAGATAATGGAGCAATGATTGCTCTTGCAGGTCATTATCGCTTGCTTTCTGGCCAAAGTAATGATCACTATGAAGTTCTGGTCAAGCCACGCTGGAATTTAGAAGAATTAGAAGCGATTTGACTTTACAAACTAGTTAGTGCATATTTGAAACAAGGAAAATTGCAGCTAAATAAAGATTAATAACTATGTTGAGATAGTGAAAATATCTGATAATAATTTTCAAACGCATATAATAATAAGCTTCAGAAGTAAGTCGATCTCAACCTAACCAGTTCTTATGTATAACTAACAAATTTAATGCTAATTATTCCCGCAATAGACTTAAAGGATGGCCAATGCGTTCGCCTTAGACAAGGTTTGATGTCTGATGCAACAGTTTTTTCAGATGATCCCAGTGAAATGGCCACTAAATGGGTCAATGAAGGTGCTAGAAGATTGCATTTGGTTGACCTTAACGGCGCCTTTGAAGGTAAACCAGTTAACGCCGATTGTGTCAACAAAATTACCCAGGCTTTTCCAGAAATACCAATCCAAATTGGTGGCGGTATTCGTGATTTAAATATTGCCAATACATATATTGAGGCAGGTATTAGTTATCTGATTATTGGTACAATGGCTGTTACTCATCCTGAGTTTGTTATAGAGTTATGTAGAGAGTTCCCAGGGAAAATTATTGTTGGTTTGGACGCTAACAATGGCCTTGTGGCCACTGATGGCTGGATGAAACAGACAGATATAAATGCAGTTGATTTATCAAAAAAATTTGAACAGGATGGTGTCAGTTCAATTATCTACACAGATATTGCAAGAGATGGAATGTTGCAGGGTGTCAACGTTATGGCAACTGTAGATCTTGCTAAGAAAACTCCCATTCCAATTATTGCCTCTGGTGGTATAGCAAATCTTGATGATATTGCAGTGCTTCTCAAAAATGCCCATCACGGTATAATTGGGGCCATCACTGGGAGAGCAATTTACGAAGGTTCTCTTGATTTTACTGATGCACAAACAATGAGTGATATTTATGATCGTTGAAGTTGCATATGCACTTCCTGATAAGCAAAGCCTAATAAGTCTAGAGGTTGAAGAAGGCACAACAATAAAAGAAGCTATCGAGGCTTCTGGTGTTTTGGACACTTATGACCAAATTGATCTCACAAGAGACAAGGTTGGTATTTTTTCTAAGTTTGCAACACTTGACACAGTATTGCGTGAAAAGGATCGTGTTGAGATTTACCGCCCTTTAATTGCTGATCCTAAAAAGGTGCGCAAAGAGCGTGCAGCAAAGGGAAAAGCAATGCGTAGTGTCAAAAAAGCCTAATCCAAGGTAAAATAGACTACTCACGATAGAATTCAAAAATACATGAGCGAAGAAAAACCTCCGAGTCGACCTTTTTTTCTAAGGTTATTTAAAAAAAATTTTCAACAAACTTTAAAGCCCAGAGCGAAATTAATGCAGGCCTTGGAAGAGGCAGAAGACAATCTTGTCATTGACCCATACAGTCGATCAGTAATTGAGGGCGTTATGCAAGTCGAAAGCCTAACGGTGCGAGATGTGATGGTGCCAAGATCGAAAATGATTATGATTGACTCTGAATCCTCTACTAGCGAACTGTTGCAGATCATGGTGAGTTCATACCACTCACGCTTTCCGATACACAATAAGGAGCAAGATTCGATTTTAGGTATCGTATTAGCAAAAGACTTGCTTTCTCATTTTGCCCAAGATGATAACGATGAATTCAACTACCGAGAGTATCTTAGAGATGCGCTATCTGTACCTGAAAGCAAGCCTTTAGGGGCACTGTTAAGGGAATTTCAACAAAATAAATCTCATATGGCGATAGTGATGGATGAGTATGGTGAATTTGCAGGTCTGGTCACTCTTGAAGATGTGATTGAGCAAATTGTTGGAGAAATTGAGGATGAGCATGATCAGGAAGAAGATAATATTATTGACTATGGCGATGGCCGTTATTTACTTCAGGCAAACACCCCTTTAATTGAATTTAATGAGTTTTTTGAGACATCTATAAAGAATGAAGATTATGACACTGTGGCAGGTTTGGTTATTTCAGGTTTTACATACTTACCTGAACAAATGAGTGAAATTACACTTCACGGTTTTCAATTTAAGGTACTAAAAACGGATTCTCGTCGCATTCATCTTTTAGAGGTTCAGCGAGTTACTCAAGCTATTGAAACGCCTTTAGAATCAAGTAGCCCTTAATAGAAAAATCTTTAATAGTTAATGGCTGAGTATAATTTATCGTTATGAATACCCTTGAACAAACTACACAGCTTGCGATAGAATTAATCAAACAGCAACAAGCAACCGACTACGAATTTTCAGTAGGTAAAAGTTCAGGTGTTTCTACTTCAGTTAGGCTGTCAGAGGTAGAAACATTAAAGTATCACCTTGATGCGAGCTTTGATGTCAGTGTTTATATTGGTAAAAACAAAGGTCAAGCGACTAGCGTTGATCTAAGTAAAAAGAGTTTAAAAAATGCAATTGAGTCTGCCTGCCTAATAGCAAAATATACCCAAGAGGACCCTTTTAATGGGTTAGCACCGAGTGATAGGATGGCATGGCAAGTGCCTGATCTGAAACTTTATCATCCCTGGAATCTAGACGCCAAGAAGAGTATTGATATCGCCATGGAGTGTGAGCAAATTGCTCTTGAACAGCCCGAGATAGATAACTCTGATGGTGCAGAGCTTTCAAGTTTTGAAGGTGAAAGCATCTATGCGAATTCTAATGGTTTGATTGCAGAATTAAAAAATACCAAACACACACTTTTCTGTTCATTGATTGCCAAGCGTAATGACGAGATGCAGACAGCTTATGAATATGGCATTGCCCTTGACGCTAATGATTTGACATCGGCAACGCAAGTTGGTTTAGCGGCAGCGAAATTAGCCCAAGAGAAGTTAGGCTCTCGTCACTTAAACCCCCAAAAATGCCCAATCATTTTCACTCCAAGACAATCTTCTGGTTTATTTTCCCAATTACTTGGCGCTCTTAGTGGCTCTAGACAATATAGAAAGACTTCATTTTTATTAGACTCTTTGGGTAAAGATGTACTACCCAGAACGGTAAGTGTTTATGAGGATCCTCTTCAAGTAAAAACTCTAGGTGCAATAGCCTTTGATCAAGATGGAGTGTTAAAGAAAAAGCAGTTTTTTATAGAAAACGGCAGAGTTTCAAGTTATATCATGGGTCAATATTCTGCCAACCAGTTAGGGTTGGAATCAACTGCAAATGCAGGTGGCGTGAGTAACTGTTGTATTGATGCTAACTTTGATGGCGGGTTGGCTGAACTTACTAAGAGTATGGATAGAGGGCTTATTGTGACTGACCTAATGGGACATGGTATAAACATAACAACCGGTAACTATTCAAGAGGAGCCAGTGGTTTTTGGGTTGAAAATGGTGAAATACAATACCCAGTATCGGGTATCACCATTGCCGGCAACCTCAAAAGCATGATGAGAAATATTATTTCGGTGGGCAGTGATGTTGATAACAGGAGTAATCTTAAGGTTGGTTCAACACTTATTAGTGAAATGACAATCTCTGGAGAGGGGTAGTTGAAAGAGTTCGATGTCATTGTTATTGGTGGTGGAATGGTAGGTCTTGCTTTTGCTATCGAGCTTTCTCAGAAAAAAAACTGTTCACTTGCAATCGTTGAACCGAATACTAGTAACCCATCAATTAATAAGTCGTTTCATACACGTGTCAGTGCAATTACACCGTCCTCAGAGGCATACCTAAAATCTCTAAATATTTGGGGTGATATTAAAAGAAAGCAAGTATTTGTTGCCACCAAGGTATGGGATCAGAATTCTCACGGTCGTCTTAACTTCCATGCGAAAGACGAGAATATGGAGCATCTTGGACATATTATCGAGAATGATTTAATTCAGTCTGCCTTATTTAGTGCTATTGATAAAAATAAGATTGAGTACATCAATGCAAAATTAAGTAATTTAAAAAAAACCGACTCTGGCTACGAAGTAAACCTAGATAATCAAGTCAGTTTGTCTTGTCGATTGCTTGTCGGTGCAGATGGTGCGCGTTCGCAGATAAGAACCTTGTCAGCAATTGAAGTAACCGAACGTGATTATCAGCAAAAAGCAATTATTGCTAATATTGTTAGTGAAAAGCCTTTCCAACAAACAACTTGGCAGCGTTTTTTATCAGATAGTATCATTGCTTTATTGCCATTATCGGAAAATCAAGCGTCAATTGTATGGTCATGTAAAAACCACTTAGCTGACGAGTTGATAAAACTGGACCGTGACAAATTTAATCAATCCTTATCTGAGGCTGTTGAGTATCGTTTTGGTAATCTTGCACTGGAAAGTGATAGGCAAGTCTTCCCTCTTATTGAGCGAAGTGCAAAAGACTATACTATGCCTAATCTAGCACTTATTGGTGATGCTGCACACAATATCCATCCTTTGGCTGGTCAAGGTGTTAACTTAGGTTTTTCTGATGCCAAAGAACTTAATCTTCAACTGTTAACTAATAGTGACAAGGTCTTGGGTGATTTTTCAGTATTAAGAAAATATGCAAGGGCACGAAGATTAGATAATGAACTTATGGCTAAAACTATGACAGGACTGGATTGGATATATAAGCAAAACAACGAACCACTTCGTTGGTTAAGAGGATTTGGTATGAATGTTATTGATGAAACACCAATTCTGAAGTCTTTTTTTCAGAAGCAAGCCTTGGGCAAGTCAGAATAATATTGTGAGTTTTATAATTCCTTAAAATTAACTATCTAAAAAATCTTGTTGGGGTAATTATGCCGTCAACAGGTACATCCCATGGCATTGTATTCAGTTGCTCAACCTCTTGGCAGTCAAACGCCAAACCAAACAGTTTTGGTACCCTGTAATTCAAACGATTTTTTTGAAAACTAAGAGTTTTGTCATAGAACCCACCACCCATACCTAAGCGATTTTTGTATTTATCGAATCCAACTAATGGCATCAAAATAAGGTCCATTTGGTGGGCTCCCATTAGAGGTGTGTAAACCGGCTCATTAATACCGAAACGATTTTTTCTAAAGTATTTACCAATCTTTGCAAACTTGAGTTTTTCTCCTGCCAATATTGGCAAATAAACAAAGTAGCCTCGTTTTTTAAGGAAATCTATTGTATTTTCTGTTTCAACTTCACCATCGTTTGGAGTAAATATTGCGATATGTTTAGCACTTCTAAATAGTCCATTTTTTTGACATTGATGGAGGATTTTTTTACCTTTTTTCTTACGAGTAGGCTTATTAATCGATTTTCGGCGTTCTCTGAGTTGACTGCGTAACTCTTTCATTAGAAATAATATTAGAGTAATAGACTAATTTTATCAGTACTATTTATTTCACTATATTTAATTTGAATACGAAAAAATACCCGTAGAAGAATAAAAGAGTACAGAGACATTATCTAAATAGGGAAGTTAAATAGGTGTCCGTTGTGCCGTGTTGACATGGTCCTGAACCATATGGCTCAAGGCGGAAGTTCGATGCTTACCGTAGGTTTCCCAATCAAGGATGGGCTTGCACAATAGTAACCAATCTCATCTCCTGTTATATACGTAATCGGCTCAGGGAAATAAATCAAAGCACGAACACAACAGATGAATTGATTATCACACTTCATTTTATGAATTGCAATATAGTTTCTTCTTTTTTGTTAAATGTATCTCTTTTTTATATTTAAGGGCCATAAATTATGAGAAATAATTGATTAATAATTGCGATAACTAACAAAATATTCGTATAAAATCCCCTCTTTAGTTTTGACTATTAGGAGTTTTAAGTGACTGTTTTATCTGCAATTTTTTTATTATTTTTAATCATGGATCCGATTGGAAATGTACCACTATTTTTGAGTATTCTTAAAAATATTCCAATTGAAAGGCGCAGAAAAATAATTATCAGAGAGCTCTTAATTGCCCTGTTGGTTCTGTTATTTTTCATGTTCATTGGCAAATATATTTTGCAATCACTGCAAATTGCTGAATCTTCATTAGGTATTGCTGGCGGTGTTATATTGTTCTTGATTGCAATCAAAATGATCTTTCCTGGCATTAATCATATTGTTACCCATGACGAAAAGATGGAACCTCTTGTGGTACCATTGGCAGTGCCATTGATTGCGGGGCCATCTGCAATTGCAGCTGTAATTCTGATAATGGCTCAAGCGCCTGAAAGGTGGCCTGAGTGGATTTTAGCTTTGATAGTCGCTTGGCTAATTGCAGGAATAATCTTAATATCTTCGGAAAAACTTGGTCGTGCTCTTGGAGTGAGGGCACTGCTTGCAATTGAGCGTTTGATGGGTATCCTCTTAATGTTTGTTTCTGTTGACTTCATTCTTGATGGAATAAAGCAAGCATTTAGTATTTAAACTACTTTTTAACTCTTGACTATTAAACGTTAATAGGGCTTAGAAAGGCTTTTAGATTTGCTATGTTTGTGCTAGCAAGCTATAATTCGTTCTTTTTTTTTGAGATTGCAATGGCAAAGAATTTATCGCCTATTGTTATGAAATTTGGTGGCACCAGTCTCAGGGATGAGAGCTGTCGTGAAAGCGCCTTGACGCATATTAAACGCTACGCTGAAGCCGGTGAAAGGGTTGTCGTTGTGGTTTCAGCTATGGGTCGTAAAGGAGAGCCTTATTCTACCGATACGCTCGTTAACTTGTTAAAACAAGTTGGCCCCAATATTTGTCCCAGAGAGCTAGATCTAATTATGAGTGTTGGCGAGAGTATAAGTTCCGCTTTCTTTACCCACCTATTAAGCCAAAATGGATTAGATGCAATCTCTTTTAATGGACGACAAGCCGGTATTTTGACAGATGATAATGCTGGTAATGCGGAAATACTTGAGATTAATCCAGCTCAAATCATGGAGGCACTAGATGAAGGAAATATTGCTGTTGTAGCCGGCTTCCAGGGAGTTAATGATAGAGGGGATATTCGTACATTAGGTCGTGGTGGTAGTGACACCTCTGCTGTCGCGTTAGCTGCCGCCT
Organism: Candidatus Thioglobus autotrophicus; assembly: GCA_022448455.1. Taxonomy (GTDB): domain Bacteria; phylum Pseudomonadota; class Gammaproteobacteria; order PS1; family Pseudothioglobaceae; genus Pseudothioglobus; species Pseudothioglobus autotrophicus_A. The sequence continues at coordinate 20,552 of JAKUUR010000015.1, forward strand.
TAGAGGCAGAAAAAGTGGAAATATTTTCGGATGTAGATGGTATTGCAAATTGTGATCCAAAGCTGGTCTCGGGTTCAAAATATCTGGCGTCGATTAGTGTTAATCAGATGTTGGCGATGGCTGATGAAGGTTCAAGAGTAATTCATCCCCGAGCAATCAAGGCCTCCTTAAAGACCAAAACACCAGTCGTTGTAAGGAATACATTCAGCGATTCACCAGGGACACTAATTCATCACGATAAGTCTTTAGATAAAAAACGCGTTGCTATTGCTCATCGTGAAGGTATGGTTTTGGTTGAGTGTGAATATGATCATGATGCAAAGACTGATGTTGACGGAGTGGTCAAGATTGATTCAAGACGGGTATTACTTAGGGACGATGCTTATTTGAGTGGAAAACTTTCTCAACTTGAAGAAAACTTTGGTTTTTATAAGTTGAGCAGAAACTGGGCAACTGCTTCTGTGGTATTTAACTCCAAGGCCCTAGCAGCGAGTGAACTTGATTATGCTGAGTTATTAAACTCATCTAAGAATATCATTAGCTATTTACTTAAAGAGCCAAGAATTAGAGAAACACTGAATTTTTTACACGCTAAATATACTTTAGAAGAATGAAATTTGATTTAGATCTTGTAAAGGTTTAAGGTTTATAGCCTCCATTATTAACGTAATCTAGAAGTACATTCTGTGTAAAAGTTGACTCTAGTTCTGCTGCTTTACTAGCAACCGGTTCCTTTAGGTCACCATCCGGTATTTCGATTACCTCATTATGCCAATCCGAAATATAAGCGTCAGTATCTGTAGCATCGGCAATGGTAGCTGCAGAATCAACTGCATCCATAAATCGATCATCTAGCTGAACTTTTTCTACTTCTCTACGGCTCTTTTTAATCATAACTTGGGTGGGTATATCACGCCATTTGATTACGGTCAGTTTCATTGTATCCTCCAAAAAACAAGTCTGATAATAGGTTAATTAAATTTTGAGAAATTCTACCATTAAGTAAATACAGTAATTGCTATAATTTAGGTATATAATGCCGTTTTTTTAATTGAATTATACTCGGGGGAGTAATGAAAAATAAAGCACAAGTTGTTGTTATTGGTGGAGGTGTTGTAGGTGCTGGAACGCTTTATCATTTGGCAAAAAAAGGATGGACTGATGTTGTATTACTTGAGCGTAAAGATTTAACTTCAGGTTCAACTTGGCATGCTGCGGGTCTGTTGCCGCTTTTCAATATGAGCTACTCAGTTGGCAAACTGCACCAATATTCCGTTAATTTTTATCATGAACTTCAAAAAGAAACTGGCATGAATGTGGGTTTTAGTGTGGTTTCAAATATCCGCCTTGCGAATTGCCAAGATCGTATGGATGAGTATAAATATTATGCAGGCGTAGGTAGCACTGTAGGTGTAAACGTTAACTTCTTAACACCCGACGAGGTTAAAGAAATATGGCCTTTATGTAACACTGAAGGTTTGGTTGGAGCCATTCAACATCCAGATGATGGCTATATTCAGCCAGCTGATTTAACGCAAGCCTTGTGTAAAGGAGCTAGAAATCGTGGCGCTGAAATCTATGAAAACACTAAGGTCACCTCGATGGAGCAACAAAAAGATCATAGCTGGATAGTTAAAACTGATCAAGGTGATATTGCCTGTGAGCATGTTGTTTCTTGTACGGGTAGTTTTGCCCGAAAAACCGGAGAAATGGTGGGTTTAGATATTCCTGTGATTCCTGTTGAACATCAATTTATTGTCACCGAACCTCATCCGGAAATTCTGGAACGCAAAAAGCAAGGTTTACATGAAATGGGAGTGTTACGTGAACCTGATGCTGGGTATTACTTGCGCGAGGAGGCAGGAGGTTTGTTGTTGGGGATATATGAAAAAGGTGCCCCAGTTTGTTATATAGATGGACCGAGCGATGATTGTCAATATGAGTTATTTAATAGTGAACTTGAACGTTTAATGCCTCATATCGAATTTTGTATGAATCGAGTACCAGCGTTTGGTGAAGTGGGAATCAAGGATGTCTATAATGGAGCCATTGCATATACCCCTGATGGAAATCCAATCGTTGGACCTGCACCTGGGTTGAAAAACTTTTGGTTTAATGAGGGTCATAGTTTTGGTATTACTGCTGCAGGTGGAGCGGGCTGGCAGTTAGCAGAATGGATCGTCGATGGCGAACCGACGGTTGACATGATGGGGGTGGACCCTCGTCGTTTTGGGCCTTATGCCACTCGTGGATACTTAAGAGTGAAAAATGAAGAAGCATATTCAAATGTTTTTACTCCGCACTACCCAGATGAGGAACGAGGAGGGGCGAGACCATTAAAAACAACTCCTTGCTATGATCGTATGAAGGCTTTGGGTGCAGTTTTCGGTTCTGTCTATGGCTGGGAACGCCCAAACTGGTTTATGCCAAGTGATGATTATGCTCTAAGCGCTGAAGACCTCGACCAATCTGACCCATCTCAAGTGCTACTTAATAAGAATCACTCTAATCCACTAGAGGATGGTCGTATTGTCGAAAAATACTCTTTCCGACGCTCAAACTATTTTGAACACGTTGGCAATGAATGCAAACATGTTAATAAAAAAGTTGGACTTTTAGATATGTCCGCATTTGCAAAATGTGTGGTTAAAGGCCCTGGTGCAGAAGCATGGCTAGAGTCAATATTTGCCAACAAAATGCCAACAAATATTGGTCGTATTAGTTTGGTACACATGTTGTCACTAAATGGTGGGGTGCGCGCAGAATTTACAGTCTATAAAACGGGGCCACAAAGCTATTACTTAGTATCTGCAGGTGCGTTTGAGGCTCATGACCATGATTACTTATTTAAGCTTGTACCAGCTGATGGAAGTGTCAGCATTCAGCGCGTAACAACACAAACTGGTGTACTGGTATTGGCTGGGCCTAGGTCACGTGATGTGCTACAAAAGTTAACAGATACTGATTTGTCTAACGATAGTTTTAAATGGTTATCTGGGAAAAAAATTAATGTAGGATATGCCACTGCTGAAGCCCTTCGAGTGAACTTTGTTGGTGAATTGGGTTGGGAGTTGCATCATCCAATTGAGATGCAAAACTACATCTTTGATCAAGTGATGGAAGCTGGGGCTGAGTTTGATATCAAGCCATTTGGTATCCGTGCAATGGACAGCATGCGTTTAGAAAAATCTTATCGATTAATACCAAGAGAGATGTCAATTGAGTACTCTGCTTTTGAGTCTGGTCTTGATCGTTTTGTCCGGCTCGATAAAGAAGATGATTTTATTGGCAAAGCTGCATTGGCTGAATGGCAACAGCGTGGCGCAGATAATGGCTTTGTTACCATGGAAGTTTTGGATGTTGTTGATGCTGATGCACGGGGTTCTGAAGCCATCTATAAAGATGGTGAAGTTGTCGGAAGAGGAACTTCTGGTGGCTACGGATGGCGTTGTGGAAAATCACTAGCACTTGGCTTTGTAAGAGTTGACTTGGCAAAGATTGGTACTGAACTTGAGATCGAAATATTGGGTAAAAAGTACCAAGCTATAGTCATAGAAGAATCACCCTTTGATCCAACTAATGAATGTTTGAGGTCATAACATAATAAAATCCCATGACATGGGATGATAACTTTCTTTTAGTTAGTCAACTCTTGATAATCTTAATCTTAGAATTTTGGTAAGTATTTTGTATCCAAATATGGTTTAATATTCGAACTTTTTAAAGAAGAAACTTATGTCAACAATTGCAAACAAGTCTGACTTACATGAACAAATGGTGACTTGGCGACACCAACTTCACCAGCATCCAGAGCTCAGTTTTAAAGAAAAGATGACTAGCGATTACATTGCATCAGTATTGCAATCTCATGATATTGAGATTCATCGTGGATTAGCAGTCACGGGTATTATTGCAACAGTTCATGGCCAACGAGATGGTAATGTCATTGGTCTTCGCGCTGATATGGATGCGCTTCCAATTCAAGAACTTAATGATTTTAGTTATAAATCAGTTCATGATGGCAAGATGCATGCTTGCGGTCATGATGGCCATTCAACGATGCTTCTTGGGGCTGCAATTTATCTTAAAGAAAATAATGATTTTTCAGGCACAGTACATTTTATCTTTCAACCCGCGGAAGAAGGTGGTGGCGGTGGTCGGGTGATGGTTGAGGAGGGAATATTTGATAAGTTTCCATGTCAAGCGGTATACGGTATGCATAATTTTCCAGGTATAGCCGAGGGGCAATTCGCTGTCCATGATACAGCAGTGATGGCTGCCAATGAAACACTTAAAATAAACATTAAAGGAAAAGGTGGCCATGCTGCAATGCCTGACAAGTGTATTGATCCCGTTGTTGTTGGTGCGCAAATTATTAGTGCCCTTCAAAGCGTTGTTGCTCGAAATGTGGCACCACTTAATTCTGCAGTTGTGAGTATAACGATGGTCAATGCCGGCTCTGTTTCTAACGTCATCCCTGACGATATGCAATTAACTGGCTCATTAAGATACTTCAGTAAACAAGTAGGTGATGAAATTAAGGAAAAAATAAAGAACATTGTTGAGGGTGTTAGTCATTCCATGGGAGCGAGTGCAACATTTGAATCGGTTCCAAACTACCCTGCAACAATCAACACACCAGAGCATGCTGAGCTTTGTGCTAAAGCTGCGGCTATGGTGGTTGGTGAAAATAACGTTCTGAGAAATGAGCAACCAACTATGGGATCTGAAGATTTTGCCTTTTTGTTAAATGCGTCAGAGGGCGCCTATATCTGGATTGGCAACGGATTAGTTTCTGAGGATAGTCCTAAAGGTGGCTGTCTGTTGCATAACACGCAATACGACTTTAATGACGAAATACTTCCCATTGGAGCTAGTTACTGGGTTCAACTCGTTCAAAACATCCTCCAATAAAATTTTTCTATATCAGCAAAATGACTAACACAGACTACTCAAAGTTTGGCAAAAGGTTTTCTCGAGAAAGTGGCATTACCCAGTTGATGGCTGACCTTGGAAAAGCTAATCACAGTAATGACCCAAATACAGTGATGCTAGGAGGCGGTAACCCAGCAATCATCCCGGCCGCGCATGATAAATTTGTAGATGAACTACAAAAACTTATTGCCGGCTCCGGTGTTGATCAAATGATTGGATTTTATGACGGACCTCAAGGGAGCGAGGAGTTTATTAGAGCGTTAGTGGCGATGTTTAACGATCATTATGACTGGGCGTTGGATGAGAAAAACATAGCCATCACAAACGGCTCTCAAAGTAGTTTTTTTAGTCTCTTTAATTTGTTTGCAGGTGAAATGTCAAGCGGCTCCCATAAAAAAATTCTGTTGCCAATAGTTCCTGAATATATTGGTTATGCAGATCAGGGAATTTCAGATGACATGTTTGTCTCGATAAAGCCCCAAATTCAGATGTTGGATGATAAGCAATTTAAATATCAAATCAATTTTGAAGAATTAATTTCTGTTGTGAAATCTAGCAATATAGGTGCAATTTGCATCTCAAGACCGACAAATCCTACTGGCAACGTTATTACCGATGAAGAGCTTAATCAATTAGATTCAATTGCTCAAGAGTATGGGGTGCCATTGATTATTGATAATGCCTATGGACAACCCTTTCCAGGTGCTATTTATACCCAAGCATCATTAAAGTGGAATACCAACATGATTTTATGCATGTCGCTATCAAAGCTTGGTCTTCCAGGCCTTAGAACTGGAATTGTTATTGCTAATCATGAAACAATTGAAGCTTTAAGTAGAATTAGTGGAATTATGGTTTTAGCGCCAAGTAGTGTTGGACCTAGCTTACTCACAAGAATGATCAAGGATCAGGAATTGTTGCGACTTTGTCATGAGGTTATAAAGCCTTACTACGAAGAAAAGGCGATAACGGCGGTCAGTCTTTTTAATACTATTCTTGCTGATACAGATGTGTATCTTCATAAACTTGAAGGCGCATTTTTTATGTGGCTTTGGTTTCCAAATTTATCAATAACGTCCGAACAACTCTACAAAAATCTCAAAGCTGAAGGCGTTTACATCATACCTGGGCATGATTTTTTTATTGGCTTGGATGATGAATGGAATCACCAGCACCAATGTATACGAATAAACTATGCAAAAGATGAAAAGACCCTCACAAAAGGACTTGAAGCTATTTGTCGAAACACCAACTGGATAGAGTGGTGAACGTTAATTGATGAGTAATCTATGTTTACCAATGCCATTGTAAGAACTCCAGGAAGGAGTATTGTTAAGGGTTTAAGTGATTCAAAAACTCTTGGATTGCCAAATTATGAACAGGCAATGATCCAGCATCAATCTTATATTGATGCTTTAACAAAATGTGGTTTAGATGTTCTTGTGTTGGAACCCTGTGAAGAATATCCTGACTCTACTTTTGTAGAAGATGTTGCACTTATAACTCCAAATTGTGCAATTATCACTCGTCCTGGAGTTCCTTCTCGAAGAGGTGAAGTGCATGAAATAGGGTTTCTACTAAAACAGAAATTCAACAACATTGAAGCAATAGAGGCACCTGGAACTATAGAAGGGGGAGATATTATGATGATTGGAGATCACTACTATATCGGACTATCAGAGCGTACCAACCTTGAAGGCGCAAAACAAATTATCCAGATTCTAAGTAAATACGGTATGAGTGGATCAACTATTTCTTTAAACAAGGTGCTGCATCTAAAAACTGGTTTGTCATACTTAGAGGAAAATAATTTAGTTGTTTGTGGTGAATTTATAAACGATGCTTCATTTAGACGATACAATCCAATAGAAATTCCTGAAAAAGAAAGCTATGCAGCTAATTGCATTTGGGTTAATGAATCAGTAATAATTCCCTTAGGCTACCCAACTACAAAGCAAAGAATTACGAATGCAGGTTATCCGGTAATAGAGACGGATGTGTCAGAGTTTCAGAAATTAGATGGTGGATTAAGTTGTCTTTCATTGCGCTATTAGAAAACATCCATGATTCTTCATTTAAGATACAGAGAGTCAATTTTCATGAACAGTATTGTACAAAATATCTCTTTAGCTAATTTATCTTTAGCGTTTATTCCAGTTTTAGTGGTTATTGCCATAATATGGCGTTGGAATATGGGTTATAAAACAACCATCTACGCGATTTTCAGAATGTTAGTACAGTTATTATTGATTGGATATGTACTGACTTATATTTTTGAAACCAATAGTAATTACATTGTAATTACAGTACTCATTATTATGCTATTAGCAGCCAGTTGGATATCATTAAGGACAACCTCCTTGCCTCGAAAAACGCTATTATTGAACGCTGTTTACTCAATAGTTTTAGGTGGAGTTACAGTTCTTCTCTTAATGACTCAAGGTGTCTTGTCATTAAAACCTTGGTACTCGCCTAGTTACATGATTCCACTTGGAGGAATGATATTTGCAAATTGTATGAACAGTATAAGTTTGGCGGCTGAACGTTTAGAGTCCGAACTTAAACAAGGCCATCCATATGAAAAAGCAAAAGTAATTGCACTCCGAACATCATTGATACCTATAACCAATATGCTACTAGCTGTAGGGCTGGTATCTCTGCCAGGAATGATGACTGGACAAATATTAGCAGGTGTATCACCTTTGATCGCAGTTAGATATCAAATCATGGTGATGTGTATGATATTCGGGTCATCAGGCATATCAGCAGCTGTATTTTTACATTCTGTAAAAGACTCATTTACTGAAACTAAAAATCGTTTCGAATAATTTACATAGTGGGTTTATTTAATTGAACTTAAACTGGATCAGCCAAAAGCATCTTTTATATCTTCAAACGTTGCTGTTATAGCATGGACATTGGTATAACCCATCTTTTGCAAGGTTAATGCGGCTAGTGATGCACGACCACCACCACCACAGTGGGTCAAAATTAAGGTTTCAGAATCGGGACAATGTTTGGTAATTTTCATTTCAATTAAACCGCGAGAAATATTGATTGAATCTTTGAGTTTGGATTTTTCAGCATTTTTTGCCTCACGCACATCAATAATTACTGGGTTTTCTGCATTATCGTAGAGCGTTTTGGCTGAAACTACGTCAACACAATCAATCTGAGTTTGGGATTCAGCTATCAATTCGCCTGCAGTCTTTATCATAATAATTTTCCCTTAAAACATTTTCCTTTTAGTGTTTAAAGTGGCGCATTCCTGTAAACACCATAGCAATACTGTGTTCATTTGCCGCTGCAATTATATCATCATCACGTATTGAACCACCTGGATGAATGATTGCCTTAATGCCAGCTTTGGCGGCAGCTTCTATGCCGTCACGGAAAGGGAAGAATGCATCTGATGCCATAACGGAGCCTTCGACTTTAAGGCTCTCTTCTGCGGCCTTAATGCCTGCTATTTTCGCAGAGTAGATTCGCGACATTTGACCAGCCCCTATCCCTATCGTCATTTGATTATTGGCGTAGACAATGGCGTTAGACTTAACATACTTTACTACTTTCCATGCAAACAATAAGTCAGTTATTTGCGAGTCCGTTGGTTGAATTTTAGTTACACATTGAAGATCAGCTTTATTTAACTCACCCAGGTCTTTATCTTGAACTAATAAGCCACCAGAGATACGCTTATAATCCAATGAGGGTCTTAGTTTATCTAGATTTCCACATACAAGGACTCGAATATTTTCTTTGTCGGATAGGACGCTTATTGCGTCTTTGCTTAAGCTTGGAGCAATAATTACTTCTACAAATTGTTGATCAATAATGCTTTGTACAGTTTGTTTGTCGAGTTCACGATTAAAGGCAATAATGCCACCGAATGCTGAGGTTGGGTCAGTTTTGTATGCATCCAAATAGGCTGCAAGGATAGTGTCTCTAGTGGCGACACCGCATGGGTTGGCATGTTTAACAATAACACAACTAGGATCATTAAAATTTCGAACACATTCAAGGGCTGCATCCGCATCTGCTAAGTTGTTAAATGAGAGTTCTTTGCCTTGGATTTGTTTGCTGGAAGAAACAGATGCTTCATTTTCTTTAGTTTCTTTATAAAATGCTGCCTTTTGATGAGGGTTTTCACCGTAGCGCATTGTTTGTGATTTAATAAACTGTAAATTTAAAGTGTTCGAAAAGCCATTATCTTCTCGACCCAAGTAGTTGGCAATTGCACCATCATATTGAGCCGTATGTTCAAAGGCATTAATGGCGAGTTTTTTTCTTGTTTGTAATGAAGTATCGCCAGACGTATTTAATTCATCGAGCACTGATTGATAATCTGCACTATCAACCACAACTGTCACTGATGCGTGATTTTTTGCACTAGAACGTAACATTGCAGGACCACCTATGTCAATGTTTTCAATCGCTTCTTCGATACTACAATCAGGTCTTGAGACAGTTTCTTGAAATGGATACAGATTAACAACGACGAGATCGATAGGATTAATTTTATTTTCAGACATTACTTTCTCATCTACTCCTCTTCGTGCCAAAATACCGCCATGTATTTTTGGATTCAGTGTTTTGACACGACCAGCCATCATCTCAGGATAGCCTGTGTAATCTGATATCTCTATTACCGGTATGTTGTTCTCTTTAAGAAGTTTTGCAGTCCCCCCAGTCGAAAGAATTTCAATATTCAATGATGCAAGATTTTGAGCAAATTCAATAATTCCTGATTTATCGGAAACACTAATCAGGGCGCGTTTTATAGACATTTAATATGCTTTAAGATGGCGAAATATAAATGAAATTAATTATAATGTCTTACAGTTTGTAAAGAGCCACTTTTTTCTTCAAGGTGGCGCGATTAATGCCAAGAATTCTTGCAGCTTCACTGTGATTTTGATTGACTTTGTCGAGAACAAATTTTAGGGTAGTGGACTCAGCTTGATTGGTGACCATTTTGAATACACCGTTTGCTTTCTCTCCGTTCAAATCCGAGAAGTATTTCTCAAGTTTGTCATTAATACAGTCTTGTAAATCTCTTTGTTTCATAAAGAATACAAAAAATCGTGAAATTTGAAATATTGTTCAGAGTGATCAGACACTCTATTAATGCTTGGCCAAAAAGCAGTCCCTTTTTTTTGGTCAAGGTGTATAGAATACCAAAAAATATGCTTTCTGGACAACTGTGTTCCCATTTTATTGCCATAAAATTCATGAATCTTGCGAATATGCTTAAGTATTAAGGATATTTTTTTCTCTAGTTTTGGAGGTTGGGAGTTCTCGCCAGTCGACAAGTATTGGTTAACTTGACAAACTAGCCAAGGGTTTCCTTGTGTTGCACGACCTAACATTACGCCATCCGCTCCAGTGAACTCTAATACTTTTTTAGCCTTCTCTGCGGTGGTGATGTCGCCATTTGCAATAACAGGTATTGAGACAAGTTCAACTATCTCTTTTACAGTGTCATATTCGGCGTGACCATTATATTTTTGTGCCCGAGTTCTGCCATGAATTGCTAGCATTTTAATACCAAAATCTTCAGCTATTTTAGCTATTGTAGGTGCATTTTTGTTTTCTTCATTCCAGCCTGTGCGCATCTTAAGTGTTACTGGAATATCAACCGCATTAACGACTGATTTAATAATATCTTCAACTAGCTTTTCATTTTGCATTAGTGCAGAACCTGCAGCTTTGTTACAAACTTTTTTGGCAGGACAGCCCATATTAATGTCGATAATATCGGCACCAAATTCTACAGCTTGTCTGGCTGATTCGGCAAGCTCTTCAGCTTTGGAGCCAGCAATTTGAATACTGATTGGCGACTTTTCTGAACTAAAGTCTAGTCGATGTTTAGATTTGTTTGTGTTAAGAAGGTGTTTTTGGAGTACAACCATTTCAGAGGTTGTTAGGGCTGCACCTTGTTCTCTACACATTATTCTAAATGGCTTATCACTGGTTCCTGCCATTGGAGCAAGTAAGACTTTCGAGTTGAGGTGGTGTGGTCCAATGTTCATTAAATCTTAAAGCTTTCTTACTTTCTTTGCGGTTTTTTTCTTGAGTCGTTTTTGTTTAAGTTTAGACAGATGGTCAATAAACAAAATCCCATTCAAATGATCGATCTCATGTTGAATGCATACAGAAAGCATTTCACTAGCTTCAAGTTCAAATGTTTCGCCGTGTTGATTGAGGGCTTGAACTTTTATGTCATTAGCTCTTATGATATTTTCATAATAATCAGGCACTGACAGGCAACCTTCTTCCCATTGAATTTCCCCTGATTTTTCAATGATTTCAGGATTAATTAAACAAATCGGTTCGTTGCACTGATCTGAGATATCAATGACAATGATGCGTTGATGAAAATTAACCTGAGTAGCAGCAAGTCCGATTCCAGGAGCCTCATACATAGTTTCAAACATATCCTTAACTTGCTGTTTAATAGTTTCATCGACACTAACAACGGGCTTAGCAGTAGTTCTTAATCTTTTATCAGGATACTTTAATATGTTTAAAATCATGATTTAATGATAACACTGTTGTGTGCTTTATCTAGTTGTTTTGGGTAGTCCTGATTGAAGTGTAGCCCTCTACTTTCTTTTCTTGATAAAGCAGACTCTACAATTATTTTTGATGTTTGAACTAGATTTCTAAGTTCTATCAAATCGTCTGTAATTGTATAAATCTGGTAATAATCATTCACTTCTTTGTGAATTTGTTGAAGTCGGTGATGAGCTGATTTAAGGCGTCTATCACTTCTAACAATACCAACGAAATTCCACATAATGCGCCTGACTTCATGCCACAAATGTGTCACTACTACCTTTTCTTTTGATGGTTCTACTCTGGATGCATCCCAATCATCGATAGTTGGAAGCGTCTTACCGATAAAATTCTCGTTGATGTGTTTAGCGCAAGACTTAGCAAATACAATACATTCAAGTAACGAGTTACTAGCCATTCTATTGGCACCATGAACACCAGTATGAGCAACCTCACCTACTGCATATAGGTTATCAATATTAGATTGTGCATTAAGTTTTGTATTCACACCGCCACAGGTATAGTGAGCGGCCGGTACAACAGGAATGGGTTTACTACAAATATCAATCCCCAAAGCATAGCAGCGCTTAGTAATAGTAGGAAAGCGCTCTGAAATCCAGTTGCTGTCCTTAAAAGAGATATCGAGGTAAACACAATCAAAACCGTGTATTTTCATTTCATGATCAATTGCCCTGGCAACAATGTCACGAGGCGCGAGTTCAAGGCGATCATCATAATTATGCATAAACTCGTCTCCATTAGGAAGTATGAGTTTAGCGCCTTCACCACGAAGAGTTTCAGAAATTAAAAATGATTTAGCATACGGATGAAAAAGGCAAGTTGGATGAAATTGGGTAAATTCCATATTAACAATTTCGCATCCTGCCCTAAAAGCCATAGCAATACCATCGCCAGTAGAGGTATCTGGATTGGAGGTGTAAAGGTATGATTTAGAGGCGCCACCTGTTGCTAAGATAGTTTTATGAGACACAAATGAAATTACCTGGTGTGACTTTTTATCAAAAACATAAGCACCATTACATGTGTTACCATCAATAAGCAAATCAACTGCCAAATAGTGCTCAAACAAAGTAATGTTTTGTTTTTGTTGTACTTGGGCTAGTAGGTTGGTTTGAACAGACTGGCCAGTTTTGTCAGCCACGTGTGCGACACGTTTTGAACTGTGTCCACCCTCCATGGTTAGATCATAATTACCCTCTTGCTGAGAAAACTTAACGCCAGCCTTTTCAAGGTAAGAAATTGCCATTGGAGCTTGTTCAACCATAAATCGAATACTGTCTTCATTACCCATATTAAAACCGGTATTTAGTGTGTCAGAAATATGAGAATTAAAATTATCTTCTGAGTCAAGCACAGCAGAAATACCACCTTGGGCATAGTAAGAGCTGCCTTCTAGGATCTCGTCCTTAGCGATAAGTGCGATTGACAAGTTCTCTGAAAGCTGAATTGCGCTCATTAAACCCGACGCTCCGGAACCTATAATGAGTACGTCAAATTGGTGTTGTTTGGACATGTTTTATTATTAGAAAAAAAATTATAAAAAATATACATCACGAATATTTTCTATGTATAACCCCCCGCTGAGTTAAAACCTACTATTTTTAACTTATTTCTCTCCTTTAAATTAGTAGACTAACCCCGCTCTCTTATTCGAGGTGGGGTTTTTTATTTTATAGACCTTTAATCCTTCATTTTTGGTTTAAATATTATCAAGAGCTTTGGAAGTAATGTAAGGTTGACTAAAACAGCACTTAGCATAGCAACTGCCATAAATATACCAAAATAAATACTCGGGATAAAGTTCGATAAGACCAATACTAGAAAACCAATCGAAACCGTTATTGCCGTGTAAAAAATTGCCAAACCAATTGAGCCATGAGTACGATACATTGATGCTAGATAGTCACTATCTTTAGCAAACTCTACTTGGAATCGGTTAATGTAGTGAATAGCATTGTCAATACCTATTCCTATAGCTATGGCGGCAATCGTTATTGTCATTAAGTCGAGTGGAATATTAGCCAATCCCATGGTACCTAAAATTAAAAGAGAGGGAATTGTGTTGGGGATAACTGCTAACAGAGCAAGGCTCGTGGATCTAAAAATAAACAGAAACATTACAAAAATAATCACAAAGACGGTCGCAATAGTTTTGATTTGAGAATCAAACAAACTTTGAAGTAGATTATTGTAGAGAGTAAAGGATCCAGTAAAGTGAAAACTCTCAGGGTTGAAGCCGAACTTTTCGACTAGTTTTTTATTGATATCGTTGATTAGCTCATTTCTTTCAAGTGTTGGGTATGTCTCTTTGATTCGAGCAACAAACCTTAATTGGTCAGTTTCATCAGAGATATGTGGTCTCAGTAACTGAGACTTTGCAAATTCAGGCATTTGATTTTTACCTATCATTAGTAAAAAACCATTAGGAGCCTTGCCATTATTAGACTCTATGAGTACTTGCATGAAAGTGTCAATCGAGAGCACTTTTCCTACACTATCGATACTATCGAGATATTGATGTACTTGGTGAATATCTTCTCTCAAACCCTCGTCTGCCCAGTAAGCGCTTGCCAAGTCATCGAAGACAATTTCAAGTGGTACAGTCCCACCCAACTCTTGGTCAATAAAATTAAGTCCTTGGTTGATTTCAGTTGATTTTTTAAAGTAATCTATAAAACTATTTTCAACACTTAGTTTGGTTACCCCTGACAGAGAAACAAGCACAATTAAAATCAAGGCGACAATGATCTGTCTACCAAACTTATCGGTAATAATTGCAAGTTTCTGAACCATTGGAAATTGGTCAATATGGTTGTCAACTTTTGGTTTAGGTAATAGAATCATTAAAATAGGAAAAGCAATAAAAGAGATCAAAAGGGCAATACTGACACCGATACTCATCATCAGTCCAAAATCAATTACGGGGCGAACATTACTCATAGTAAGTGAGGCAAATGCTGCGATAGTGGTGATAGTTGTTAACCAGCATGGCTTAATCATTTGTTCCAGAGTTTGTATAATCAAATTACTCAGTTCAGCTTCTGGGTTATTTTTGGCTAGTTCTCTATATCGGACCACCAAATGAATTGTGACTGAAAGGGTCATCACAAGTAACAAAGAAAAAAAGTTTGCAGAGATTACTGTAACCTTCCATCCGATAGCTCCAATCAACCCTGTCATCAAGAGTGCTCCGGTCACACTAATCATAATTGGCATTAAAACCCATCTTATACTGTGAAAAATGATCGCAAGAATAATTGACATTATTAGAACGACCGCTAGACTAAATAAAATCAGGTCACTTGTTATATAGGCAATGACATCGTTTCTTATCATTGGCACCCCGCCCAAGAAAAGACTTGCATCATTGCGATATTCATCCATCGTGGAGCGTATCTTTGTAATTGTGCCTTTTAATATTTCATCATCGACTATAACTGTTGGGTCGGTTGAGCTTAGTGGGATTAAAAGCGCAGTCGTTCTAAGGTCTTTACTAACCAGATTATTAGCATAAATTGGACTGGATTGAAATTCACTTTCAACGAAAGACATGTCAGCTTTTCCGTTATCAATAGTAATTACATCACTGGCTAGCTCAACTAGAGAGAGTGGTGGAGATTTAAATAAAGTGACATCTAGTATCGAGATGACAGAGTCTACTTCTTCAATTCCGAGTAAGCTATCTCTAAAGGATCTAAGGTGTTCTAATTGATCAGCATTGATAATGCTCTCTTTTGCAGTGTAACTGATAATGAGGGACTCGTCAGAACCGAAAGTCTTTTGTGTTTCAAAATAGAGCTCAAGGTTATCGTCTCCCTCTAGAGAAAGGGAATCTGATGAAGCATCAAGAGAAAAGTATTGAATTTGTGATAGTGTTGTTACTATAACAATTAGCAATAGAACTAATGACCAAGCTGGCTTTTTTATTAAGAGGTTGAAAAAGGAATTCAACATATCACATAGATTTGCCTAAAAAGCAAATTTTACTGAGGGTTCTGCGCCTTTCATGTAGTCTAGATGTGTTTCAAAAAGTGATTTTGATTGCCACTCATTTTCATTGGTTCGTTGAACAAGTGTTGCTTGCATTTGGTTTATTGCGCCTACCACCATAAATAGTTTGCCGCCTGGTTTAAGTAAGCGAAAAAAGCTCTCGTTTTTATTTGGCAGAGCACAACCAACAACAATTGTATCGTATTGTTCGTTGTCAAAATTGTATGCTAATGCATCATCATTTATGAAAGTAATATTGTTCAGATTGAGATCTTTGATTTTATTTTGAGCTGATCCACTTAATTGTTCGTCGAGTTCTATAGTTACAACTGATTGAGAAAGTTTTGCAAGTACAGAAGTGAAATAACCGCTACCTGTTCCAATCTCGAGAACAGTTTCGTGACCCTGAATATCAAGACTATCTAGAATCCTACCTTCTATCTTCGGTGAGAACATCTTTGCGCCATCGATCAGCGGGACTTCAATATCTGCAAAGACCAAGTTTAAATATTCTTCTGGCACAAAGTTTTCTCTGGGGGTGTCACTTAATGCTTGGTTTGCGCGAACATTCAGACCACCCCAAGGCCTTATTTGCTGTTCAATAACATTTTTTCTTGCTTGCTTAATGTCCATACTTATTATCTATTTTTTATTTTTTTGTGGCATTAGGTCTGTAATAGTGCCTTCTGCCATTTCAGCAGCAAAAGCAGTTGTTTCTGAAAGTGTTGGGTGAGCATGTACTGTCAGTGCAATGTCACTCATATCACAACCCATTTCGATAGCAAGACTAGCTTCTGATATTAACTCACCAGCATTTGTTCCACAAATGCCCATGCCAAGGATCTTGCCCGTTTCAGAATCAAACAAACCTTTAGTAATGCCTTCACTTCTTCCTATACTCAAATTTCTACCTGAGGCAGCCCAGGGGAATACTCCTTTTTTAAACTTGATACCTTCTGTTGTTAGTTCTTTCTCTGTTTTGCCAGTCCATGCGACTTCAGGGTCTGTATAAGCCACTGAAGGAATTGTAAGAGCATCAAAGCCAGACTTTTGACCACAAATTACCTCCGCAGCAACCTTAGCCTCGTGGGTAGCCTTATGGGCTAACATTGGTTGACCTACAATATCTCCAATAGCAAATATGTTATCTACATTAGTTTTCATCTGTCTATTTGTTACAATAAAGCCATCTTTATCTATATCGACACCTGCTTTTTCAGCATCTAATAAATGTCCATTTGGTGAACGACCTATTGACACTAAAACCTTATCAAAGGTATCTGTTTCAGGTGCATCTTTACCTTCAAAACTAACTTTAATTCCTTTTTTGTTGGCTGTAATTTTAGTGACTTTAGTATTCAGAAAAATGTTTGAATAGATTTTTTTGATACGCTTAAAGAGTGGATTAATAATATCTTTATCTGCAGTCGGGATAAGTTGTTCACACAATTCAACAATTGTAATTTCACTACCCAATGCGTCGTAAATTGTTGCCATTTCAAGACCAATAATACCGCCACCCACTATAAGCAGTCTTTTTGGTATATCTTCTAGTAAAAGTGCATCTGTAGAGTCCATAACTCGTTCATCTTCAAATGGAAATATTGGTAATTTAGTTACCCTTGACCCGGCAGCAATGACACAATGTTCGAATTCAATAATTTCATCAGTCCCTCCAAGGCTAACTTGATTAGTAGAGAGAAATTTTGCATAACCAGTCAGCACCTTTACTTTTCTGGCTTTTGCAAGTACCTTAATGCCACCAGTTAGTTTGTTAACTGTATTTTCCTTATTTTTCCGAACACCCTTAATATCAATTTTTGGACTTTCAAAATTTATACCAAGTTGATTAGCAGACTTAGCTTCATTGATGACCTGAGCGGTATGAAGAAGAGATTTTGAAGGAATACAGCCAACATTTAAGCAAACACCGCCTAAATTGTCATGATTCTCAACTAAAACAACCTCCTTGCCCAGATCCGCAGCACGGAATGCAGCAGTATAGCCTCCAGGGCCAGAGCCAATAACTAAAACTTGTGTTTTAATCATAATAACATCTCCGTAATATTTCTAAGAACTTGGTTGAGGTCTGCCATGAATCTTGCACCTTCGGCACCATCAATGACTCTATGGTCATATGAAAGTGCGAGTGGAAGCATTGCGGCAGGTTCAAAAGACTCTCCATTCCATATTGGTTTAATCTGTGTTCGAGAGACACCCAATATCGCAACCTCTGGAGAATTTATAATGGGTGTAAACTGGGTTCCGCCAATACCCCCTAGGCTTGAGATGGTAAAGCCTGCATCTCTCATCTCTTCCGGTTTTAATAACCCTTCTCTCGCCCTTTCAGATGTCTCTTTCAGCTCTTTAGCAAGCTCAATTAATGATTTTTTGCCAACATCTCGAACCACTGGTACAACTAAACCATTAGGAGTATCGACAGCAATCCCGAGATTAAAATATTTTTTGATTACAAGATTCTCACCATTTTTATCTAGTGAAGCGTTAAAGTTTGGATGATTTTTTAGAACTTGAACAACAGCTTTCATTATAAAAACTAAAGGACTCAACTTAATGTTTCTCTCTTTTTGATGTTGACGAAATTGCTCCATTTGTTCAATATTAACTTCGTCAAATTGAGTAACATGAGGTATGGTTGTCCAGCAGTGTGTTAGGTGCTTTCCTGATATTTTCTTAATTCTCGAGAGCGGTATTATTTCCACCTCATCATCAATGTTTCCAGTAGTTACGATTTGTTTGACATAAGACTTTAAATCTTCTGCAAGGATTCTTCCTTTTTGACCGGAACCACTAATTTTGGATAAACTGACGCCCAGTTCACGAGCAAGCTTTCTGATGGAGGGTGAGGCATGAGAGTCGGGTTCAGTATCTAAAGAGATTTCTTCTTTCTTTTGATCAAGTTTATTTGGCTTATCTTTAGCTGGCGTTGAATCCTCAAGACTAACCTCTGGTTCTTTTGATTTCACAGAAGGTTCTGATTCAATCTCGGCGGGTTCGGAGTCACTTTCAACAGTGAGAATAAGATCACCATGAGTTACTTTGTCACCCACCTTAATTGCTAGATTAGTTACCCTACCTGAGAAGGGAGCAGGAATTTCCATTGTAGCCTTGTCAGTTTCTAGCGTAATAATGCTATCATTTTCTTTGACAAGGTCGCCAATTTTAACCAATATCTCGATAACATCAACAGAGTCAAGATCACCAATATCAGGCAAATTAACATTTTTTGTGGTAGACATATAGATTAAATAATTAGTTTATTATTTGAACTTCGTAATTATCCCAAAATTAGCTTAATAAGAGCAATCAATGTTAAAATAATTTCTCATACTAAAATCTTAAATCATTTTCTAAAAAACCCACTCTTTATTGCTTTCAATTTAGGTTGTATTTATGGCGTTAGCATTGTCTACAGAAAAATTAACTAAAACCTATTCAAATCAATTGAAGGCCCTTATAGGGGTAAATCTTAAAGTGGAAAAGGGTGATTTTTTTGCACTTCTAGGCTCAAATGGTGCTGGAAAAACAACTGCAATAGGAATTATATGTGGACTCTTAAAAAGTACTTCTGGGTCAGTTGAAATTAATGGACTTGACCAAAAAGCGCATGTCAATAAGATTAAGGGAATGATCGGATTGATGCCCCAAGAATTTAACTTCAATCCCCATGAACCAAATATCGAGATTTTGATTAACCAGGCCGGTTATTTTGGTATAGCTCGAACTGAAGCTAAAATTCAAGCAGAAAAGTTGCTAAAAAAAATGGAACTATGGGATAGACGTTTTGATGTTGCACAGTCTTTATCTGGCGGAATGAAGAGACGCCTAATGCTTGCAAGAGCATTAATGCATGAGCCCGAAATATTAATTTTGGATGAACCAACAGCTGGTGTAGATGTTGAGATACGACAATCAATGTGGCTTTATTTAAAACAACTAAACAAAGAGGGCGTGACGATTATTTTGACGACCCATTATTTAGAAGAAGCTGAATCATTGTGTCGCAATATAGCAATTTTAGATAAAGGTGAATTGATTGAGCAGTCAAACATGAAAAAACTCCTTTTAAAAGCAAAACATCAAGTGTTAATTATTGAAAGTATTGACAAATTGCCAGAAAATATCGCTATTGAAAATTGTAACTGCGAAATAATAGATGACCATACTTTACAAGTGTTCCAGGGTGAATCGACTTCGATTTCTGACGTAGTTCTTGCATTGTCAACTCAAAATATCAATGTTTCTCATCTGCGTAGCGCACAAAATCGACTTGAAGCGTTGTTTTTATCACTTACCAACTAGGTTAGATATTATGTGGATTGCATATAAAACAATTGTAGTTAAGGAGGTTCTTAGGTTTTCACGTATTTGGATTCAAACTATCATTCCTCCAGTTATTACAACCTCACTCTATTTACTTATATTTGGTGGACTAATGGGTAGCAGGATTGGTCAAATGCAAGGTATTGACTACCTACATTTCATTGTTCCAGGAATTATCCTTATGACTGTCATTATGCAGTCCTACTCTAATACTGTTTCTTCATTCTTTATGACTAAATATAACAATAGTTTTGAAGAGTTACTAGTCTCTCCTACTCCTAACTGGATTATTCTAATGGGATATATAAGCGGAGGTGTAGCAAGAGGTTTCTGTGTTGGACTTGCGGTTACCTTTACCATTTCTTTTTTTGTAGAGATTAGGCCCTACAGTTTCTCTATTTTGATAGCCACATTCTTTCTAACCTCCGTAATGTTTTCCCTAGCTGGTTTTATTAATGGCGTTTTTGCTAGGACTTTCGATGACGTTGCAATCATTCCTAATTTTGTTCTATTGCCGTTAACTTATTTAGGAGGCATGTTTTATAGTATTGATATATTGCCGAGTTTTTGGAGGGGGCTATCTACCTTTAATCCCATCTTTTATATGATGGATACTTTTAGACTTGGATTCTTGGGTATAGGTTCTATTGAGCTTTGGAAAGCTTTTATGGTGCCCCTGGTGATGATTCTTTTGTTGGCCTTGATTGCCAATTATCTTCTAAACAGAGGAGTAAGTATCAAGACTGAATAGTTCAGTCGTCTGGAAACCCCCATATGAAAGGGTTTTTGGAAAAGTGTGTAAGAAGTGTGTAAGAGAATAAATATATCAAAATCTAGTTTTTAATTACCATTAGTAGTAGAATTAACTCATAGTTCAAAAAAGACTCTACTATGAAAAAACTACTCATACTTCTATTCTCAATACTGATTTCATTTAACTCTTATGGTGGTTGGTTTGACAAAACTGTTTGTGTTAAAACAGATGCTCAAGATAGAGATGGCATTATTTACTTACTAAATAAGACCAAACCATTTTCAGGCAAAAACTTATGTAAATATGAAAATGACCAGAATAAATCAAAAGGAAAAGTTAAAGACGGCAAGTTAAATAGTAAGTGGACTGAATGGTATGAGAATGGTGAGATAAAGTTCGAGAGGAAATACAATGCAAATC
>JAKUUR010000016.1 GCA_022448455.1 Candidatus Thioglobus autotrophicus
AGCAACAGCAAAACTGCTAAGCGATTTATCAATACGTCTTGTGAGACCTGCTAATACTTTTCCTGGCCCTAATTCAAACAATTTTTCTACGCCTAATTGTTGCATTTTTTGTACCGAAGAAGTCCAAAGTACTGGCTTGCATAACTGTTCAACTAATTTCAATTTTATCTCATTAGCATCTTCAGCGTAAGAGGCATCAACATTATGCAAAACCCTTGCCTCACCCATCTTACAATTCACTGCATCGACTGAATATGAAAATTCTTGCGCAGCATTATTCATAAGTGAGCAATGAGATGGAACACTAACTGGTAGCAATAGTGCACGTTTTGCCCCTGCTTCTTTCATAGATTTACAAGCCTTATTAACAGCCTCATTTTCTCCGGCAATCACTACCTGACCTGGTGAGTTAAAGTTAACTGCCTCAACCACACCTGAAATACTAGATTTAGCGCAAATTTCAATCACTTTTTCATCATCAAGCCCAAGTATAGCTGCCATTGCACCAGTACCACTGGAACCGCTGATTGCATTAATTCTGCCCTTTTTCTAACTAATTTAACTGCTTCAAAATAATGCAATGATTTAGCTGCCACCAAAGCCGTATATTCTCCAAGACTGTGTCCTGCCATACAAATAGGCGACAAATCAACCTCATTTGAGAGAATCTTGTAGGTTGCATATCCTGCTGCCAGCATTGCAGGCTGAGTGTTTTCAGTCTGATTGAGCGCTTCTTCATCTTCCTGAGTGAGTTTCCATAAATCTAAATCGAGAGCATCACTAGCTTCACTGAAGATGTCTTTAACAATAGAAAAATTGTTGGACAAATCAGACAGCATGCCAAGGGACTGAGAGCCTTGGCCAGGAAAAACAATTGCGTATTTCATATAAGTGTAATTCTAAATGAGATTATTTTATTACAATAAAAAAGCGCCAGAAGGCGCTTTTTCAATTAATTCAAAGTCATTAACTAAGCCGTTTCAATAGAAACATACTGGCGATTAAACTTGCCTTTCTTTTCAAATTGAACTTTGCCATCAGCTACTGCAAACAAGGTATCGTCTTTGCCTTTGCGAACATTGGTACCTGGATGAAATTTAGTACCTCTTTGGCGAACTAAAATATTGCCTGCCAATACAGCTTGACCACCAAAACGTTTTACACCAAGTCTTTTGGAGACTGAATCTCTACCGTTATTAGTACTACCGCCTGCTTTTTTATGTGCCATGGAATACTCCTTATACCTTAATTTTACCGATTTGTATTTCTGTAAACAACTGGCGATGCCCTTGCTGCTTCATGGAATGTTTACGACGTTTAAACTTCAAAATATTTACTTTTTTACCTTTACCTTGAGAAATTACCTTTGCTTCAACAGTGGCTTTCTCAACAAGTGGTGAGCCTACTTGAACATTGTCACCATCTGCGATCATCAATACCTCGTTAAAGGTGACCTTCTTACCAGGCTCCAATTCAAGCTTCTCGATTTTTAATGTCTCACCTTCAGAAACCCTGTACTGCTTTCCGCCTGTTTTAAAAACTGCGTACATAACAAATCCTAAATTGTTTGCTAAAAAGGGTGAAATTATACTCGAACGTTGATCTTTATGAAAGTACTGTTAATGAAATAAGTTATAATTCTCACTTTTTACTTAACCGACAAAAAACCATGGTAATTCTTGAGACAAATATGGGTGAAATTCACATCAATGTTGATGCAGATAAAGCGCCAATTACAGCAAAAAATTTCATTGATTATGTAGAAGATGGCTTTTTTAAAGGTACTATTTTCCACCGCGTCATTCCTAACTTCATGATTCAAGGTGGTGGTATGACAGAAGATATGCAACAAAAGCCAACCAAAGCTTCAATTGAAAATGAAGCTAAGAATGGTTTAAAGAATAATAAATATAGCGTTGCAATGGCAAGAACTACAGCTCCTCATTCTGCAAGCTCTCAGTTTTTTATTAACATTGCTGATAACCAATTTTTGGATTTTCCTGGTCAAGATGGATGGGGTTATTGCGTCTTTGGTGAGGTTGTAACTGGTCAAGATGTAGTTGATAAAATACAGTCAGTTGAAACCCTAAATTTAGGTGGCCACGCTAATGTTCCAGCCAGCCCAATTATTGTTACTAAAGCTTTTATTCAAGATTAAATCTCTGGCACTATTATAGTGCCAACAAATATGCAACAAACATTAATTATTGCTGACCTTCACCTCACACAAGTAGAGAATGATAAGGTTGAATTGTTTGATCAATTCTGCACAGAGCATGCTGCAAAGGTCGACCAATTATTCATTTTAGGAGACTTGTTTAATACATGGATTGGCGACGATATCTCACTTAGCACCTACCAATCTATAGCAACTATACTAAATAAATTAACAAAGACAACTCAAGTTTTTGTGATGGCTGGTAATCGCGATTTTTTACTATCAAATTCCTTTGAAAAGGAAACTGCTTGTAAACTCATTAAAGAACCTCATTTAATTAATCATAATGAAAAAAACTATCTCCTTATACACGGCGACAGCCTTTGTACCGATGATGTTGATTATCAAAAATTGAAGAAAGTTCTGAGAAATCCAATTATTCAGTTTATCTTCCTTCACTTACCCAAAAATCTGCGGCTCAAATTAACGGGTCAGTTACGTAAAAAAAGTATTGAAGCACAAAGCTATAAATCAGAAAAGATTATGGATGTCAATCAATCAGCTGTTGATGAATTAATGACAAACTACTCTGATACAGACCTAATTCATGGACATACCCATAGACAAAATACTCATAAAATGGAGCGATATACTCGATACGTTTTAGGTGACTGGAAAAACAATCAAGGTAACGCCATTAAACTGGGTGAGAGCTTAGAGTGGCTTGAAATCAATTGATCTATTCTCAAGATTTATCGATACTGCTCTCAATTCAATTTCATCTTCAAGTTGAGCTTTTGATTTAAGTTTTAGTTGCGTAATCATTGCAATCTCTGGAATTAGTAGTGTTGCTTTATTGCCATTAAGATCAACAATAATTCCCTTCCCACGCCAATTATTGTTTTGTTTTAAGAATAAGCATTTAAAATGCTCAATACTTTGTCTAGTTGCCTTATTGACTCTAGAGATAACAGCATTAACTTGAGTAATTCTTTGCTTAATTTGAGTATCGTCTAGGGTCGTCTGATTATTAATAAATCTCACTAATTGTTGTTGCGTAAGTAAATCTAGATAACGTCTAATCGGGCTAGTCACACGAACATAGCATGACAACCCAAGTCCAGCATGCAATGAAGCTTTTGGAGTGATTTTTGATTGTTTGAAACAACGAGTTGCTTGAAAAGCTTGTGCTGCTGTTAAGTTTTCCTTATTTTGTATAATGTCTTCACTAAAACTACCCACCTCCTGTGTCAGGAAAGGCATTGAAATCTCATGCTCATTTGCATACTGCGCGATTACACGACCAGCAATCACCATCATTTCTGCAACCAGTTCACGACTTTCACTATCAGTTTGAATTTGGATATCAACTTTTTTATTTTTGATCTTGACATCAACATTTGGCAAATCTAATTTTATTGCTCCGTTGTTATTTCTAAAGGCTTTATGAGATTTGGTAAGATTATTTAATTTGGATAAAACTTTATCTTCTTTCAAAGCTTTATCAGCTTCCTCATAACTCATTTTCACAACCTTAATTTCACTCTGCAAAATTTTTATATCACTTATTTGACAATCAATCATCTTAAAACCAACTGAAAGAGCACTCGATTTTTCACTCTCTCCAAGTGAACATAGAGAAGATAGATTAGGAGGCAACATGTGAATGGTCTGATCAGGCAGGTACAAATTTGATGCTCGCTTTTGCGCATAACCATCTAACTCACTGTCAATATCAACCTGAGTGGCAACATCGGCAATATGAATCCATACTTTCTCACCATCAAAGCTTATTGCATCATCTGCGTCACTGGAATCACTATTATCTATAGCAAAACTTTTTAAGTAAGTTAGGTCTTCTCTAGTTAACTCTTTCACATCCAAAGTTAATTCTTCATCTGGGTAAATTTTGTGACGCTCAAGGTAGGGATTAACTAAGTCAGACCAATGTCCAATTTTTAACAGTAATTGGTGAGCTCTTTCTGGAGTATTGTCTATCGACAATGCACTCAACACTTTTGTATGCCTGGATTGATTGAGTGCAACCTTTTCTATTTCACTTAACCAAAAAGAATCTCGCTCATCAACTATTTTGTTTTGAAGATTATCAACACATCTCTGAAGACTTTCAATCTCTAAACTCTTTACTTGCCTTTGTTTTTCTATGACTTTTATTTGCTCAGTTGAACGCAAAATTAATATATCTTTATTCCAAAAAAAATAAAGACCGTCATCTGCTAATAAATTAGTACACCAGGCATTTTGACTGGAATAGTCATCAAAAAGCCACTCAGTAAGCTCCTTTAATGACAAAGACTCCGCTTGAAGATCTTCTAAAACGCTCATATCCGCCACAGGACATTGATCATTCACACTGGCAAAGTTTGGGTGAATATAACGAAAATCTTTCTCTCGAACCTTACGGCTACTACCATCAGAAAAACTTAAGTCATATTTGTGCGTGGTAACGGCGCTAATCTTTGCTGGTTTGCCTTTGTAAGCAACTAATGTACCAACTTTGAACAAGTTTCACTCCAAATCTAAAAATACTTTGTAATTATCAGCACTTTGTACATTCAGATCAAACTCCAGAATCTCTTTCTTTAATATTTTTACTTAAAATAACAACTGTAATTACTATCAAAAGGAGTGTTAAACCCAAAGTGCCAAATAATTTAAAATTGACCCATGCCTCTTCCGTTTGTTGAGCTGACAAACAAAGACTTTCCAAAATAGTTTTGCTACAATCAAGTTTACTAAGGTCTATTTTGGGATCAACCGGTATAGCACTGTCAAAAAACCTCTGTCTAGCTGAGAGCGCTGTATTTACAAAATATGCATTAATGACTGCAATACCAATAAAGCCGAAGCCCCAGAACCAAGTTAATCGTTGCCAAGTTTCTCTTGGCAATTGAAGTTCCTTACCAAGCATTCTTTCAAGAAGTGTTTTACTCCCAATCCAATTACTTCCAATCAATGCAAGTGCAAATATTACATACAGAACACTTACTTTCCACATCACAAATGCAGGGTCTCTTAAAGCAATACTAATTCCACCAAATATCACCAACAAGGCAAAAGTAAGAACCTGTGAGTTTACAAACTTACCAGTTGTGTATCGGGAATACACCATCTGTACAAAGGTTGCTGCAATCATTGCGTAAATTGCCGCATAAAGACCATAGAATTTATACACCAAGAAGAAAAGGACAATAGGTCCAAAATCAAAAAGAAATTTCATGACTGATCTACTCCGAATGCTCTTTAGAGCAGTATGTTTTACCGTTTTTTATAATCGCTTCTGACTCAGGTATGTGTGTATCACAAACCACACAAGCGACCATTTTTTGCCCAGAACCAGAGCTAATTTTATTGCTTTCTGTTGGATTTATAATTTTTTTGAAAAGGGTAAATCCGATCCAACCAAGCAACATCACTAATATTAATTTAATCAATAAAACCACCTCTAAAAGTTGTTATGGGAAATACATAAATTTTACATAAATAATAGAACTATCTCTAACAAAGCTGTCGTTTAAGTTGTTTTCAATATTGATAATAGAGCTAGACAATATGCGAAAAAATATTAATTGATAGTATATAATTTCTGGTTCTTGACGTCCCCTAAGCCCGGGTGGTGAAATTGGTAGACACACAGGACTTAAAATCCTGCGGCTTTAACGGCCGTGCCGGTTCGATTCCGGCCCCGGGCACCACATTACTTATCTCATAGACTTCTTCGGAAGTCTTTTTTTGTCCAAAAAAAAAGACTTTTTAGCTATGTGGCATCCCCTAGATACAATAATTTTGTTGATATAAAATAACTGTATGATAAATAAACTATCCCAGGAAGTCTTTCCAACAATCGAAACACTCGACGATCTCGCAAAGTTAGTTGACTATTCGCTCATTGATACTCTCAATTGCGACCCTGATGCTAAAGAAAACGGAGTCGATCACGAGCCGAGACAAGTTTTCACTGGTCACTATGTCCCCGTCAATCCCACGCCAATAAAAGACCCCGAGTACGTCACGCATAGTAAAAACTTTTTTCGCGATCTTGATTTTTCAGACAAACTGGCGCAATCAAACGATTTTGTTCGTATGTTTTCTGGTGACACTTCACATGTTCCAAATCCGATGCGCACAGCTGGATGGGCGACTGGATATGCGCTTTCTATCTTTGGCACCGAATACTATCAGCAATGCCCATTCCAAACTGGCAACGGATATGGCGATGGTCGCGCAGTTTCTGTAGTTGAGGCTGTCATCAACGGTCGACGCTGGGAAATGCAGCTAAAAGGTGGCGGTCGAACACCGTATTGCCGCGGTGCAGATGGTCGTGCCGTCCTGCGCTCGAGCGTCCGCGAGTTCCTAGCTCAGGAGTATATGCATGCACTCGGAGTTCCAACGTCTCGATCTCTAAGTTTGTACGTTTCGAAAACAGAGAAAGTCAATCGACCATGGTATTCAGAGGGTTCGCGCTCGATGGATCCTGATGTACTTGTATCAGAGGCAGTCGCCATCTCGACGCGCGTTGCACCGTCGTTCATTCGAGTTGGACAACTCGAACTCTTCAGTCGCCGTGCCCGCAAGAATGAACATCCAAAAGCGATGGAAGAGCTCGAGATGATTGTGTTGCACTTGATCGATCGTGAGTACGCTAACGTCATCGACAAAAAACTAAACACTGCCGAAAAAGTGGTGTTGCTCGCACGCGAGTTCCGCGGCCGCCTTACGTCGCTTGTAGCCAACTGGATCCGCGTCGGCTACTGTCAGGGAAATTTTAATAGTGACAATTGCGCGGTTGGTGGTTTTACACTCGATTACGGCCCATTCGGATTCTGTGATGAGTTCAACCCGCAGTACCAGCCTTGGTCGGGTGGCGGAAATCACTTCTCTTTTCTGAACCAACCAGAGGCAGCCGAACGCAACTTCGACACGTTTTGCAAGGCATTGCAGCCCTTGCTTACATCGCATCAGAGCTATCTACAACAGTTAGACGAAATTCGAAATGGCTTTTCAAAAGTAATGCAAACACAAATGGAAAAGATGTGGACTGCCAAACTTGGACTTAGTACTTTTGATGCGGCGCTGTTCAATGAACTAGTAACGCTCATGGTACAAACTCCTGTTGATTACACCATCTTCTTCCGTGAGCTTTCGATGGTACCTGACGACATTGTTCCACTCAAAAAAAGCTTCTACGAGAGTCCAACGTCGGAAGGAATGGACAAGCGCTGGTCTGAGTGGCTTATAAAATGGAAGCTACTCAGCGACAGCTCGACCAACGTGAATACTACTGCGCCCCACTCTTGTAAAGAGCTCTCTAAGCAGATGAGACTCGTCAACCCAAAATACAGTTTGCGAGAGTGGTTCGTTATGCCTGCGTATCAGCAAGCAACCGAGAGGAACTACTCTCTAGTTCGAGAATTGCAAGATATCATAACACAACCTTACGCAGAGCAGTCTAAGGACGTGGAAGAGAAATACTACAGATTAAAACCATCTGAACTCTTTGATATTGGTGGATTATCGCAATATAGTTGCTCATCTTGATTTCTCTAAAAACAGATTGGAAAGATTTGGTGGGACACTGGCATGTTAGTGGCCTGATATTCATCAAAAAATAGTCATAGAGCAAAACTTTCAAGTGGCATAAGCATTAAATAATTAGTTTATATTTAATACAAATAAATTAATTGATCGATTAGCACAACGAAATCAAACATGATTGTGTTATGATTATCGTAAATTAGACATTGCCAAAAAAGATAAAAAAGAAACAATCTGTACCTAACCCCGTACCCAATTTTTTTAAAACAAATATTTTTATATATAAATCAGTTAGTTATAAAACTTAGTAGGTGCCGGCCCCGGGCACCAAATCGACTTCTATAACACTTTCCCAGGATTCATGATATTGTTTGGATCAATGGTTTTTTTAATCTCTCTCATGAGTTTTAATTCAACATGTGATTTGTACTTTTTAAGTTCTTGTTTTTTTGCTAATCCAACACCGTGTTCAGCACTGAAACTACCATCTAATTTTGCAGTAATATCATTAATATTGGTTTTGATTTCAGTCTTTTTATCCAAAAAATTATCAGTGTCACCGTCTTCAGGCTCGAACAAGTAATAATGGATATTGCCATCGCCGATATGGCCAAATGCAAACACTCTCCCGAGTTCGCAAAATTCGTTACAAAATCTTGTCGCCTTAGTAATAAACTCAGGCACTAGAGACACAGGTACGGATACATCAAAAGTGATAAAAGCCCCAAGGCGCCTCAAAACCTCACTTAATGTCTCACGCAAACGCCAAAGCTGTGCCGCTTGAGTTTCGCTGCTAGCGATAACTGCGTCTATGGCAATGCCATCTACAAATGCAGCTTCCAGCACACTTTCTAATAGAGACTGAAGGTTCGCATCCTGACGACTAGATGAGAGTTCTACCAGTGCATAATGTTGATATTTTTGACTAAAAACATCTTCTAGATCCGTTTGCTCAATAAGAGTTTCAATACAAGCTCTATCCATGTATTCAAAAGCAGTAATATTATCTCCACTTAATTCTCGCAGTTTAGCTAAGAGCTTTGTCGTTGACGCTAAATCCGACATTGCTACAAGTGATGTGGCTTTATCAACAGGCAAAGGAAATAGCTTTAACACAGCTTTAGTAATAATACCCAGTGTGCCTTCAGCACCAAGAAAGAGTTGTTTCAAATCATAGCCAGTATTATCTTTTCTTAAGCGTCGCAATCCGCTCATAATAGTACCATCGGGCAATACTACCTCTAAGCCCAACACCAGTTCTTTCGCATTACCATAACGTAATACCGCCGTACCTCCAGCATTAGTTGATAGATTGCCCCCAATTTGACAAGAACCTTCAGCAGCTAGGCTAAGAGGAAACATGCGACCGACATCTCTCGCAGCGTTTTGAACTTCAGATAAAATACAGCCGGCTTCAAGCGTCATGGTGTAATTAATTGGATCAATATCTATGATTTTGTTCATTCGCTCCAAGGAAATAACAACTTCTAAACCAGATTTACTGGGGACACTGCCACCAACTAAGCCAGTATTACCACCTTGCGGAACAATACCAATACAAGCTTCATTACATAAGGTTACGATGGCTGAAACCATTTCGCTATTAAGTGGTTTTAATATCAGTGGCGACAAGCCATGGAATAAACCACGTGCATCATTAACATAGGAGTTCATATGCGAAGTGTCTTCAATATAGTTTCGGACTCCTACAATCGCTTTAAGTCGGTCAATAATTTCAACAGGATGGCTTGAGGTAGTCATTTAAGTAGGTATTTTTCTTCTGGCAGACAATTTAGAACTAGTATACCTATAAAGGATAAAAGTCCAAATTTCGTTTGATGTGTGAGGGAGAGTTAGTTAATATAATTCAACTCGAGTTATTAGAAAAAAACGAAAAAAAAATTAACCTTAAAAAAAATAAGTGTAGTATTTGTAATTGTTAACAATAAAAAAAAAGTTAACAAACTTTATGTATTTTTTTTTATACAAAATAATAAAGTTAGGAGAGAAAGTTATTTATTTATCAATAAATCAAAAGGAGAAAAATTATGAGCGATTCAGAATTAATTTATGAGCTCGAGGCAGATCCACCAGCTGCTGAAAAGTTCTTTGCCGCACTGCAACATGTGTTGGCAAGTTTTGTCGGTATCATCACACCGACATTAATTATTGGTGGCGTACTTGGGTTGGGTGATCATGTGCCTTACCTCATCAGTATGGCATTGATGGTTTCTGGAGTCGGTACGATTATCCAAGCGAAAAAGCCAATGAACATTGGAGCTGGTATGATCTGTATTCAAGGCACGAGCTTTGCTTTTTTAAGCTCCGTTCTGGCAGCCGGTTTTATTGCTAAAGCACAAGGTGGTGGCCCAGAGGAAATACTCGCTATGATTATGGGTGTATGTTTCTTGGGAGCCTTCATTGAAATTGGTCTGAGTCAAGTTTTACCTCAACTAAAAAGACTCATTACGCCTTTAGTTACTGGCACAGTAATTACTATTATCGGTGTTAGTTTAATTAAAGTTGGAATGACTGATTTAGCTGGCGGACAGTGGTTGCTAGATAATAAACCGGAATTTTGGGGTTCTTTATCTAATCTAGGTCTTGGCTTCTTGGTACTGATTTCTATTATTATTTTGAATCGTTCAAGTAATCAATGGCTTCGCTTGTCCTCGATTGTTCTTGGCTTAGTGATAGGCTTCATTGTTGCACTAATGATGGGTAAAGTGAACACTAGTGCAATATTTGCGGTGCAAGAGGTGATTAGTGTCCCTATACCTTTTAGGTATGGCTTCAACTTTGATATTATTGCCTTCATTCCGATAGCTTTAATTTATGTCATTACTGCCATTGAATCATCTGGCGATATTACTGCTAACTGTATGATATCGAAGCAAGATGTCAAAGGAGAGAGCTACATTAATCGGATTAAAAATGGTGTACTTGGTGACGGTGTTAATTCAGCAATAGCTGCTGTGTTTAATACTTTCCCTAACACCACTTTTAGCCAAAATAACGGTGTCATTCAACTCACTGGTATTGCTAGTCGTCATGTGGGTGTTTGGGTTGGTATTATTCTTATACTAATGGGTTTGTTTCCTCATATAGGTTCTCTACTGAGAGCTATGCCTAATCCGGTATTGGGTGGTGCAACTATCGTTATGTTTGGTACCGTCGCTATTGCAGGTATAAAGATTCTTGCTACTGTGAATATGAATCGTCGAAACATGCTTATATTAGCTGTTTCCTTTGGTATGGGCATAGGTGTTCTGTTGGTTCCTCAATTTGCAGGTGCCTTGGCAAATAATATTGGCGGTACATTTGGTAAGCTCATGGGTAGTATCTTTAGTTCTGCGATTACTACTGGCGGTCTTACGGTTCTTATTTTGAGCGCTATTATGGGTGAAAAAGTAGAAGACTAAAATATTCTTTATAAAAAAAAGGGGGTAGCTTATTGTTACCCCCGATATTGCTAAATATATATTTTCAAAATATTATTATTTATTTTTTTTCAGAAGTCCTTTCGTATATTTGATATATAGAAACTGGTTCAATTTCTTCTCGACGCCTCTAGTCTAAGAAAACAAACTAACAAACTAAAAAGTAACTATAATAGTTTTCTTTGAGATTTTAAAGATATGCCTGAAACAGAACCTGTAGTACAGTTTGAAAACGTACAAAAAAGTTATGACGGTGAAATTCTTGTTGTTAAAGATTTCAACTTAGATGTTGCTGCTGGTGAATTTGTAACAATGCTAGGGCCATCTGGCTCTGGCAAAACTACTTGCTTAATGATGCTGGCTGGATTTGAGCCCGTAACCAACGGCAATATTAACTTAAAAGGCAAACCCATAAACAATGTACCACCGCACAAACGTGGTATTGGAATGGTTTTTCAAAACTATGCCCTCTTCCCTCACATGACTGTTGCAGAGAACTTAGCTTTCCCTCTGGAAGTTCGCAAAATAGGAAAATCTGAAAGAGAAGAGAAAGTTAAACAGATACTAGATATGGTTCAACTAGGAGGGTTTGGTAATAGGCGACCTATGCAATTATCAGGAGGCCAACAACAACGTGTTGCAGTAGCTCGATCTCTTATTTTTGACCCTGACCTAGTTCTGATGGACGAGCCTTTAGGGGCGCTTGATAAAAACCTGCGTGAACAGATGCAATATGAAATCAAACATCTTCACGAAAATCTCGGTTTAACAGTAATCTATGTCACCCATGATCAAACTGAAGCGCTTACCATGTCTAATCGTATTGCTGTTTTTGATGATGGTATTGTCCAACAATGTTCTACACCAGAAATCCTTTATGAAAGACCTGAGAATGCCTTTGTAGCGAATTTTATCGGTGAAAACAACCGTTTAATGGGTACCGTAGAAGCAATCAATGGTGACCAAGTAACCGTTAAAACAGATTCTGGCGATATCGTAGTAGCAACTAAAATCAATGTCAACAGTGTCGGCGATCGCGCCACATTGTCACTTCGCCCAGAACGCATTTTTGTTTCACCGACGAAGGGCAGAACACCAAACACTTATTCAGCCAAGGTAGAGGAGTTAATCTACCACGGCGACCATATTCGCACACGCTTCAGTGTGTGTGGACACGACGATTTTATCGTCAAAATTCCAAATTCAATCGATAACGTAAGCCTTCAAGAAGGCAAGCAAGTTAATATCGGTTGGATGCCGGAAGATTGTCTGGCTCTTGATGGATAGAGCTCTGGCATTTTTTACTTTAGGAGAAAAATATGAAAAAAGTAATAACAAAAACTCTGATTGCAGGAGCTATATCAGCAGCGATGTTGGCTGGCGCAGCGCAAGCAGCTGTAACTTTGGTTTCTTGGGGTGGTGGCTACTCTGCATCGCAACAAAAAGCCTACATTGATACCTATTCCTCTGGTGAGGTAAATATGATTAGTTACAATGGTGGTTTAGGTGAGGTTCGTGCTCAAGTTGAGTCAGGTAACGTTCTATGGGATATCGTCGACGTTCTTCCATCTCAAGCTCGTACGGGTTGTGATGAAGGTCTATTTGAAGAACTAGATCGTAGTTTATTCCTTCCTGCACCCGATGGCACACCGATGGATGAGGACCTCTTGGTTGATGTACCAAATGATTGTGTAGTTCCGCAAATTTGGTGGTCATACGTTCCATTCCACCTAGGTTCTACCTTCAAAGGTGAGCAACCTTCTACTATTAATGACTTCTTTGACTTAGAGAAATTCCCAGGAAAGCGTGGTATTCACACTTGGGGAAACGGTATAGTTGAGATGGCATTATATGCATCTGGCGTAGCTATTCCTGATATTTATGATGTATTAGATACTCAAGAAGGACAAGATATGGTTTTTGCTAAACTAGATACTATCAAAGATGATGTAGTATTTTGGTCTTCAGGTGCAAAACCACTAGATCTAGTCAATTCAGGTGAGGTTTCTATGTCACTAGCATATAACGGCCGTATCGGTGGTGCTGTTCTAGCTGACGGCGCTGACTATGTTACTGTCTGGGACGGACAAGTTCTTGAAGAGGAATGGTTAGTTCTTGTGACTGGAGCTCCAAACAGAGCTGCAGCTATTCACTTCTTAATCCATGCTTCTGCCACTGAGCAACAAGCAGGTCAAGCTCGTTGGATCAACTATGCTCCTATGCGTCCATCTGCTCTTCCAATTATGGAAGCAGGTGAGCCGTGGTTCAATCCAGGTCTTGCAACAGAAGCGAATATCATGGAGCATATGCCTACTACGGATGAGCATATGAAAGGTGGTATCCTTGCGGATCCTGATTGGTGGGCAGATAATGGTCAAGCGGTAAATGATCGTTATGCAGCTTGGATGGCTAAGTAATAGTCTGACCAATAGACTGGTTTGATTGTTTAAGCTAGTCTAATAAAACAGGTCGGTTTCACTACCGGCCTGTTTTTATTCTTAGAACTCCTACTGGAATATGTAGGTAGGTAATTTAATAATTATTTTATGAGTAATACTTCTACAATTAATTCTCAAGGACCATTACTAACAAACGATGGTGTCCCCCTTAAAGAAAGCCTTCGTAAATCTCTACGTCGAACAAAGATTCGCTCTTTTCTACTGATATTAGTCCCACTCTTATTCGTATTATTATTATTTGTTACTCCAATTGCTCAACTTCTTTCAAGAAGTGTTGATGATATCAAAATCAATGAGGCGTTTCCACTGACATTTGCTCAGTACGAAGTATGGGAAGATAAGTCCATACTTCCTAGTGAAGAAATGTTTGCTGCAGTGATTAATGATATTAGAATCACTCACAAAATAGAAAACAGTGAAGGTAGAAATATTGGTAAAAATTTACTCGGCAGATCCGGAACTCGAATGACTTATGAGTATTCAGGCTGGCGGAGTTTATTATTAAAGACAGTCAAAGAAGCTATAAAGGTAGATAAAAAATCAAAAGAAGAAATCAAGCCCTATAAATGGGATGCCCCTTATAAAGAGAGGATGATCAAAAGAGATAAGCGCTGGGGCAAGGTTGAATTTTGGCAATCACTAGGCGCTATGAAAGACCCCTACACGATGGGCTATTATCTTAATGCAGTCGATCTAAGATATGACGCCAATAAGAACATTATTCAGAAAGTAGAGTATTTAAGAGTTTATAAAACCATATGGATGAGAACCCTTCAGGTTAGCTTGATGGTTACCATTTTTTGCTTAATACTTGCCTATCCTGTTTCATATTTACTGGCAACGTTGCCAATGAGAATCTCAAACATACTGATGATCTGTGTCTTGATGCCATTCTGGACATCACTTCTGGTACGAATTGTAGCCTGGATGATTATGCTGCAACAACATGGCGTTATTAACGATACCTTGGTGACTATTCTGCCGTGTTTCGAAGGAATGGTCAATCTACCATTTTTTGGAGCAACAAATATCGATCTTTGTTTCGGTGATGAGGATCGAATACCGATGATGTATAACTTTACTGGCACGATTATTGTGATGACACAAATCCTATTGCCGTTTATGATTTTGCCAATCTATAGTGTTATGAGGGGTATACCACCAAGTTATATGAAGGCCGCTCAGAACCTTGGAGCTACTCCTACATGGGCCTTTATTCGTGTCTATATGCCGCAATCTGTACCCGGTATTGGTGCTGGATGCATATTAGTATTTATTGTAGCCATTGGTTATTACATCACACCAGAGCTTGTTGGTGGAAAAGACGGACTAATGATTGGTAACTTTGTTGCGCGTGAAATGCAACAAACATTGAATTGGGGGCTTGCTGCTGCTATGGGCACCATGTTATTATTTGCAGTATTAGCGCTCTACTGGGTGTACGACAAGTTTATTGGCATTGATAATTTAAAAATGGGTTAAAAAATGAGATTTCCTTCTTATACAACACCTCGAGAGAAACTTTGGCACTATTCTTATAGGACATTTTGTGGCCTTGTATTGTTTTTCTTAGTTGCACCACTCATTGTTGTTATTCCACTATCATTTACTAATTCAGTTTTCCTACAATTTGTCCCTGAAATGAAAATCTTTAGCTTTGAGACTTGGTCTTTTAACTTTGATGGTTATGGAACTCGCTGGTACAAAGAAATGCTTGGTATCTGTGATGACAATACAGGAACAACTGTGTGTACAGACAGATGGATGATTGGCATCAAAAATAGTGCCATCATCGCTGTTTTTGCAACTTTCTTTGCAAGTGTCTTAGGGACTCTCGCAGCGCTTGGTTTATCAAATAAACATATGCCATTTAATCGTTTAATAATGGCGCTCATGATTTCTCCAATGATTGTGCCTCTTATCATTACTGCAGCCGGAATGTTTTTCTTTTTTGCCAAAGTAAACCTTGTTGCAACGTTACCAGGATTAATTATTGCACATACTATCTTAGGAATACCTTTTGTTGTTATAACTGTAACAGCATCTTTAGCAGGATTTGATAACAACTTGATGCGAGCAGCCGCAAATCTAGGTGGTAAACCGATTAGGAATTTTTTCAAAATACAGGCTCCACTTATAGCTCCAGGTGTAATATCAGGAGCTCTTTTTGCATTTATCATCTCATTTGATGAGGTGGTGATTGTCCTCTTTTTAGGTGGACCTGAACAGTACACGCTTCCAAGACAGATGTGGTCTGGAATCCGTAATGAAATCAGCCCAACAATACTTGCTGCTGCAACCATTCTGGTTATTTTCTCCATTTTATTGCTTACCACACTTGAAATGCTTCGCCGTCGGTCTGAGCGAATCCGTGGGGTCAGTCCAAACTAGATTTTTCCTGTTCCTTTTTATAAAATTACTTCTAGATAATATATGGTCTCGTCCATCAATAACTATTAAAGAGTTCTATAAAAAACAATCATCCAGAATATAATAAAATCTATTTTATAAATTCAATTTATTATTATGAAAAAACGCATTATTTCGACTGAGAAAGCTCCTGCAGCTGTTGGCACATATTCACAAGCTGTTGCTGTAACAGGTGGCACTTCAATTTACCTTTCAGGGCAGATTCCTTTAGTCCCGGAAACCATGGAGGTCGTTGAAGGTGACATTGAAACACAAATTCACCAAGTATTTAAAAACCTAACAGCTGTCTGCCAAGAAGCTGGAGGCGACTTAAGTAATATCGTTAAACTTAATATCTTTTTGACAGACCTTAATAACTTTGCCATTCTCAATGAAATTATGTCAACCTACTTTGACCAACCCTATCCTGCTCGTGCAGCAATCGGGGTAAATGAACTTCCAAAAGGAGTTAGCGTTGAAATGGATGGTGTCATGGTAATCAATTCTGATCAATATAGTTACTAATACTATGCCATCGCTCTCTGATCCAGTTATTTCAATTAGCGGATTGGGTAAGAAAACTTCAGATAGATTAAATCAGATTGGGATTTATTCTCTAGAGCATTTTCTCTTTCATCTACCAAATAGATACCAAGACAAAACCTACATCGCCCCACTCTCTTCAGCCAAGGTGGGTGATGAAGCCTTGCTTGAGCTATCAATAGATAGAATAGAAGAGGCACCCACAAGACAACGACAATTACTATGCTACCTATCTGATGACAAGAATCACAAAATCTTGTTGCGTTTTTTTCATATTAATCAGTACCAAAAGCAAGCCTTTGTTCGTGGCGAACTTATTCAGTGCTTCGGTGAAATAAAGATTGGCCGACAAGGGCTAGAGATGTACCACCCTGAATATCGCTTGATTTCACAAAAACAAACCCCTTTACTGGAAAAAACACTGACCCCAATTTATCCCCTTTGTGCAGGTGTCACTCAGGCCAAAATGAAGCAGTGGGTAAATACAGCACTTGAAATACTTAAAAACACAGTGATCGATGACTACTTTGAAAAAATAACAAAGAACACTATGCCAAGTTTCAAAGATTCTTTGTTTTTACTGCACCACCCTGAAAAAGGTGAAGATTTATCCAAAATTGAGAACTTTGAGCATATTGCGCAACAAAGATTGATTATCGAAGAGCTCTCCGCACAACAGTTAAGTCTTTTGAAAATTAAAGTAGCCAGAAAAACAAACAGGTGTAATATTTTCTCAATCAATAATTCATTGGCAGAACAACTATTAGACTCACTAGAATTTCAATTGACTAAAGCCCAGTCTCGCTGCATTAAAGAAATAAATCAGGACATCTCCTCACCGCAACCTATGTTAAGACTGCTTCAAGGTGATGTTGGCTCTGGAAAGACCATTGTTGCAGTATTTGCTCTTCTGCAAGCTGTTTCAAACAATTTTCAAACAGCTGTCATGGCTCCGACTGAAATTTTGGCACGACAACACCTACAAAGTTTCAGTAATTATCTCAATCATTTAGGCATTAAAGTGGCCTTCCTTTCAGGCTCTCAAAATACTGAAGAAAGAACAAGTCAAGTACATTTAATCGAATCCGGAGAAGCGCAAGTTGTGATTGGCACACATGCATTATTCCAAGAAAATGTGTCCTTTCATAATTTAGCCCTTGTCATTATCGATGAGCAACACAAGTTTGGTGTCCATCAACGCTTATCACTTGTTCAAAAAGCAAATAAAACACCTCATCAATTAGTAATGACAGCGACACCTATCCCGCGCTCTTTGACGATGAGTGCGTACGCTGATTTGGATACTTCAGTTATCGATGAATTACCACCTGGTCGTCAGAAAATTAAAACCGTCGCGTTGAGTAATAATCGTAGAGATGAGTTGATCGAAAAAATTAAGAAAATTTCTAATGAGGGTCGGCAAATATACTGGGTTTGCACCTTGATTGAGGAGTCAGAAGCGCTACGTGCAGAGTCTGCTGAGAATACTTTTAACTATCTTTCAAGCAACCTTGAAGGCATTCGAGTTGTAATGATTCATGGTCGATTAACTAAATCAGAAAAAGAAGACATTATGAAAGATTTTGCAGAAGGTAGAATTGACCTGCTGGTTGCGACTACGGTCATTGAGGTTGGCGTTAATGTGCCCAATGCAAGTCTGATGATTGTCGAAAATGCAGAAAGATTAGGATTAGCTCAGTTGCACCAATTAAGGGGTCGTGTTGGTAGAGGTGCGGATAAAAGTGCCTGTATTTTGATGTACCAATCACCTCTAAGTGAGTCTGCAAAGCAAAGACTCAACATTCTTCGTCAAAGTCATGATGGTTTTATGATTGCCGAAAAAGATCTGGAATTGAGAGGACCAGGTGAAATTTTAGGCACCCAGCAAGCTGGTATTGCTGATATGAAAATTGCCAACATTGTCAGAGATGCCTACTTACTCAAACAGGCTGGCTATTATTCATCAAAACTGCTCGAAGCAAACGAGGCCAGCCAAAATGCGCTAATTAGTCGCTGGATTGATGAAGACAAAGTAGACTATTTCAATGCATAAATATTGTTAAATTAAAGTAATTTATCGAATTTACTAGTCTGTCAGACTCTTGTACAATATGCCAGCTATGTTTAATCCAAACAAATTTCAGTGGCGACTATTCAGTGTTAATGAAGATATACCTGAGCATGTCCTTGCTTGGCTATTAGATAACCAGTCTTTAACAGCAAAGCTAAGAAATAAATATAGCGACTTTTGTGTCAATATTATCTCTCAAGAAGAAAATAAGCCTTATGAATGTGAGTTAAATTTGCTTGATAACAACAAAATTCAAACATTTATTGTGAGAGAGGTTGAGCTCATTGGTTATGGACAGCCAGTCGTGTTTGCTCGTTCTGTTATTCCAAAAAATACAGACACCGACAACATACTGACAATCGGCTCAAAACCTTTAGGTGAAATTCTTTTCAATGATCCAACAATTGCTCGTGGCCAATTAGAAGTCGGTAGTTATAATAACACCTGGGCAAGACGTTCTACTTTTACTATTGCTGACACAAAATTATTGGTGAGTGAAATATTTTTGGAGGAGCTTTATGCGTGACAAGCTGTTCAATAGTAACAGTGACATTTCAGATTTCCGTTTCGACGAAAGTGTTGTAGCGGTTTTCGATGACATGGTAAAGCGTTCAGTTCCGGGTTATGAAGCGATGATTCAAATGGTGGGCTTGGTAGCTCGAACTTACGGCAAAGATCACACCAATTATTACGATCTGGGGTCTTCTACTGGAGCTACAACACTTGCTTTAGCTCTAAACAATAAACACAAAAATAACAAACTCATTGCTGTTGACAATTCACCACAGATGGTTAAAAAATGCCAAAGAAACCTATCAGGAAAGGTTGATAATTTTGAAATTGTCTGTGCTGATATTAATGATATTTCTATTGAGAATGCGTCAATTGTTGTTCTAAATCTAACCCTGCAATTTGTCGATGTTGAAAAACGCTCTAAATTGATAAAAAAGATCTATGATGGCTTGATTCCAGGTGGTGTTTTAATAATTAGCGAGAAAATACATTTTAATAACAAAGAAAACCAAAAACAACTTGCAAAACTGCACCTAGACTTCAAAAGAGCAAATGGCTATAGTGAATTAGAAATAGCCAGTAAACGTCAATCTCTTGAAAATATTCTAGTAACCGAAAGCAAACAAGCCCACCTTGAACGTCTAAAATTCTGCGGCTTTAAAGAGTCTAGTTGCTACTTTCAGTGCCTCAACTTTGCTTCTTTTTTATCTGTAAAATGATTACAGTTTTAAATAAGGCTTAAAAACAAGGTTTTGTTATGCTTCTAATGATCGATAATTACGATTCATTTACTTATAACTTGGTTCAGTATTTTGGTGAATTGGGGCAAAAGGTTAACGTCTATCGAAATGATGAAATTACTGTCAATGAGATTGAAAACCTGAAGCCCAAGTATGTGGTTATATCTCCTGGACCTTGTACACCCAATGAGGCCGGCATATCACTTGAACTGATTGAGAAGTTAGCTGGCAAAATACCTATCTTAGGAGTATGTCTAGGTTTTCAAGCAATTGCTCAGGCTTTTGGTGGAAACATCATAGGCGCACAAAGAATTATGCATGGCAAAGTTTCACCAATACATCATACGGGTAAAGGTGTTTTTACAGGCCTTAAAAATCCATTTAATGCAACTCGTTATCACTCTTTGGTGGCAGAGCAATCGACTTTGCCTGAATGCCTTGAAGTGACTGCTTGGACTAACAATGATTCCGGAAGTATTGAAGAAATTATGGGTGTGCGACATAAAACTTTAGCCATTGAAGGCGTGCAATTTCACCCAGAGTCAATTCTCACTGAGCACGGACATCAAATGTTAAATACTTTTTTACAGGACAATTAACCATGATTGAATTTATTGAATTTTTACAAGGCGAGCTTTTACTTACAGGTACACTTTTGGCGCTCATTGTATTGCTTATGGTTAATATTTATGGTGAAAAATTTAAAAAGTATGAAGCGGTTGATACTAACGGAGCGATATCATTAATGGATGACGACGACCTTATCATCTTAGATGTGCGCGAAGAAAAAGAGCGCTCTTCTGGCTTTATTAAATCTGATATCCATATTCCCATGGCGCAAGTTAAAACTAAACTTGATTCATTAGATAAATCGAAAAAAATACTTACCTATTGTAGAACTGGTTCTCGCTCTAATCGCATAGCTGAACTCCTCTGTAGGAATCAATTTCAAAATGTTTATTGTCTAAAAGGTGGCTTTGATGCCTGGCAAAAAGCTGGCCTTCCGATTACAAAATAGTGATCATGCAAAAATCT
The DNA here is from genome assembly GCA_022448455.1 of Candidatus Thioglobus autotrophicus. Lineage (GTDB taxonomy): Bacteria > Pseudomonadota > Gammaproteobacteria > PS1 > Pseudothioglobaceae > Pseudothioglobus > Pseudothioglobus autotrophicus_A. The sequence goes on from JAKUUR010000016.1 coordinate 20,925, forward strand.
CTTACTATCATTGGAGCTGGAGCTTGGGGAAGCGCTCTAGCAATTATTCTCAGTGACAAATTTGATGAAATATTTCTCATCGACAGAGATAAAGAAATTATTAAAAAGCTTGGAAAGCAACATCCAGTTCTAAGTAGGCCTTTTACAAAAAATATTACACTGAACCACGATATTAGTTCAGTTGCAAAATCTGAAGGTATTCTAATAGCAACACCTAGTTATGCATTTAGTGATATCTTAGAAAATATTAAACCGCATTTAAATGGCCATCATCATATTGCTTGGGCCACAAAGGGTTTTGATCCCCATAACGAATGCTTTTTTCACGAAACTTTTAACAAAATTTTACCAACTTACAAGGCCTGCATAATTTCAGGACCAACTTTTGCTACAGAAATTGTCGAAAAGAAACCAGCCGCAATTGTTGTCGCCTCTAAAGATAAAAAAACTCGAGATTTTTGGGCTAGCACAATACAAACCAATACATTAAGAGCTTATACAAATACTGACATCATTGGCGTTCAAGTTGGTGGCTCTGTAAAAAACATCCTAGCAATTGCAGCAGGTATTGCAAATGGACTTGGTTTTGGTGCAAATACCCAGGCAGCCCTTATTACAAGGGGTTTAGCGGAAATGACCCGACTAGGAGTAGCCTTAGGTGCAGAAAAAATTACCTTCCAAGGCTTGTCTGGAATGGGTGACTTAGTGCTCACATGTTCTGATGACTTATCTAGGAACCGCCGTTTTGGCAAGGAGTTGGCTAATAATAATTCAACTGATAAAGCGTTAAGTAATATCGGTGCCACTGTTGAAGGTTTGAATGTCTTAAGACTAGTTATTGAGATTGCAAAGAAACACCAAATTGAGATGCCTATCTGTGAACAGGTCTTAGCAGTGGTGGAAGGAAGCAAAACACCTACTGATGCGGTCAATGAACTCTTACTTAGAAAACCAAACCAAGAATAGCCTTTCCTTAATAATTACCCTTTAGGAACCCCTTCAAGATATGAGTCTAACCGATAGAAAAACTACTAATACAGTAAAAAATCAAAAACAAGATCTGCGCCTATTACTCCATTTAGCACCCTTCATAAAGCCCTATAAAAAAGTTACCTCAATTGCTGGTATTGCACTTATCTTAAGCTCAATAGCATTCCTATTGTTAGGGCAGGGAATCAAATTATTTATTGACGAAGGATTATATGCTCTCGATAGTAAAGCAATGCTCACTATCTTGCTTGTTTTACTCATTATGGTTGTAAGTACTTTTGTTCGTTTCTATTTTGTTTCATGGATTGGAGAAAGAGTTAGTAATGATGTTCGCCTTGCTGTCTTTAAACATTTGCTGACACTTCATCCACATTACTTTGAGCTCAATCGAAGTGGTGAAATTAATGCACGCTTGACAACAGATACCACATTACTTCAGTCGATTTTTGGCTTTTCAATATCTATGGCTCTTAGTAGCGCTCTTTTATTTTTGGGCGGACTAACGATGATGCTTATTACCAACTTAAAATTAGCTCTTATAGTTCTTATTAGTGTTCCTGTGATACTACTTCCAATGCTAATTTATGGGCGTCGCTTAAGATCCCTCTCAAGGAAAAGTCAAGACAGGGTTGCTGACATTGGAACCTATGCTGGCGAAATAGTTCAAAACATTAAAGTGGTGCAAAGTTTTACGCGTGAAGCCGAAGAATCAAAAGCATTTAGTATCGAAGTTGAAAAGGCATTTATTGCAGCCAAAAAACGCATCATGCAAAGTTCTCTATTAATAGTTGCAGCAATGATTCTAGTTTTTACAGGTCTGGGAGCTATGATATGGAATGGCGGCAGAGATGTTACATCTGGAATCATAAGTGCTGGTGAACTTGCTGCTTTTGTTTTTTATGCAATCATGGTTGCAAGATCTGTAGCTGTTATTTCTGAGATTTATGGACAACTTCAGCGTGCTGCTGGCGCCACTGAGCGCCTAATTGAGTTATTAACTGAAAAATCTCAAATTATTGCTCCAATTGATCCAAAACAGTTAACTAAGGGGCCTTTATCTTTAAGTTTTAAAAATGTGAGTTTTAGTTATCCTTCGAGGCCTGAACAATTCGCTTTAGAAGATGTTAGCTTTAATATCAACGCAGGTGAAACTGTTGCCATTGTTGGACTTTCAGGTGCAGGAAAGACAACTATATTTGAGTTATTGCAAAGGTTTTATGACCCCAACAAAGGAAGTATAGAAGTTGATGATATTAATCTTGTTGAACTTGACCCAAAAGATTTTCGTTCAAGTATAGGACATGTACCACAACAACCTACATTATTTTCAGCTGATGTCACTCATAATATTGGATATGGCGATCCTATGGCAAATGAGAATGAAATCAAACAAGCCGCAAATAAAGCATATGCATTAGAATTTATAGATCGACTTCCTGATGGTTTTGAAAGCTATTTAGGTGAACAAGGTGTTCGCTTATCAGGAGGACAACGACAACGCATTGCCATTGCAAGAGCGATGCTTAAAGACCCATCTATTCTTTTATTAGATGAAGCTACTAGCGCCCTTGACGCTAGCAGTGAGCAAAAAGTTCAAGCCGCTTTAAAGGAATTAATGCAGGGAAGAACCACACTAATCATAGCACACCGACTTGCAACTATTATGCATGCAGATCGTATTTTACTAATCGATCAGGGGCGCTTAATTGCACAAGGCAGTCACCAAGATTTATTAGCAAGCTCAGAGCTATACAAAGGACTATGCGAATTACAGTTTAATCACTAATATATTGATTTATAGCAGTAATTAATTGGTCTAAAATAATGATCAATAAAAGTGTTATTATTATTTTTAAAAATAGAAAGATAAAACTTTTTTTTTACAGGATAATAGGCAGAAATTTTTCATAGATAAATTGATTATTTGATGGTCAATAAATATAGAAATCTCTCTCACAATTTAAACAAACTTTTCCTTTTAATTGTTCTGGCATCTGTCAGCACTCTAGTCTCTTCAGCCTCTTTATCACCTTTTAAGCCTAGCTTTAGCTCTATTGAAAATACTGACGTTCGAAAAGAGGTTTTTTTTAATTACTTACTGCCAGCGATTTATCAAAAAAATGCAGAGATAATTGCACTCAGAAAATCTATATTAAATAACGAATTAAACGCCTTTGAGCTAGACGAATTAGCAACAAAGTATCGTCTCAAAAAGCCTACAACAATAGAGGATCTATTAACTGTAATTGATATTTTACCGCCATCACTAGTTCTTGCTCAAGCTGCCAACGAGTCGAATTGGGGAAGGTCACGTTTTGCTGAGGACTTTAATAATTACTTTGGTATTTGGTGTTTCTCTAAAGGTTGCGGTACCGTTCCTAAACAAAGAGATGCAAATGCTAATCATGAGGTAGCAAATTTTAATTCCCTAAAAGCTTGCATTGATTACTATGTTCTCACTATCAATAGAAATTATGCCTACCAAAACCTTCGCCTGATAAGAAAAGTGCATCGTGATGAATTAAAACCTATTACAGGAATTGCACTTGCTGAAGGTCTGACTAATTATGCCTATCCAGGTGATGAATATATTAGCTCAATCCAGTCTGTTATACGATATAACCAATTAGAGCGATATGATCAGTTGAATTGATACCCGAACTCTTACAAATAAAAAACCCACAAGTGGGTTTTTTTTGTAAATGGGCTTTGTAGAATATTAACGTTTTGAGTATTGCTCACTCTTACGAGCTTTCTTTTTACCTACTTTCTTACGTTCAACAATACGAGCGTCACGAGTTACTAGACCAGCTTTACGTAAATCAGGACGAGTAGCTTCATCATAAGCCATTATGGCGCGAGTAACACCTAATCTTATTGCACCCGCTTGTCCTGTGTCGCCACCACCTGTAACGATAATATTAAAATCAAATTTATTGTGCATCTCAACAACATCTAAAGGTTGGTTTACAATCATTGAAGAAGTCTCTCGACCGAAATACTCATCCATTGGCTTTTTGTTAACTGTAAAAACGCCTTTACCCTTAGTCATGTAGACACGAGCGACTGATGTTTTTCTTCTTCCAGTTGCGTAATAAACTTTTTTAACTGCCATACTCTATGCCTTAAATATCTAGTAGCTGTGGTTGTTGTGCTGCATGGGTGTGTTCACTCCCTGCAAAAACTTTCATTTTTCTCGCCATTTCTCTGCCTAGTGGACCTTTTGGCAACATACCTTTTACTGCCTTTTGAATAACCTCTTCAGGTTTCTTCTTAATCAAATCCTTAAAGGGTACTGATTTCAAGTTTCCAATATAACCTGTGTGATGGTGATACATTTTGTCGTTAAACTTATTTCCAGTAACGGTAATTTTAGCAGCATTAACTATGACGATATAATCACCAGTATCAACATGTGGTGTGTATTCGGCTTTATGCTTTCCACGAAGACGCGATGCAACTTCTGTTGCTAAACGACCCAAGGTTTTGCCATTGGCATCAACCAAAAACCAGTCTCTTTTGACTTCTTTGGCTTTCGCGCTAAATGTTTTCATAACTCTTTTCTCTATCACGCTTCAGAACAATCGGACTATTATAATCACTTTTTTTTCTTGATGTAAGTTTTCACAAAGCGAAAATTCAATTTATTGTCATGTCACTGCATTAAAGAATTGGCCATTTTCATTGTGCAATAATGTCCATGTCTTGCTGATAGACTTCGGTCTCGATATTCATGAATCCGAGAAGAGTGTGAAACAAGTTATCGTGTGATAGTGGTACCTCAATTTTTTCTTTTATCGAATCTATGTCAAGTGACCGAGAAAAGCCTTCATTAAACCACATCATAGCAGCCACCCTTTTCTGTTCATCAGGTGCAATAAGGTATGGCATACCATGTAGATAGATTCCATTTTCACCCAAAGACTCACCATGATCACTAACATAAAACATTGCAGATTCATCAACTTTGGTGTTATTTTCCAATACAGTAATCAGCTTTGACAATACATAATCTGTGTAGACAATTGTATTGTCATAAGCGTTATTAATTTCCTCATCGTTACACTCATTCAATTGATTGGTTTGACAGGCGGGCAAAAAGACTTCAAAAGAATCTGGATACCTTTTGTAATAAGCCGGTCCATGACTACCCATCGTATGTAAAACAACCAACATATCTTTCTCGGGGTTAGTATCAATAAAATCTTGAAGACCAATAAACATACCTTCATCACGACACTCATCATCACATATCGGGTTAACACCTGCTAATCTATAATCTTCAAAAGTAATACGATCTGCTACACCTTTTGAATCGGAATTATTATCAAGCCATAAAACTTCAACCCCAGAATGGCTAACAATATCGAGCACATTACTCATGTTTTTCCCTTTTGAATGGCTGTAATTAGATCGACTTAACGATGAAAACATGCAGGGCACAGACCATGACGTATCCGTGCCACAGGATGTCATGTTTTGGAATGATACAACCTCCTCTTTTTCTAACAAAGGGTTAGTTTGACGTTTATAACCGTTAAGTGAAAAACGATCTACCCTTGCAGTTTCCCCGAGTACTAGAACTAGTAAACGTTGTTTATTTTCTTTTTTATTAATCTTAGCATCCAAACCAATTTGTGAAAAAGGTGTAATGGAGGTATTAAATTTAGTACCAACATACTTTGTCATGGAATACAAATAATAGGTTGGAATAATGTACATCTTCAAATCGGGATTTTCTCTCGCAAAAGATGATAATGGTTTGTAAAAACTCATAATCAGTAAAACAAAAATAAACATCATAATCACAAAAGCTTTAATTCTCTGCCAGAGCTGATTCTTTAATGATAACTTTGTTATGGTTGTCGTCCAAACAAAATATGAAGGCAGTAAGCCAAAGAACAACAAATAGATAAAAGATTTAAAGCTAACCAAATCTAATAATTCAGTGGTATTGGTTTCAAACGTATTAGCTATCATATTATGATCAAAAACAATGCCAAAGTTGTTAGTTGAGTAGCTAACAATAGAAGAAATCATTAATAAAATGATTAAAATAGGCTTTATTGTGTGACGGTAACAAAGCAACAACAACAAGGCTGACAAAAATACAAACAGCAAAATTAATAAGGAACCAACAAACAGCCAATTCTCAGAAAGAGGATAGACAAGTATGGTTTTTTCTAGGAATGTAAAATTCCCTGTTAAGGTTAGAAATGCCGCTACAATTAAAGTTAAACGGACTTGCGTCATTTTTATTAAAAACATCATTGCGTTGAAAAAGCTAAAAAGATAATTATAAAGGAACCAATGATAAATTCACACATTCACTTAGACTTCGATTTAGTCAAATCACCATCCAAAACAACAACAGGAGTTGTCGTCCCATCAACGGGAAAAGAAAATTGGGATAATGTTATTAATTTCTGCTCTAGTGATAACAATCGTCACTTTGCACTAGGTATTCACCCCTGGTTTATTGATGACCATCAAATGTTAGATCTGCACTCACTCGAGGTTCGCATTGAAGATGAAAAACCAGTTGCAGTTGGAGAGTGTGGCCTCGACTACATCAAGGTAAAAGATAGAAATAAGCAACGATATTTTTTTGATGAACAAGTTGCATTGGCAACACGCTTTGACCTACCATTAATAATTCACTCAGTGCAAGCAACTGAAGATGTGACCGACTTGCTTAAATCATATTCAAAATCTCGTGGTGTTATTCATGCATACTCTGGAAGCCTTCAAGAAGCTGAAATATTAATGAAACTGGGTTTTTTATTTGGCTTCAGTCATAATTTGTCTAACCCTCATGCCTACAAATTACATGACATAGTGAAATTCTTACCTCTAGAGTCTATCCTTATTGAAACTGATGATCATAATAATCCTGATGAATTAATTCAGATTGCAGAACGAGTTGCCAGAATCAAAAAAATAACTGTTGAGCAAGTCATCAAACAGTGTGACCAAAATGCGTGCAAACTTTTTAATTTAGATTAATGTCTGGAAGTTTTCGGACGGGGGTTCAACTCCTAATATATCCAACAACATTTGTTCTAACACTATCTCATAATAACCCAATCGTATGTCAAATGACTACAAAATAAAGGGCTTTATCAAAAACACACTCTTGTATTTCCTCACTACCTATTTTGACATCTCATTTAAATGAGAGTAGATTTATGAGTAGATTATTGTATTTTCTACTTAATTACAATAATCTACTCACATTATGCTTAAAGAAAATAATATTTTTAAACTGATGATGGCATCACACATTATCCAAAATATATTAAAATCTTAGTTTGTAAATTAGAAAATCAATTACCAGGAATTAACATGGTTAGAACTGAAACGCCAATCTGTGATTTTAATCAAGCCGCCATTGACTTTAATTTGAAAGGTGTTGATGGTAATTATTACAGTCTTGATAGCTTAAAAGGCCAAAATGGTTTACTGGTAATGTTTATTTGCAATCACTGCCCCTATGTCAAATCTGTTATTCATAGAATTATCCGTGACACAAGTGAACTTAAAGGTTTAGGAGTAAATAGTGTTGCAATAATGTCAAACGACCCCAGTGAAAATGAGGAAGATTCATTCGAAAATATGCAAAAAATTTCAATAGAAATGAATTTTCCTTTTCCATATCTTATCGATGAAACTCAAGAAATTGCAAAATCCTATGGTGCAGTTTGTACACCAGACTTCTTTGGCTATAACAAGGACTTGGGCCTGCAATATCGAGGAAGACTTGATGAGTCACGAAAAGAATCAGTTCAAGATGCAAGGCGTGACCTCTTTGAAGCAATGAAAGGCATTGCTCTTACGGGAGTTGGTCCTAAAGATCAAATTCCTTCAATGGGTTGCTCAATTAAGTGGTTTGATTAATTAGGTCTTTTGTATTTGTTTGTAACGATAATAATCTGACTTACATGTTCAATATTATTTAAAGGTATAATGCTCACCTTTTGATCTCCTTCCCTCAGCAATGTCTGATAATGAATCAAGCGTACATTTTAATAGCTTTGGCCTTTCTGATGCCCTTTTAAAGGTACTTGAAGAGGTAGGGTATGAAGTCCCTACTGCCATTCAAGAGCAATGCATCACTCACCTACTTAATGGTCATGATGTTATAGGTCAGGCACAAACTGGTACCGGTAAAACAGCTGCCTTTGCTCTTCCTTTGATTGATAGAATCGATCTTAATAATAATCAAGTTCAACTTTTAGTTTTGGTCCCTACTAGGGAGCTTGCTATTCAAGTTTCAGAAGCTATTCAAACCTATGCTAGACATCTCAAAGGATTTCATGTATTGCCTATATATGGAGGACAATCTTATGATGTTCAATTAAGGCCATTAAAAAGAGGAGTCCACGCTGTTGTAGGAACTCCTGGAAGAGTAATGGATCACCTAAAAAGAGGCACACTTAAGCTAAATTCACTTAAAGCACTTGTTCTTGACGAGGCTGATGAAATGTTGAAAATGGGCTTTATTGATGACGTTAAATGGGTAATGGAAAAACTTCCAAAAGAGCGTCAAATTGCTCTTTTTTCAGCCACAATACCGGATGTAATCAGAAGGGTTGCTGAAAAATTCTTAAATAGCCCTAAGGTAGTCAAAGTAAAAACAAAGACTGCTACTGCGCAAACAATCAGCCAAAGATATTGGCTAGTTGGTGGCGTTCACAAGCTAGATGCGCTTACTCGAATTTTGGAGGTCGAGTCATTTGATGCCTTACTTATTTTTGTTAGAACAAAGACTGCAACTATAGATTTAGCTGAAAAATTATCTGCCAGAGGATTTACAGCTGAAGCAATTAATGGTGATATCGCTCAAAACCAAAGAGAACGAATTATTACACAACTCAAAAATGGAAAAATTGACATATTAATTGCAACAGATGTAGCCGCACGTGGCTTAGATGTGGATCGCATTTCTCATGTTGTAAATTATGATATACCCCAAGATCCAGAATCTTATGTTCATAGAATTGGAAGAACAGGTAGAGCAGGAAGAGAAGGAAAAGCAATACTTTTCGTTGCACCTCGTGAAAGACGGATGCTCAAAACAATTGAAAAAATAACGCGCCAACCAATTGATCCAATGCAATTGCCTTCTGCCAAAATCATTAATGAACAAAGAGTTAATAACTTTAAACAAAGAATCACGGATACTCTACACAATCAAGAGTTGGCTATCTTTGAAGAGCTGATTCTAGATTACCAAAAAGGACATGAGATTGACGCTTTTAAAATTGCTTCAGCATTGGCATTAATGGCCCAAGGTACAGAACCATTACTCCTTAATGAAAAAGAGATAAACCAAACATCATTTGATGAAAAGAATAAAAACAAAATTTCTGTTTCTATCCATGCAGACACCTTAAAAGACCACCCAAAAATACTAATGCGTAGGTATAAAGTAGCAGTTGGTCATAAAGATAAAATCAAACCTGGTAATGTATTAGGTGCAATTGCAAATGAAGCTGAAATTAGTAGTGAGTTTGTTGGTGCAATTCAGATTTTTCAGGATTTCACTACCGTCGACTTACCGGATGAAATGCCAAAAGAGACACTTCAAATCTTAAAAAATATTAGAGTTTTTGATAAAAAACTTAATATAGAAGAGCTTAACGACAGCAACAATATTACCTCTCCTCGTGAAAAAAATCATAATTTTAAAAGACAACCCTCAAAACGAAAGGGAAACGTTAAAACTCGCCGTAATAGAAATCGAAATTTCTCTCGTAGCAAGACTATACGCTAAATTGGTTGATTTTAGATTAACATCAAATACACATACTTGACTAAATATTTAGGTTAAAATTGCCGCTGCTGGTTAAAATACAGCTGATTTTAGTGTTGTGTTGTTGATTCATAGTAGGTCGGTTTCACAGTAAATTAGGTTAGTTGCATCTTTTCCATGTTTTGTTTTTTTTTAGGAGACTACATGTCTACAACAACAGGTCGCGTCAAATGGTTTGACGCAAAAAAAGGTTTTGGTTTTATTGAACAAGAAAGTGGTGATGATGTTTTTGTTCACTTCAGAGCTATCCAAGGAGATGGATACAAATCTCTAGAAGAGGGTCAGGAAGTAGAATTCGAACTTGAAGATGGCGCGAAAGGACCACAAGCTGCCAACGTAGTTGCAAAATAATTTTAGAATTTTTTAGTTAAAAACCCAGCAATAAGCTGGGTTTTTAAATCAATTTTCAAAAAGCAAGTGTAGAGCCGTAAGATCTATAGACACTCATGGTTTGGCCACTTGAGAAATCAAATAACTTATTTTTGATGGGATGTTACGGGTGGCTATATGCACCTTTTTTACATCTTTTTTTTGAGTTGTAAAAAAATCATTAGTATTTAATATTCATACAGTTCCAGAAAGTTCTCGTAAAATTATGGGTAGGTAGATCATAATCTGATACAGGAACTCAATATATAATTACTAATAAAGTCATAAGAAATTATGAAAACATTCTATTGGTATGACTACGAAACTTTTGGATTGTCACCAAAGATTCATAGAATTGCTCAATTCGCTGGTATTAGAACAGATGAAAATCTCAATATTCTGGATGAGCATATGTTCTATTGTAAACCAACAAATGACTCTCTACCCTCCCCAGAAGCATGTGCAGTTACGGGAATAACGCCTCAACATTGTGAAAAAAAAGGATTAATTGAGCATGAGTTTATTAAAAAGATAAACAAGGAATTTTCAAAGCCTAACACTTGTATAGTTGGCTACAACTCCATAGCATTCGACGATGAGTTTACACGTCATACCTTGTTTAGAAATTTTTTAGACCCCTATGCCTGGCATTGGAAAAATGGCAATACAAGATGGGACATTCTTAATGTTTCGCGTTTTTGCTATGCACTTAAAAAAGACAGCAGTTTAAGCTGGGTAGTAGACGATATCAATAAGCCTATTTTTAAGCTCGATAGATTGGCACCAGCTAATGGTATTGAGCACTCTAACGCTCACGATGCGATGGCTGATGTATGCGCAACAATCGGCATTGCTAAAATCATTAAAGATAGTCAACCTCGGTTATTTGACTATGCACTTAGTTTACGTGACAAGAATGAGGTTAGTAAAAAAATTGAACTTTTCTCTCCGTTGCTCCATACTTCAGGAATTTATCCTGCTAAATTTTCTTGCACTCGCCTTACTGCTGCTCTCGCATACCATCCAGAATATAATGATCGTGCAATTGTTTTTGATCTCGAACAGGACCCGAGTTTGCTTGTGGAGTTTGATACAGATGAATTAAAAAAACTTCTTTTCACTAAGAAATTACCAAAGGGTGTAGAACGTCTGCAGATTAAAGAACTAATATTTAATAAAAGCCCGATGTTTGTACCAAATGTCTACAAACTCGAGCCTAAAATTATTGAACAACTTCAAATTGATATGGATAAGTGTATGCAGCATTTAGAGTACATTAAAGATAACCGAGTGCATATAGAAGAAAAAATTCAATCCATTTATAAAAAAGATTCTGATAGAGAACTAAGTATAGATGTTGACCAATCTCTTTATGACAATTTTATTAGCAATCAAGATAGAAAGATTTGCACTGAAATTCAACATCTTTCTTTAGATCAAATGAGCTCCTTTAAACCTAACTTTGAAGATAGAAAATTGTCAAAGTTATTTCTAAACTTTAAGGCTAGAAACTATCCAGAAACTTTGACAGAAGATGAGCAAGAGGACTGGTTTGAAATTGTTCAGTCTCGGGTTCAAAATGGCAAGAATGGTTATCTCTCTTTTGAACATTTCGAAAAGAGCCTCAACAAGTTAAAAGAAGTTAACCCAAAAAAATCTCATCTTTGGCAAGAGTTGGAAGAATACGCTAATAAATTGCTTTAAAGAGGTCACACTACTATTGAAAAACATGCAAACATTAAGTATAATATTCGCGCATAATTGCAATCAAAAAAGGTATAAATGAACGCAGAAACTCGAAGTGAAATGTTTGGCAGGCTGCTTACGCAAATTCCAAATCCAACCACTGAGCTAAACCACTCAACATCGTTTGAACTTCTGGTGGCAGTAACTCTTTCAGCTCAGGCTACAGACAAAAGCGTTAACCAGGTGACTGGTATTCTTTTTCCTCTCGCCAATACACCTAAATCTATCTATGAATTAGGTGAGAATAAGCTTCGTGACACCATTAAATCAATTGGCTTATTTAACTCAAAAGCCAAGCATATTATACAAACTTGCCGAATTTTAATCGACAAATACAACTCTCAGGTCCCAGAAACGCGAAAAGAGCTTGAGGCACTTCCTGGTGTTGGTCGAAAGACAGCTAACGTAGTTCTAAATACCGCTTTTGGGCAACCTACTATTGCTGTAGATACGCACATCTATCGAGTCGCGAATCGTACTGCCATTGCCTCTGGAAAAACAGTGCTTGAAGTTGAGAAAAAGTTAATTAAATTTATCCCAGATGAATTTAAAGTTCCGGCACATCATTTAATGATTCTTCATGGAAGATACGTCTGTAAAGCTCGCTCTCCGCATTGTCCAGATTGTACTTTGCTTGACTTGTGTGAATACGAAGAGAAAAACATATAGCGATATGACCACTCACTGTGTTTTCTCAAGATAGAAAAAAGCAGAGAGAGTTCTTAGCTAAGTCGTGGCAAAAATACACCAGTAATAAACCTTTAGAGCCACTGGAAAAACAGCTGGTATCAATCATAGAAATTCATCCAGAATATCATGATCTTATTGGTAATATTGACTCTGAGTACTTTCCTGAGCAAGGTGAGGTTAATCCATTTCTTCACATTAACTTACATTTGGCACTAAGAGATCAATTATCTATTAATCAGCCCAAGGGTGTAAGAGAAGTCCATCAAAAGCTTATCAATCATTACAAAGATCCACATGTAGTAGAGCATTTAATGATGGAATGTATTGCAGAAATGATATATATATCACAGAAAAATAATACAACTATAGATCAAGAAAGTTATTTAAACTGCATTACAAGTCTAACCACTAAGTAATAATGAGTATTGAGCAACATATAGAATCCCACCTTGGTTGCAAAGTCAGTGATAAAAAAATAATCTCTACTGGTGAAACTTCCTCTTTTAAGATATTAACAAGCACTGGCTTAAGTATTTTTGCAAAATATCAAGACATTGAAAATAATAATTTAATTAACCAAGCAAGTGAGCTTGTTTTATTAAGCGAAAGTATGAACACACCAAAAGTACTTGGATTTTCAAAGAACTGCTTGCTACTCGAATGGATAGAAACAAGTCGCAACAGTAACCATCAAGCAGAAATTGGAAAAGTTCTGGCAAATCTTCATAAGCATACTAATCAATACTTTGGATTCGATTATGACAATACAATAGGTGAAATGCCGCAATATAATGCAGCAAACCAATCAATAACCTCCTGGAGTTATTTTTTCTGGGAATACAGACTATTTTTTCAAATTAAATATGCCTTAAAAAATAACTTAATTAGCAGCAAGGAATATAAAAAATTACTTTTAATCAAGTCAAAACTCGAAAATCTCTTGACTATTTCAATAAAACCTTCACTATTACATGGAGACTTTTGGTCTGGAAATGTAATAATTGGTCGAAATAGTCCAGTATTTATAGATACATCTTGCTATTATGGCCATAGTGAAGCAGATTTAGCTTTAACATATATGTTTGGAGGCTTTAGCAATGATTTTTACAGATCATATGAAGTTTATAGTCCATTAGAGTCAGGATATGAACAAAGAAAACAAATTTATATGCTCTACCATTATCTTAATCACCTAAATATATTTGGCCGCTCATACCATCCAGGTGTATTAAGTTGTACTAACCAAATATTAGATTCCTAAGATTAAGCCCAATTGGTAAAGTTTTTTAGCAACTGGAGTCCATCATTTTGTGATTTTTCAGGATGGAACTGTACTGCAAACAATTTATCTTTAGCGATAGCAGAAGTAAAGTTTTCACCATAATTTGTAGTACCAGTCACACAACTAGAATCAATTTCTTTAACAAAATAGCTGTGTACGCTATAAAATCTAGAATTATCATCAATATTATTCCAAAGTGGGTGATTTCTTATCTGTCTAACTTCATTCCAGCCCATATGTGGTATTTTAAGTTCATTATTTTTAAACTTTAACACCTCTCCTGGTATTATTGATAAGCCATCAGTACCATTATTTTCTTCACTATGATCAAATAATAGCTGTAATCCTAAGCAAATTCCGAGAAAAGGTTTTTCTTTAGATGCAACTTTAATAACTTCGATTAAATTATTTTCTTGAAGTGCCTCCATGCAGGCTCCCATTGCGCCTTGTCCTGGGAATACCACACGATCAGAGTCGTTAATTATTTGTGAATCATTTGTAAGAACACAGTGGTCATTTGGCGCAACAAACTCGAGCGCCTTCTGTACGGAACGGACATTGCCCATACCATAATCAACAATTGCAATTGTTTGCACGTTGCCTTATCCTTATTTTAATTTCAATTAAAGCGAGCCTTTAGTTGAAGGAATGACATCTAACTGCCGATCGTCAGGCGTAACTGCCATTCGAAGAGCTCTCCCGAATGCCTTAAAAACTGTTTCTGCTTGGTGATGTGAGTTGACACCCTTTAAATTGTCAATATGAAGGGTGACTAATGCGTGATTAACAAAACCTTGGAAAAATTCTTTAATTAAATCTACGTCAAATGTACCCACTCTATCCCTAGTGAAATTGACATCTAAATCAAGTCCTGGTCGTCCTGATAAATCAATAACAACTCTTGATAAAGCTTCGTCGAGTGGTACATATGAATGACCATAACGCGTTAAACCTTTTTTATCACCAACGGCTTGAAAGAAAGCCTGTCCGATAGTGATGCCAATATCTTCAACTGTGTGATGGTCATCTATTTCAGTATCACCATCACATTTAATGGTTAAATCCATCAAACCATGTCTTGCAATCTGGTCTAGCATATGATCTAAAAAGGGCACTCCAGTATCTATATTAGCGATACCACTACCATATAGCTCCAAGCTAACTTTTACGTTAGTCTCATTGGTTTTTCGCTCTTTTGTAATCATAGGCGAATTTTAGCTTAAGCTAAATAGTCTTTGACGAGTATTTCAGCTATTTGAATTGTATTAAGAGCTGCACCTTTCCTAATATTATCTGACACCACCCACAAATTAAGACCTCTTTCATGACTGATATCTTCTCGAATACGGCTCACAAAGGTAGCATCTTTGTTTGTTGCCTCTGTAAAAGGGGTAGCATAGCCTCCATCACTTCTATCATCCATGACTGTTACACCGTCTGCTTTTTCAAGTAAGTCACGAGCATCTTTGGCAGTAATTTTTCGCTTTGTTTCGATATGCACAGCTTCAGAGTGGCCATATACAACAGGAATTCTAACTGCAGTAGGATTAACAAGAAGGTTTTCATCTTCAAAAATCTTCTGAGTCTCCCAAACCATTTTCATTTCCTCTCCTGTATAACCATTCTCTTGAAACGTATCTATATGAGGGATAGCATTAAAAGCTATTTGCTTAGTATAGACTTCTACTTCAACATCCTTGCCATTTAATAAGTTAGCAGTTTGGTTTGTTAGCTCAGTAATAGCCTCCTTTCCACTGCCAGAAACTGCTTGATAGGTTGCTACATTAATTCTATCTATTCCAACAGCATCATATATTGGCTTTAAAGCTACCACCATCTGTATTGTAGAGCAGTTTGGATTAGCGATAATGTTGCGATTAGTGTAATCAGCAATAGCGTGAGGATTTACCTCTGGCACAACTAGAGGCACATCTTCGTCACGACGAAAATGCGATGTATTGTCAATAAC
>JAKUUR010000017.1 GCA_022448455.1 Candidatus Thioglobus autotrophicus
CATCAATGAGCCATCATTGTCTATAGCTGAGACTCCTATAACTGCATAATCTACTTTGAATTGTCTAATAAAATCAGCTGTATTTTTTCCACTGACAGCACAATCTGAATTTCGGACCTTGCCTCCCGCCAACCAAACTTCAGCGTTATTAGATTGAGAAAAGACATTAACGATATTAATATTATTTGTAATTACTTTAAGCCCTTGATGAGAAAGAAGTGATTGTGCCACTTGTTCCGTTGTTGTTCCTATGTTAATAACAATAGAAGAATTGTCTGGAATAATTGCAGCAACGGCATTTGCAATTTCCTTTTTTTCATCACTGGCTAAAGATTTTCTAGATCTGTAAGCAACATTGTGCACCCTGGAAGAGTAAAAAGCGCCACCATGAGTGCGCGTTAATAATTCTTGATCACACAAATTATTTATATCGCGTCGTATGGTTTGTTGAGTGACTTCAAATGTTTCAGCTAAATTTTCAACGCTTACATAACCTTCTTCTGATGCAAGAGAAAGTAAGTCATGTTGGCGTTTGTTCAGTATTTCCATATTCATTATAGAAAAGAATAAGTACAAAACTAAATTATAGTGTAAATTTAATTGTTTTTCATTTTTTTTCTTATTTTTTCTAATAAGTTGACAAACGAACATACTTCATATATATTTGCTTTAAGTTTTGATATGATATGAAAAATATCGAACTTAATAGAATCCCATTAATTTTATTGGGAGTAAATCTATAAGGAAGTACAATTTGTAGCATAAATGTTTCGGTAACGACCTTTGTTATAATGCATACTAGTGCGGGTTCTACCTATAATGAAACTTAGTTTTGTATACCTAACTTTAATTAAATTCATGTATATCAATTCATGTATACTTGAACTCGATGAGTTATGTAAAAATTGAGTTTTCAATGTTTATGTAATTATTGTAAATTTTTTATTAAATTAACTATCGGAGAGATATATGAAAAAAAGTATTTTATTGACATTTTTTCTTATCGTTTCCTCATTCAGTGTCTACGCAGCAGAGATAAAATTTGTTTGCTATCAAAACTCTAATGAGTGTGATGTTATTAAAGAAATGTCTGTCGTGTGGGAGTCTTCCACCGGTAATACAGTCAACATAGAGACTGTCAGCTACCAGGTTATAAGAGAACAACTCGAAAACGAACTAGAATCTGGCTCAGCACCTGACGTCGCAAGAGTAACAAATCTGGGTGGGCTGAATAAGTTCTACTTAGATTTAACACCTTACGTAGATGCTTCATACTGGGAGAAAAATTATGGTGCTACTTTGCCATGGTACAGAAAACCTTCGGGTGATAATGGTATCTATGGTTGGCAAACTCAGTTAACGGTTACTGGCCCCTATGTCAATGTAACAATGTTTGAAGATGCTGACGTTGAAATGCCTGAAGAGGGTGCGACTTGGGATGATTGGGCTGAGGCCTTGAGACAGGTTAAATCTGAGCTTGGTCTTACAGCTGGTCTTGCAATGGATAGAACGGCACATAGATGGGCAGGTCCTGCCTTCTCATATGGAGCAAAATTTCATAAAGACGGTGTACCCATCCTAGTTGATGAAGGATTTAGAAAGTTTGCTGAGGTGTTTGTTGGTTGGCACGAAGAAGGCTTGATGCCTGCAGAAGGCTGGCCTGCAGGAGCTGGCACTGCGTATAAAAATGCTGCGCCTCTGTTCTTAGATGGCACTGTAGCAATGCACATGTCAGGATCATGGATGTTAGGCAATTATGACAAAAACATCACTGACTTTGAATGGAAGGTTGTACCAATTCCTTGCGGTCCAGGTGGATGTGGAGCAATGCCAGGAGGTTCTGGTGTAGTTGCATTCAAGTCAACCAAGCATCCAGAAGTGGCTGCTTCTTATGTTGACTTCCTAGCGCAGACTGGTAGTTCTGGACATTTTGCTGCAAGCACAAGCAATATTACAGCGCACCAAGGTTTGCAAAAGTTAGGTATCGACTATTCAGGTGTTAGCCCTGTTGTTTCTGCGGGTCTTTCAACCTTTGCAGCCAATGCAGGAAAGGCGGCCGAATCAACTCCGCAAGCCTACTGGTTCCAAGGTTACAACAAAAACTTTGCCATTTATGGCATTGTTCCTGACTACATAACTAAAGCTATTACGGGTGAAATGAGCCTAGATGATGCTTTAAATGCAATAGATGCAGATGTAGCAGCCAAGATTGCTGAATAGAGTATATTAAGTCAAGATTGGTTACAAAAAACTTAAGGCCGTCTCTTATGGCGGCCTTATTTATGTTAATGCTTAACTTTCAAAATGCTAGATAACTTATTAAATATTAATAATTGGTATTTTGTTTCTTTTTTCTATCTTTTAATTGGCTTTCTTTTATCAAGGGATGTTGTTGGACTGACGCCAAGACTGATGGCCATAGTAGGATGGCCGATTGAACTTTCACAGAAGGTGGCAGGAACGAAGGCCTTGCCTTACTTGTTCTTATTTCCAAATTTATTAATTTTTGGTCTCTTCACTTTCATGCCATTATTTATGAATTTTGGCTTTTCTTTGACGGACGGCGCAAGTATCAATTTTTCATCTAGAGATTATTCCGGACTAGATAACCTTGCCAGGCTCGTATCAGAAACACAAATAGATGTTGGAATTCAAAATATGGAGGATGATAAATTTATGGCTGCAGCAGCAGACACATTTGTCTTTGTCGTTTTTCAAGTCCCAATCATGATTCTAATCGCTCTTTTTACTGCCATTGTTCTGAACAGGGAAATTGTTGGCAGGGGTTTTTGGAGGGCGGTATTCTTTTATCCTGTAATGTTAAGTCCAGTTGTAGTTGCTTTTTTGTGGACTTTGATTCTCAAGAGGCAGGGGCTTTTGTCTCAAACACTTATTGATTGGAATTGGATTAGCGAGCCTATTCAGTGGCTGGTTGATCCGTCCTGGACAATGTTTTGGTCTGTTTTTGTATACACTTGGGCTCATCTGGGTTTCTATATGTTGATATTGCTTGCAGGGCTGCAGTCCATCCCGAGGGATCTGTATGAAGCCGCTGAGATGGATGGCACCTCTGACCAACGCGTTTTTTGGAGGATAACATTGCCGCTATTAATGCCAATTTTATTGGTAGTAACGGTTTTATCTTTGATAAAGGCTGTTCAAGCTTTTGAGGAATTGTTCGCCTTGCAAGTTGGTTGGGTGTCTCTTGTTTCTTACATTTTTGAGACCTCAGGCTTAAGGGGTCAAAAGACCGTATTCGGCTTAGGGATCGCTGCAATGGCGTCACTAATTGTGGCGCTAGTACTGGTCATTCTTTCTTTACTGCAATTCTATCTTACTAGGAGGCAAGTGAAGTTATGACTGCAGTTATTAATTTCTTTACTAGAACTCAGGGCAAAAAGAAGCTAAGTCTTGTCGATTGGGTATCTTATATTTTTCTATTTCTTGGCTTTTTAATTATTTTTCTGCCAGTCTTGTGGCTCATATTAAATTCAATTAAGTCGCAATTCTTGTTACAAAAGTTAGACACAAATTTGTTGCCAATGGACTATGAGAGGATTGGAAGGGCGACTGTTTATGGTCCCGAGGGTAAAGAGATATTTATGATGAAAGATTTACCTTCTTGGGTCTTGTATTGGAGCGATTTGAGTGAAGATAAAAGATCTCAGCACGATGTTGAGTCATTTATTTCTCAATATGGCGACAAAGAGTTTTATGCACTGAGAAGCCATTTTGGACTAGTTCCTGGACAATCCAAAGAGCTAATAATTAATAAAAATTTACCAGAATGGCTAATTAGATATCCAAGCATGTTCCCAAGCGCTAAAAAGGAATATGACCCCGAATCCGTAATCAGTGTGTTAAACATTGAAGAGGTTAGGTTGTTGTCAGAATATTTAGGGCTTAAACCCTATAAGCCTAATGGCTTTACATCGCAAATTTTCGTCACTACAGTTGACCCTGAAACCAGTGAAGTTACAGAGTACTCAGTAAGCAGAATTAACACAAATAACGACACAGTGAATGCTAGATTAATTAGCAATCCGCAGGCTGGGATAGTGAAATTACCAAAAAATGAAATCATTCTAAACAGAAGCTTTAAGCCATCCTGGATTAACTATAGCGACCCATTAACTCAAAACGTTCCTAACATGGACTTTAATGCGGTTAGGTGTCTCAATAATTCCGTTTTTGTGACCATCGTGGCAACCTTAATAACTCTTTTAATAAATTCCATGGCGGCCTTTGCTCTTTCAAAATACCGGTTCAATGGTCAAGTCATTTTTTTTATAATTATATTGATTACCCTGATGGTGCCCGCTTCTGTGCTGATTGTCGGTATATTCAAAATGGTGTCGTTAACCGGTTTATCGGGGTCTTTATGGGGGGTCATAATTCCTGGTGCAGCAACCCCTACGGGGGTATTTATGCTGCGGCAGTATATGCTGACAATTCCAGATGAGTTGTTAGAGGCTGCAAGAATGGATGCTGCTAGTGAGTGGACAATCTATTGGCGCATAGTTCTCCCTCTGGCGCTCCCCGCGATAGCTGTACTTGGAATCTTGTCGATAATATGGCGGTGGAACGACTTAATACTGCCAATGATAGCTGTTTCGACGACCAAGGCCGCCTATACAATACAGCTTTGTTTATTAGACTTTCAAGGCGAATACATTGGACAGGAACACTACCAATTGGCGATGACAGTGGTGAGTTTAATTCCCACGACTCTGGTATTCATTTTTCTGCAAAAGTATATTACAACTGGAATATCAACAACAGGAATAAAATAGCATTATGGCAAATCTTAAGCTTATAGATATAAAAAAATCTTACGGAAAAACACAAGTTATTCATGGGGTAACGCTTGAAGTTTTAGATGGCGAGTTTTGCGTTCTGGTAGGCCCGTCGGGTTGCGGTAAATCGACCCTGCTTAGGATGATTGCTGGTCTAGAGGCGATTAATGATGGTGCAATACTTATTGATGAAAATAAAGTTAATGATATATCCGCAGCTAAAAGGGGATTAGCGATGGTTTTTCAGTCATATGCATTGTATCCACATATGAGTGTACGCCAAAACCTTGCCTTCGGTCTGGAGAATTTAAAGCTAGACAAAACAGAAATTGAAAAAAGAATCCAAGAGGCTGCCAGACTGCTTAGGATGGAAAAGTATTTGAAGAGGCGTCCTGGACAGCTGTCCGGCGGACAGATGCAGAGAGTTGCAATTGGAAGGGCTATTGTGAGGGAGCCTTCCATGTATTTGTTTGACGAGCCATTATCAAATCTAGACGCCGAGCTAAGGGTAGCAACCCGTGTTGAGCTGAAAGCTTTACATAAAAGATTAGGAAATACAATGGTTTATGTTACCCATGACCAGGTCGAGGCGATGACAATGGCTGACAAGATTGTAGTTTTGAATGAAGGGATTATCGAGCAAGTGGGCGCCCCATTAGAGCTTTATAATAGTCCGGCCAATATATTTGTTGCGGGATTTATCGGTTCCCCAAAAATGAACTTTTTGGACTACTCATCACTCCCTGAGAGTCTCAAAAAATTGGCCCCAAAAAACTCATCCACTTTTGGTATTAGGCCAGAACACCTCTCACTCAGAGATGAAAATTCACTCCCTCTAGAGGTTAATAGTGTCGAACAATTGGGCTCTGACAGCTACCTCTACGGAGTCACCATTGGGGGACAGGAATTATCTATCAAGCTGAATAATCAAACCGATATTAGGGCTCAACAGAAGATTGATGTCGGTTTTGACCTGGACAATGCGCACTGGTTTGCTTCGACAGGCGAATCTCTTAAGTTAGATTATTAGCTATGGTATTGATTTTCTTAGTTGATTTCTAGGCAATATATAGCAATTACATAACTTAACAAAAAACAATAAAATTCAACATGACAAAACCTGCACTTGGAAAGCTAATACATTTAAAAAAACTCTGTACAGATAATGGTCACTTTCAAATGCTTGCAATTGATCAAAGACCGCCTATTTTTAATATTATTACAGCTGCTAAAGAAAGAAAATATAAATATGAAGAGGTGGTCGAGTGTAAAAAATTAATTGCTTCTAATCTGTCTCATTTAGCTACTGCTATCCTTATGGATCCGCACTATTCTATTCCTAATATTCTTAAATATAATAACTCTAAAGGCCTGGTTATCACACTTGAAGATCATGACTTTATAGAGACAAGAAATGGTCGATATTCTAAGAATATTTATAATTGGACGATAGAAAAAATAAAAAAAGTTGGCGGAGATGCGGTTAAAGTTTTGGCATGGTATAGGCCTGATGCTGAGCAAAAATCTCTTGATCATCAACATAAGTATGTGCAGAAAATAGGTGAAGAATGCGAAAAATACTGCATACCGTTTCTATTAGAGCTTCTCGTATATCCTTTTCAAAACGATATTCATCACAGCAGAGACTACAAAGAACAAAAGCAGAAAAATACAAGGCATATAATTGACAGTGTGAAAGAATTTGCCCAGGATAAATATAAAGTTGATATTTTTAAATTAGAGAGCCCAGTGGATAGTAGTAATTTAGAAAATGGTATTACAGAAGAGACAGAAATAGCTTTCAAAGAACTAGCTCAGGCTACAAATCACAAGCCTTGGGTTGTACTTTCGTCAGGAATGGATAAAATATCTTTTTATAAATGTTTGGAGTTGGCCTATAAAAATGGCGCGTCTGGTTATCTAGCCGGAAGAACCATTTGGTATGATTCATTTCATCACTACCCTGATATCTCAAAAGTTGATAATGGCTTAAAAAAGGAGTCAGTAAAGTACATAAAAAAAATTAATGATTTAACTGCTCGCAATGCTCACTCTCTAAAAACATATTTTGAAAATGGCTTTAAAATTCATAAGCCAGAACAGTTTACTCAAGACTTTGGAGGCTTTAAATGATTGGATACTTGGCGCTAGCAAGAGAAACTTTTGATGTTGATTTTGCTGAATCAAAATTTAGTGAAGCTAAAAATCTATTGAAGTCTATCACTTCTGAAGCTTTAGGCTTTAATCAATTGATTACTAACGATGATATTGCTAAAAAAGCTTTGGATTTTTTTGGTAAGAATGAATGTGACAAAATTTTCCTATTTCAAACAACTTTTACTGATGCAAAATTTATTTTAAATTTTGCACAAGATGTAAAAAAGCCAATTTGTATTGTTTCGTTTCCTGAGCCAAGGACTGGCGGCAGATTGAGATTGAATTCTATTTGTGGGCTTAATCTTGGAATGCACTCCCTAATTAAAAATAACATTTCACCTGAATTTATTATCATGGAGGCAGATAGTAAAGCTAATAAACTATCATTTTCTCAATTCATTGAAAGTAATAATAGCGTGAAAACTCCATGGAAAAAAGCCACAACAGATAGGAATCAGTCAAATTTTACTGATACTGTTGGTATGCAAAAAATTGGCGTAATCGGGACAAGGCCTGAAGGCTTCGATACCTGTGACTATGATTCAGTTGAAGTAAAAGATAAGCTTAATGTTTCTCTCATTGATATAGATTTGGATGAACTATTTGAGGAATCAAGAAATGTCAACAACAGCACAATTGCAGCTACAAAAAAAAGGATTGCGAGCTACCTTGAAGGAACCCAAGAGCTTGAGCAGGATGAGTTTGACAAGAGCATTTCAATTTACCATGGCTTGGATAGTTTAAAAGAGAAGCACAACCTGGATGCTTTTGCAATTAGATGTTGGCCCGAAACATTCACTGAATATGGATGTGCGTCTTGCGGCCCTATGGCCATGATGAATGAAAAGAAGGTTAGTTGCGCTTGCGAGGCGGACGTTTTGGGAGGTATTAGTTGCAATATACTTAATCAAATCAATGATAGGCCATCATTGTTGGTTGATATAGTTGATGTTGACAAAGCCGATAATTCTCTTGTTTTTTGGCATTGTGGTTTGGCGCCAATCAGTATGGCAAAAGAAGGCACCGCTAAATCTGGAATTCATTCAAACAGAAAGAAGCCTTTGCTTCATGACTTTAGTTTTAAAGCTGGGGAAATAACCATTTTTCGAGTCTCCAAAGCACGAAATAAGCTACAATTTTTTGTATTAAAGGGAACGGTTATAGATAGGCCAAATTCTTTTTCCGGAACATCAGGCGTAATCAGTTTGGGTCCTGATAGTGCCCATAAAGCAGAGCAGATGTTTAAAGGAGGGCTAGAGCATCATGTGGCCTTTACTTATGGCGACGTATCTGATCAATTAGTTCATCTTGGCAATCAAATGGACATTCCAACTTATACGCTATGAAAAATAAAATCAAATACGCAATTATTGGTGCGGGATGTATGGGACGAGAACATATACTCAACATCGGAATTATTGATGACGCTGAGGTTGTCGCTTTGTGCGATACTAATGCCGAGTCACTTAGCCAAAGCTCAGAGTTATTAAATAATGATGTTGTGACATTTAGTAATTACGACGACCTTATTAAAGCCAATATAGCTGATGCCTATATTGTTTCAACCCCCAACTTTACCCATATAGAAGTTCTAAAAAGTTTAGTCAAAACAAAAGCACACCTGATGATAGAAAAGCCGCTATGTACAACAGTAAAAGACTGTAAAGAGTTTGAATCATTAACTAATAACTACCCTGGAATTATTTGGACGGCTATGGAATATAGATACATGCCACCCGTTAAAAAAATGATTGAAGAGATTCATAAAAAAACCATAGGCGACCTCAAGATGCTATCTATTCGAGAGCATAGATTTCCTTTTCTACATAAAGTAGATGACTGGAACAGATTTGCTACAAACACTGGAGGAACATTGGTCGAAAAGAGCTGTCATTTTTTTGACTTAATGAGACTAATTGCGCAAAGCGAGCCACTCAAAGTGTATGCTAGTGGAGATCAAGATGTGAACCACCTAGATGAAAAATATGACGGCAAAACCCCTGATATCTTGGACAATGCATTCGTCACTGTGGACTTTGAAAATGGAGTCAGAGCACTTTTAGATTTGTGTATGTTTGCTGAGAACTCTGAATATCAAGAAGAATTGTGCGCTGTTGGTTCAAAAGGAAAAATAGAAACGGCAGTCCCATCCAGCGATTCAGGTATTGCGAATTCCGATGTCAGGATCGGTTTAAGGGATAGCATTAGAGCTAACAAAGAAACTATAGGAGTTGACGAAAAAATCCTTGCAGCAGGTCACCATCATGGCTCAACCTACTACGAACATCAGTCCTTCATAAAAGCTATTAGAGATAATTCACTACCAGAGGTTTCATTAAATGACGGATTAATGGCGGTCGCCATTGGAGAAGCAGCAGAACTCTCAATAAAGGAGGGAAGGGTTGTAGAAATGAGTGAATTTAATCTCTAACTTATTTAAAAAATTGAATAATTTTGTCTGCAATAAATTGACTAACCCTTGTATTTGATTCAACTGTAACGCCTGAAGTATGGGGAGTTAAGATGCAATTCATAGTGCTTGAAATGTTTAAATAAAAATCTTCCTTGACTGGCTCAGATTCATAAACATCTAAGGCAAAGCCATTAATCAAACCATCGTTATATGCCTTTATTAAGTCTCTCTGATTAACTATCGAACCTCTGGAAGAATTAATGATAATTGGTTTATTTTTCATTTTAGAGAAAGAACTGTAATTCAACAAGTTCTTTGTCTTATTAGTTAGCGGAAGATGAATCGATATAATGTCTGAGCATTCAAAAAGGTCGTACCGTTTAACTAGGGATATATTGTATTTTTCAGCATCTGATTGAGGAATATAAGGATCATAAGCCACAATCTTAGATCCAAATGCTTGGGCCAACATAGATACTTTTTTACCAATAACACCAAAACCAAGCAAACCTATTGTTTTGCCTTGCAACTCTCTTGACTTGATAGACGTTCGAGGCCACTTTCCGCTCACTGTTCCTTGGTGCGCAAGAGGTATATTTTTTAGCAAGGAAAGTGAACAGCTGATAACATACTCGGCAACTGAGTCGGCGTTCATGCCAGTTGCAGGCTGGACAACAATACTTTTGTCTGAGCAATAATCAGTGTCGATATTATCTAAACCAACGCCCAGTCTTCCAACAAACCTGAGTTTTCTTGCTTTTGTTAGCAAAGCTTCATTGAGTTGAGTTTTGTTTCTGACTATTATGGCGTCTACCGAAGCTATTTGTGAGCTCAACTCCTCAATATTTTCATGCAGGCTAGGATCATAGTTGACGTCAAACTGCTCCGAGATTTTGTTAACGCTGTCTTGCTCCATAAACTCAGTTATTAATATTTTTTTCATAACTACTTTATTGCCCTGGTTGGTTTTAGTTGTTTAGAGAACTCAATAAGCTCCTTGTAATTAGGTATAGCACGAATACCGCCACTCCTTGAGCACTTAAGTGAAGCAGCAGCTGTAGCCAACTCTATTGACTCCTGTATCGATTTATTAGCATGAATAAATCTAGCAAATGCACCATGAAACACATCTCCAGCGCCATTCGTTTCCCGAACCTCTACCTTGGGTGCCGGGCAGTGATAAATGTCGCCTTTATCTATCCAGTAGACCCCTTCTGATCCGAGCGTGACTGCATAAAACTTATTGTTAGCTTGATAGAGGCTCTTTAATGAATTAATTATAGATTTCTCTTTTGTATATTGATGTAAACCATTTTCAGAGAATACGGGGTGAGATGAGGCGTTAACCACCTCTTCAACTGCCTTATTTTTAGAAAAATTATCCAAATCAACAATGCAATTGATACCTCGTTCATAGGTATTTTTAGCTAAATAATGTGCTGCCTCAATCCAATGTGCATCGATTAAAAAGCTTTGGCCAGATGAAAAATCAAAGTTCGGCAGTCTCTTTTCGTCTAATAGCTTTTGTTCATTGAATACAGCCAGCATTCTTTCGCCATGAGAATCTTCAAAAATATGACTTTGAGATGTTAATGCGCCTTTGACAGTTATAGATCTATTAAAGCTAATATTGCATTTATCAAACTCAGATTGCAAAAAATCAGCAGCATCATCGTCACCAAAACGACCCACAAACTCAGACTCTTCGCCCAGAATATTGACAGCAAAGCTGGCCACTGCCGCTGGCCCACCCAATCTCTTTTCAAGTCCTTTTGCTACAATTTTTATTGGTTTTTTAGGAAATCTGTCAAT
Source organism: Candidatus Thioglobus autotrophicus (assembly GCA_022448455.1). Classification (GTDB taxonomy): domain Bacteria; phylum Pseudomonadota; class Gammaproteobacteria; order PS1; family Pseudothioglobaceae; genus Pseudothioglobus; species Pseudothioglobus autotrophicus_A. The sequence goes on from JAKUUR010000017.1 coordinate 11,179, forward strand.
TTTTACAATCCTGTCAAGAAAAATAGGTCCAACACAAGTTATCATAGATCTCCCTTAACAAGATTGTTTAATCGAATTGTTGCCTGATTGATCATACTTTTTTTGTCTAACATCATCACTACATTTTAGTTTATGATTAAGTTAAATATTGTTTTAATATCTCATATAGTTGTCAAAAAACGAGGCAAAAATTAGTTCAATAAATATTAAAGAGTTCCTATCTCAAGGTTATCTGGTAATAGAGGATTTTGTTAGTATGGAAACTCTATCGGAGCTTAGAAGTGTTGCTGAAAAGATTGTCCAAGATTACAAAAAGGGCATTGAGCGCATGCAGCCATCTAATCTAACTAGACATTATGGCAATATCTCACAAATCGGTAGAGTATTTTTGGCTAATCTAAGCCCATTTCATCCTGAACTTCAAAGATATTTGAGAAGTCAACCAATCAAACAACTTGCCAGTGAACTGCTTGGAAAAAAAGTTTTTCTTTTTAACGAACAAATTGTTACCAAGGAGCCCTATACACAATCCAGCTTTAATTGGCATCAAGACTCTGGTTATATAGATTTTGAGCACAAGCCCTATCTGTCAACTTGGTTAGCGCTTGATGACACTAATGCATTAAATGGACCGTTGTCTATTATTCCAACTAATTTAGAAAAGACTAATAAGGCGATATTGCATAAGTGGTCGGAAAAATCAAAAGACTTATTCATTGAGGTTGATGAAAGCAAAGCGCGAACCTTTCTTGTCCCTGCTGGAACCTTAATCGTATTTTCCAGTCTTACTCCTCATGCATCTGGCTCAAATAACTCATCAAGTCCTAGAACAGCTTTCTTGGCACAGTTTTCCTCAGAGGTAATTATTGACCCAGCAACTGGGCTTAAAAGGAATAGAGCTGTTCCAATTTAAAAAAGCTTACCTGTCAGGTAAATTATAATCGTTGCGTTTATTTACGTCATCTGAGTGATACTCAACAAACTCCCAATCCCTACCTTCTGGATCATAAAAATATAGCCTTTTGCGAAAAGGGTGGTTATTTTCGACTGTTGATTCAATATAGCCAGCAGCCTTAAGACGACTACGAACTTGTTCGACACTGTCAACCATATAGCCGAGGTGGTTAACTCCTGGCTTTCCGGAATAGGGTGCCCAGTCAGATGAGTCTTTCTGTGTAGAGTTGTTCAAAGCAATGTAGGTTTTGTCATTGCCAATATGTAACCACCTGTCACCGTCGTTATCGGTTTCGTCATGACGGATTATGAAATCGGGAAGTGCTGTTTGCAAAAACTTTATCATCCCGTCAATGTCACTAACACAAAGGTTGGCATGCTCTAGTTGCGTGCTCATCAGAATACTCCAAAAAATAGCGATTCAATAATAGCCCATTCATCATACCCAGAAATTACTCTGAGTTGATCTATTTAGTTTAACACTTAGTTATCAAAAAATGTATACAAAAAGATTACATAAAATAATAGAAAAAGTATACAATTAGCGTATACTGCTTAACTAGAAAAAACAAGATGAATCTCCAAATGGGTAAATACGTTACAAAAAACCGTAAGGAAGACGAAAAAAGGGTGGTCAGTGTGAGGATACGCAGGCCCATCTTTGAAGCCTTCAAGGGTGCCTCGTTGGCAGCTCAAAAGTACGGCTACAGTATGTCCTTGTCTGGTGTTTTTGAAACCGCCCTGGAGGACGCGATAACAGAATTCAAAGAGATTAGCGGGATCGATTTTCAGGACATCGAGAAAACGAGTCTGCATGAGGAGTGGGAAAAGAAATATGAGGCAGCATTAAAGGCAGCTTCAGCTAAGTCTCACAAGATTGATAACACAAAAAAAAGCAAAAAAAGGAAGGGGAAAGGGTAAATGACAGACATTAATTTAGTTAAACAGATTCAGAATTTGAGGAGAGATTTAGATATGGAAGTCAACTTAATTCATGAGCAGATCGAACTACCGCTGGATGAGACTTTGATACATGACAAACAGTATTCAGAGAAAAAACAATTTGGCAGCAATTCAGGTCAACTCAGTAGAGGTATTGCCTTATCTAAATGGTTCAGAAAGATTACCTCGCAATTCGAGTCAATAGACCCGTTCTATAAATAAGGTTGCAGGTTTTTAGGAGGCTAGAGTTGCTTTGTCGGCTCGCGCCATTTAATCAAGGTGCTGGCAACACCAGTCATTACAAATAACCCGCCGATTCCCATTGCCAGCGTAAATTGCTCTTTAAGAAGCACAATGCCGCCTATGATTGAGGTGACGGGTAAGAGCATCAGAAAAGGTGATATCTTGCTAACATCGCTGATCCGCAACAAGTGATACCAAACACTGTAGCCAATAACTGTCATGATAAAGGACAAGTAAAAGACTATCGACCAGTCTACAAGGTTGGCGCTCTTGATGGACTCCCATTGACCCTCTTCAATAACTAGCGAGATGAGTAGCATTTGTGGCGTAGCAATAATAGCAACCCAGGCCAGTATAGTGATACCTGAGAGTGACTTGAGACGACTAATCATAATTTGTGCTACCGCCCAGAAAACTGCGCCTGATATCACTAAGGCTACACTATCCAAACTATCACTCAGTCTCGGTTCACCAGCAATAACGATAATACCGGCAAAAGCTAGCCCCATTCCTAGGGCTCGGGGCCAGCCGAGTCTCTCTTTGAGGATGAGAGTGCTGAGGAGCGCCAAAATAGGACCCTCTAGCTGCACCAAAATGGAAGCTGTCGATACGTCTATACCCTTCAATCCATAGTAGGTGAGTCCATACTGTATCGTCGAACCTATAAAGGCGATCATAAAGAGCTCCCGCATATACTCCCATGGCGGTTTGGTAAACCATACCAGTACCAGACCTGCGATACCAAAGCGGAGCGACATAAGCAGTAAAGGTGTGAACTGGTCCATGCCAATCTTTGCTAAGGCAAAGCCAAACCCCCAAGTGATTGGAACAATGAGCGCTAAGAGGATTTGCTTACTGTTCATGAAGGGAGTTTTTGAAAGTGGATGTAAAAGAGGGTCGGTCGACCCTCTTATTTAGCAGTAATGCTTATAAAGTATTGCTAAAGTCATAATATTTCCACTATATATTATTGTTGAGTTAGAAGTCAATATATCTTATAAAAGTTAAGAGGTCAAATTAATCTCTAATTGGTATTAATTTGAGGTTAATATTTCTTTTATTGGCAATAAAAGTAGATTCTTGTACAATCATTTTATGAAAATTAGATCTCGCGATAACGACAATTATTACCCTCAGCCAGAGTCCCAAGGGGGTTGGCGCTTTTTGAAAGACAAGAGTGAGATAAAGAGTCACACAAATGTGAGTTTAGGTAAGCTCGACGATCTCGTCCAAAGATACAGATTGTTCTTTGATACAGATGCCTCAGGAATTGTCATTATTCGTAACGGCTACCTTATCAAAGAACACTACAGTTTCATGACCTTGCCTGGTAGTCGTTTTGATGTCTGGTCCTGTACAAAGTCATTTACAGGAACTGCCTGGGGTTTGCTGCTGGAAAAGGGTCGTAAGGGTACACTACCAAACAACCTAAAGATTGACCTGGATAGTCCTGCATACTCTTTTCTGTCTGATAAGTACAAAGTGACAGACAAACTCAAAGAAAGAATAACTATTGCTCATTTGCTAAACATGACGTCGGGAATTGCTGGAGAAAATGATCTCGTCTTTGGTGTACCTACTGACATTGATTGCGGTCCATTTGAGAACGCACTCGGTCATTGTGATAACCGCTACGGCAGAAAAACTGACACCTTGGTAGCTGAGCCTGGAAAGTTATGGAACTATAGTGACCCAGCGATGGCTCATTTATCGATGCTGTTTCACTCTATTATGGGACAAGAAATTCACCAATACATGCAAGAAAAAGTCTTTGAAGAGATTGGCATCGAGAATGCGAGCTGGGATGTGTTGGGTGGGGGACAATTCATTGGTCCCCATACATGCGCTCATATAGGGCTTCACATTTCGGCAAGAGAGTTGGCTAGGTTTGGTTATTTATTGATGCATCAGGGGTTATGGAACGGCAAGGAGGTGATTCCAAGTTGGTGGGTCGAGACCGCAACAAAATCCTCTCAGCAATTGAATCCAGAATATGGATACACTTTTTGGGTTAACACCAATGGAACTCATTGGCCAGGACTGCCCAAAGATATGTTTGCCCTTAAAGGCTATAACTCAAATAGGTGTTATGTAGTTCCTTCCCAAGACTTAGTAGTTGTTAGGGTTGGGGCAGGTCCAAATCAGTGGAACGAACAGTCACTTATAAGTGGTGTTTTAGATGCAATTAACTAAGCAGATTTGATCCATCACTGACCTCTGGAGCAAATTCATTGAATTCCTGAAATGGAAAGGTTGGCTTCTTTCTGTGGTGGTTGTCTATATTTTTTAAATCTTGGTTCACGGCGCCATTTGAAAGAACCATAAATGAAGGGCATGACAAACCTTGAAGCTCAGGTGACAAATAGCCAGACTTGACTACTAGTAGTCGATAATCCTGAAGCTTTAAGCGTAAATGATTAAAGTCAGAGAGGTAATGAAAAGGCCTTCTTCTTTTGGAGACTACGATTGTTATGTTTTGCACCCTAGCAATCGCACATTGCTCTTCAAAGTAGACCTCATCGGCATTCAGTTCCAAATTTGGTCCACCACCACCAAAGCTTCCACCAATATTGAACTTATTTCCTTTTTGGAGTTCATTGTAGGCTGATTCTGAGGCAATCCCTGCGAATAGCACATGCTCAATTTTTTTACTCAATACTGCTTCCAAAACGTCAGCTCTATCGCCTACACCTCCGGCTGTGGGATTGTCACCACTATCAGCGATGATAGAGAAGTTCTTGGGTAGCGAATTAATTGCAGAGCTGATGTCTCCTGATCGCATATCAAACTTTAATTGTTGGCGAGAGTCCCAGTAAAGATTGGCAATGATTTGACAAACTTCTGTGCCTACTTTTTTGTTGGTACAGGTCACCACAGCAGAGGCTGCTGCTCTTTGGGTATCTGCCCAGACATAGCCAACCATCAGATTGCTGTCAATGATGCCCTGTCTTTGATCTAACGATTCAAGGTTTTTATAAATCGATTGGCAGGGCTCAACAAAGGTTGAAGACATTTCCCCAGAAACCAGCATAGGGATCGGCGACCATAACACGGTAGGGCGTTGGTTACTTATGAGCGCATCTGCGAGCATTTTTGATGCTCTCTTGTAAGTTTCTTCTACATCAATATGAGGGGCAGTTCTATAGGCTGCAAAGGCGTCAATGTTGTTAACGATTTTGTCTGTCACTTGACCGTGAAGATCAAAACTAACAGAGACAATACAATCTTCACCGACAACATCACGAACAGCCTCAATCCATTCTCCTTCTGGGTCATCTATGTCATCAACAAAGATTGCGCCATGCATAATAAGTAGCACCCCGTCTAGTGTTCCTAGAGAATCAAGTTCGGCGATAAATTTATCCTTTGTCTGCCTAAAATACTGACTCTCTATAGGACCACCAGGAACCGATCTATTAAAAAAAATGGGATAAGTTTCGATACCATAATCATCGAACGGAAAACCAACCAGATCAAGCAAGGTTTGACCTTGTAAGCTTACAAAGTCACTTTCATTTTGATATAGCGGCGAATAGGTACTACACTCGGTGCTAATACCGCCAACGGCAATTTTTTTTATAGCCATCCAGTACGCATAGAGTAGAAATCAACTCCAGTCAGAAACCACCTTCACTTCAATGAACTCTTTTAGTCCTAATTCGCCATTCTCGCGACCAATTCCAGAGTGCTTATAGCCTCCAAAAGGTGCACCGCTTGCTGTACTTTTGCCATTAACCTCAATAATTCCCGAAAGAAGCTTTTTAGAGACGCGCTTCGCTTTTTCAGGGTCCTGAGTTTGAATGTAGTTTGTCAAACCGTATGGCGTGTCATTGGCGATCTCGATGGCTTCTTCTTCGGTATCAAATGGAATGATTGATAAAACAGGACCAAAGATTTCAGTCTGAGCGATTGTCATTTGATTGTTGACGTCAGCAAAAATAGTAGGCTTCACAAAATATCCTGTTTCTAATCCTTCGGGTTTTCCAGTACCACCAACAACCAGTCTTGCGTCCTCATCGATACCAGCCTGTATTAGGTTTTGAATCTTATCGAACTGGACTTTTGAGACAACTGGACCAAGATGTTTACCTCGCTTTGACGCGATATCAACATTTGTAGAGTTTGCAGTCTCTTTCGCTATCTCAACCGCTTGATCGTAAACCGAGCGCTCTACGAGCATTCTTGTCGGCGCATTACAGGACTGTCCGGTATTGTTAAAGCAATGCCTAACTCCTCTTTTGACGGCTTTATCGTCCGCATCTGCAAAAATAATGTTGGCGCCTTTGCCGCCCAGCTCTAATGCAACCCTCTTAAAGTCATCCGCTGCGTTGTGAGAGATGAGAGATCCAGCTCTGGTTGAGCCAGTGAAAGAGATCATGTCGATGTCTGGATGGGAAGTAAGCTGACTTCCAACACCGACTCCATCTCCATTAACCAAGTTAAATACGCCAGCAGGGCATCCAGCCTCATCGAGCATTTCAGCAAAAATCATTGAATCCAGGGGAGCTAACTCAGAAGGCTTTAGGACCATTGTACAGCCAGCAGCAATTGCAGGAATAACCTTAAGTGCAACCTGACTGATTGGCCAGTTCCACGGTGTAATAAGTGCGCAGACTCCCTTTGGTTCATATAGCAGTTGATCGTCTGAGCCCTCAAGAGGCTCTTCAAACTCAAACTTTTTAAGTTGCCTAGTAAATTCTTTAATGGCGTCTGTTCCAGAGGTTGCTTGTGACGCTTTCGAGAAATCAATCGGCGCACCCATTTCCATTGAGATGGCCTCTGCCATATCATCCATTCTTCTTTCATAGATATCGTAGAGTCTCTCTAAGAGTGCAACTCTGTCGGCTTTCGTTGAAATAGACCAAGAAGGCAGAGCTGCTTTAGCAGCAGCGACTGCAGCGTCAGTGTCAGCTTGAGAGCCCAGAGAAATGACCGCACAGACCGTCTCATCTGATGGGTTAATGACATCAAAGTCGTTTTTTGTTGATGGGTCGACCCATTGACCGTTAATATAAAATTTTCTTTTGTCTAACATTTTTTTCTCCTATTTAATGAGAGAGAGGTTATCTTATGAAAATTGTCATGTCAAGAAAAGAAAGCACAATTTAAATGTTGGATAAACGCTCTATTGCTAATTTTAAGTTGTCCATGCTTGTTGCAAAAGAGAGTCGCACATATCCAGGCGCACCAAAAGCAGAACCAGGAACCAAAGCTAAGCTAATTTTATCAAGGCAATAAGTCGAAAATTCAACATCATTCTTGAGTCCGAGTCGATCGATGAGACCTTGCACTCTTGGAAATGAATAGAAGGCGCCGCGAGATTGTGGGCATTCGATGCCATCGATGGCGTTAAGACTGTCGACAAGAAAATTGTGTCGTCTCTCAAAGGCCGCAACCATCATATTGATAAATGATTGGTCGCCACTGATCGCTTCAAGGGCGGCAGCCTGTGAGATTGAGCTCGGATTTGATGTAGACTGTCCCTGAATCTTTTTCATTGCCTTGATAATTTCTTCCGGACCAGCGGCATAACCAATCCTCCAGCCCGTCATCGCGTAAGCCTTTGAGACACCGTTGAGGATGATTGTTCTGTCTTTTAGCTTTGGGCATGCCATCGCAATGTTGACAAATTCGTCGTCTTCCCAACGAATATGTTCATAAATATCGTCACTGATTACGTTGACGTGTGGGTGTTTTTCTAGGACCGCACCGAGGGACTCTATTTCAGATTTGGTATACACAGCACCTGTCGGATTTGAGGGGCTATTGAGAACTAGTAGTTTGGTATTGGCATTAAGGCTAGATTCGAGTTGCTCTGCTGTTATCTTGAATTCCTGCTCTAGCCCGGTTTCAATGAAAACAGGAGTTGCATCAGCGAGGAGGACCATGTCCGGGTAGGATACCCAGTAAGGGGAAGGTATGATCACTTCATCACCCTTACTGAGGATGGCCTGACAGAGATTGTAAAAAACCTGCTTACCACCAGAAGAGACCATCACCTCGTTGTCAGAGTATTCGAGACCGTTTTCTCTTTTAAATTTTTCACAGATGGCTTTTTTGAGTTGCGGTGTTCCATCCACTGCGGTGTAACGAGTCTCGCCAGCGCTAATTGCCTGGGTAGCGGCTGTCTGAATATTGATCGGTGTATCAAAGTCTGGCTCACCAGAGCCCATAGAAACAATATGTACTCCTTGGGCCTTTAACTGCTTGGCTTTCTCGTTCACGACCAAGGTCGCTGATGGTTTAATTTTTTGTACTCGGTTTGAAAGAATAGTTGACATTTACGGGCTTATTTAAATAGTTTAAAATTAAGTGTTTATGTTAATGAAAAAATGCCAATAATGGCTAGAAAATTTCAGCTAAAGTCAGCATTTTCACCCAAGGGTGATCAACCAAAAGCGATCAAAAAATTACTGGACGGAATCAATTCAGGTGCTAAATATCAAACACTTATAGGTGTCACCGGTTCAGGCAAAACTTTTACCCTTGCTAATGTCATAGAGAAGAGTCAAAAACCGAGCCTAATCATGGCTCCCAATAAAACTTTAGCAGCTCAACTCTATAGCGAGATGAAGGAGTTCTTTCCTGAAAACGCGGTCGAATATTTTGTCTCTTATTACGACTATTACCAGCCAGAGGCTTATGTTCCTGCTTCAGACACCTATATCGAAAAGGATGCTTCAATCAATGAACAGATTGAGCAGATGCGACTCTCTGCAACCAAGGCACTTCTAGAGCGCAAGGATGTTATCATCATTGCTAGCGTTTCTGCCATCTACGGTTTGGGTGACCCTGATAGTTACATGAAGATGTTGTTGCACTTGACTGTTGGTGAGGTCACAAAGCAAAGGGAAATTCTATCGACGCTCTCTAAAATGCAATACACTCGTAACGACGTTACACTAGTACGTGGTCATTTTAGGGTTAAGGGAGAGGTTATCGATATCTTCCCAGCCGACTCCGAGGAGAGGGCGATACGAGTGGAGATGTTTGATGACGAGGTTGAAAACCTGTCTTGGTTTGACCCTCTCACCGGTGAAAAGTTGAAGTCGCTTCATAGGGTTACGGTTTACCCGAAGACACATTACGTGACACCTAAATCAACAATTCTAAATATCCTTGATGACATCAAAGTGGAGCTCGCTGAGCGCAAAAAGGAATTGATTTCTCAAAACAAACTAGTGGAGGAACAGCGCCTTTCTCAAAGAATAGCGCTCGATATGGAAATGATGAGAGAGTTGGGTTACTGCTCTGGTATTGAGAACTATTCGCGCTATTTATCAGGTCGCAAGCCAGGAGAACCTCCACCAACACTACTCGATTATTTGCCAGAAGATGCACTCGTCATTTTGGACGAATCTCACGTCACCGTGAGCCAAATAGGGGGTATGTATAAGGGCGACAGGTCTCGCAAAACGACACTTGTTGATTTTGGTTTTCGGCTACCTTCAGCGCTAGACAACAGACCCCTCAGGTTCGATGAATTTTCTGAAAGAGTAGGTCAATGCATTATGGTCTCAGCAACACCTGCTAACTATGAAATGGAAGTTTCCTCTGTGATTGCCGAACAGGTTGTCAGACCAACCGGTCTGTTGGACCCAAGTATCGATGTCCGTCCGGTTGAAACCCAGGTCGATGACCTGTTATCAGAGATCCATAAAAGAGTTGCCATCAAAGAGAGAGTGCTTGTAACCACACTCACTAAGCGCATGTCTGAGCAGTTAAGTGATTACTTGCACGAACACAATGTCAAGGTTAGGTACCTTCATTCTGATGTTGATACCGTTGAGAGGGTAGAGATTATTCGTGATTTACGTCTCGGTGTGTTTGATGTATTGGTAGGCATTAACTTACTTCGAGAGGGTTTGGATATACCGGAAGTCTCTTTGGTTGCAATATTAGATGCCGACAAGGAAGGGTTTCTGCGCTCAGAGCGATCACTCATTCAGACTATGGGTCGTGCTTCAAGACATATCAATGGTAGCGCCATTTTGTATGCAGACCGAGTTACCAACTCGATGCAAAGAGCAATGGACGAAACAACCAGAAGAAGAAATAAGCAGAAGGCTTTTAATAAAAAATACGGGATAATACCCAAAGGTGTTGTGAAGCCAATCGTTAATATTCTGGATACCGACCTGTCGGCCTCTGAGATAGCAGAAATGGGACCAGAGATGATACAGGTTCGCTTATCACCGGTTCAGCTCGCCAAGGAATTAAAGCACCTAGAAAAGGAGATGTATGGGTTTGCTGAGGACTTAAAATTTGAGCAGGCTGCTGATGTACGAAACCAAATTAAATACTTAAAAGATGGACAATTTAAATAGCACTACCTTAAACATTACTGAAATTTTTTATTCTCTCCAGGGAGAGGCAAAAGAGGTTGGAATTCCGACAGTATTTATACGCTTAACGGGTTGTCCGCTTCGTTGTAATTATTGTGACACAACCTATGCGTTCAAGGGCAACAACCCGTTAACAATTGAAAAAATTATGGATGAGATTGGTCAGTACAATACCTCCTATGTTTGTGTCACCGGTGGTGAACCTTTGGCTCAAAGCAACTGTCTTATTTTGTTGGATAGACTTATTGAAAACGGCTATAAGGTTTCACTCGAAACTAGTGGTAGTATTGATATAGCCCCAGTCAACAAAAAAGTTTCAGTTGTTATGGATATCAAGACACCCTCGTCAACCGAAGAGAAGCAAAACAGATATGACAATATTGCTCTATTAAGGGACAAAGATCAGTTGAAGTTCGTCATCTCTTCTAGACAAGACTTCGAATGGTGCTGTGATATATTACAGAACTATAGTGTCGACTCTGAGGTACTTTTTTCACCCGTCTATGAAAGCCTAAGACCAGTCGATTTAGCTGACTGGATCCTAGAAAAGCAACTCAACGTTCGTCTTCAAGTTCAATTACATAAGCTGCTTTGGGGTGATGAAAAAGGTAAATAACCAATTCTAAAAGCTGCTTAAATACCACCCTCAATTCTTGCTTTTGCTTTGTCAATAGCAACGTGATACTGAGGGTCTTCAAGAACATTTACTTCCACTAGATGCTTTGCCGTCTTAAGTAGCAGTCGACACTCAGAGCTTAGGTGTGTCAAATGCAATATTTTTCCAGTCTTCTGATAGCGATCAGCAAGCTTATCGATTGCCTGGATAGCAGAATGATCCATTACTCGGGAGTCTTGAAAGTCTATATAAACATTTTCCGGATCTTGTTTTGGAGTAAAAATGGCATGAAAGGTGTTAATTGATGCAAAAAATAATGCGCCATGAAGTATGTAGGTCTTTTTACCATCTGATTCAAATTCTTCAACGGAATGTATTTTTCCTGCTGACTCCCAAGCAAACGATAGGGCAGACATAATAACACCTGCGATAACCGCAAGTGCCAGGTTATCAGTTAAAACTGTAATAACTGCCACGGATATACCAATAATGATATCTGGCACTGGCACTTTGCCAAATAAGCGAAATGACCCCCACTCAAAAGTACCAATAACGACCATCATCATGACGCCAATTAGGACAGCTATCGGAATCATTTCGATGTATTTAGAGAGGTAAAGTATAAAAAATAGCAACACTACAGAGGCTACTATTCCAGATAGTCTTCCGCGTCCTCCTGACTTAATATTAATTAAGCTTTGACCAACCATTGCGCAACCGCCCATTCCGCCAAAAAGACCGGTAACCGTATTGGCAACTCCCTGTCCAATACATTCACGGTTTGGTTGACCTGTGGTCTCTGTTAAATCGTCAATCAAGTTGAGCGTTAAAAGGCTCTCTATAATTCCAACCAGCGCCATAACGATAGCATAAGGAAAAACAATTTTAAGCATCTCGAAATTAAGTGGTACGTCAGGCAGGTGAAATGGAGGAAATAAACCGCCGATAGGGGCAATGTCTCCAACCGTTCTAGTATCAAGACCTAGAAATAAGACCGCGACTGTGCCAATTACAATAGCAACCAAGGTTGACGGTACAGCTCGAGTTAACTTTGGTAAAAAATGAATAATAGTCATTGTAATTGCAACAATTACTAGCATTAGAAGTAAAGGGGTTCCAGTAATCCATTCGCCGGCAACCTTAAACTGTTTTACTTGTGCTAAAAATATGATAATAGCTAGACCATTTACGAAACCTAGAAAAACTGGATGAGGAACAAGTCGAATAAATTTACCCATCTTTAATAAACCAAAAACAATTTGAATAAGACCAGTTAAAACTACGGCGGCAAATAAGTATTCCACGCCATGGAGTGCAACAAGGGTTCCAATCACTACTGCAATTGCCCCTGTAGCGCCTGAAATCATGCCGGGCCTGCCGCCTATGATTGATGTAACTAGTCCAATAATGAATGCTGCATAGAGCCCAACCAAAGGATTTAATCCTGCCAAAAGAGCAAATGCAACTGCCTCAGGGACCAATGCCAGGGCAACTGTAAGACCCGACAAGATATCGTTTTTCGCGTTGCGAGGAACGCGCTTATGAATTAGCTTAAACATTGATTTTTTTAGTGATTTATTTGGAAGATTAAGACTTTGTAGCAGATACCGACGGCGTGATTGAAGACACATCAGCATTTTGGGCACGATGTCTGAGCGCATGGTCCATCAAAGTGATTGCCAGCATAGCTTCCGCTATCGGGGTGGCTCTGATGCCGACACAGGGATCGTGGCGACCTGTCGTACTAATCTCGGTTGCTTTGCCTTTTTTGTCAATAGTCTGGGCACTTAGGCGGATACTCGAGGTAGGCTTGAGTGCAATAGAAATCAGTAGGTCTTGTCCAGAACTTATGCCACCCAGGATGCCACCAGAATTGTTCGATGTGAAACCTTCAGGCGTTATCGGGTCTCTATGAACAGAGCCTTTCTGATTGACGACATCAAATCCGGCACCAATTTCGACACCCTTGACAGCATTAATACTCATCATTGCATGGGCTATTTCAGCGTCAAGACGGTCAAAGATAGGCTCTCCAAGTCCTGTAATCATGTTACTAGCGACAACATTGATCCTCGCGCCAATGGAATCACCAGCCTTTCTGAGTTTGTCTACGTAGTCTTCAAGCTCACTAACCTTGCTGGCGTCAGGACAAAAGAATGGATTATTGTGTACCTCTTTCCAATCAAAATTCTCAAACGCAATCGGACCGAGTTGAGCTAGGTAGCCATGGATCTCAATGCCATGCTTTTCTTTGAGGTATTTTTTTGCAATACCTCCAGCTGCAACCCTTATTGCGGTCTCTCTAGCAGATGAACGGCCACCACCACGGTAATCTCTGAGACCATATTTTTGTTGATAGGTGTAGTCTGCGTGACCTGGACGAAAAGAGTTTGCAATGTTGCTATAGTCTCTCGGGCGCTGGTCAGCGTTTTGAATGATAAGGGCTATCGGCGTGCCTGTTGTTACTCCTTCAAAAGTGCCGGATAGAATCTTAACTTCGTCTGTTTCCCGCCTCTGAGTGGTATGCCTTGAACTGCCAGGCTTCCTCAAATCAAGGTCATCCTGTAAGTCTTTCTCTGTCAATGACATTCCAGGCGGGCAACCATCGACGATTCCAATCAGGGCTTCACCGTGACTTTCTCCAGCGGTTGTTAGAGTAAATAATTTTCCAAAAGAATTGCCAGACATTGACTATAGTTGAGCTTAAGTTAGATGGCTAATATTATACCTGTGACAATTTTTTTATCACAAAAGATTAGATTATTCGCCGTAGAGTAGATAAAACTTGTTCAAAAGTTTGGTGCCCTGGGCGAGATTTGAACTCACGACCCCTCGCTTAGGAGGCGAGTGCTCTATCCAGCTGAGCTACCAAGGCAGGACTCCTATTATTGCCAGTTATGGCTATTATTTCAAGGAATTATTTGCTTAACAATGTAATTAGCATCTAGGTAGTCAATATCAATTACTTTCAGGGTGCCATTGATATGCAAAACTAAAGAAGGCATTGAATTCATATCCATTGATCTAGCAAGCTTAATTTCATTAAGCAGAATTTCATTTACCTGTGATGATTTTAAATCTATTTTAAATTTATCAGTATCAAGCCCTAGGCTCTCTGCAATGTTAATCAATACATCGTCGTTTGAAGGATTTTGAGCCTCTAGATAGTAAGACTTTTGAATGCCATAGATCATCAAATTTTCAAAAACAGTGTGCTGCTGTTTGGCACAAATCACCGCCCTGCAGGCAGGATATGTTGAGCGTTTTGGTTCACAGGATGTCCAAAAATCATAATTAAATCTTGTGTCTGGAATCATCCCCTGAATTCTCTTCCAGTTTCCCTTGACGTATTCACGGGTTTCAATGGGCATCGGTTCGTTACTGTCTGGCGCCAATCCACCGAGCAGGTAGTCCACCTTCACTTTCCCTAATAGTGCCTCTTTAACTTTATCCCAGGCTGGTTTAAATGCCCAACACCAGGAACACATCGGGTCATGGACATAGTAAAGGGTATCGTTAGCTAAATTCAATGAAAAAAATCAATAAAGGTATATAATTTACATTATAGGGGCTAAAAGATATTGGAGAATGAGTATGAAAATAATTGTAAAAAGTTTGGTACTGATATCGTTATTTCTTGGCACACAACTGGTGATGGCTGGTAGTTTTATTGACTATGCAACTGTGACCTCTGTTGAGAAAGTTTACAAACAATACAGGACTGAAGAGCCTTATCAGGAATGTTACATAAAAGAGACCTTACAGAACCAAGGTGACGGTAGTGCCACCAACGAGATATTGGGAGCGATACTCGGTGGCGCGATTGGTAACACACTTGGTGGGAGTGATGATGCCAGAGATGTCATGACTCTTGCCGGTATTTTTTTAGGTGCTTCTATAGCACATGATGCAGAGACAGCAAACTCAACTGGCCAAGTTGTAGTCAGCCAAGAGGTTTGTGAAACAAAGGTTAAAACGAGCTACCTGAAAAAGCTTAGTCATTATTTAGTTCATATCGATTATGAAGGTCGTGATTTATCATTTACAAGCAAAAAAAGACCTTATGACGATGTCATTAAAATTAAGGTGACTGTTAGCTCGCTTGACTAACAATTGAGTTCCTAAGCTACAAACCTTTAAGGTGTATTTCACGGGTAAAACCTCAGGCAACTTGTTGTGTTGTTGACTGCTATCGTCTATGAAATCAAAGTATAATTTTTTAAACCAGATTTACATGGCTAATTGAGTTTATGAGTTATAGAGTTCTAATGAGGCTTTTATGAAAGATATTAATGTAGAAGATAGGTTAATTTTCGCTCTAGATTTACCAGAGATTGACCAAGCTAAAGACATCGTCACTGAACTCGATGACAGTGTAAATTTTTATAAAATCGGCATGGAAATGTTGATGACAGGTAGCTACTTCGAACTGCTAAATTGGCTTACAGAAAGAGACAAAAAAGTTTTTGTTGATTTAAAGTTTTTCGATGTTCCTGAAACGGTAGGTCGAACGATAGCAAGACTGAGTGGCTATGGCGCTACATTTGCAACCATTCATGGCAACCAGGCGATGATGGAAAAGGCTGCAGAAAACAAGAATGATTTAAAAATATTAGCAGTAACTGCGCTTACCAGTCTGGATCGAGGCGACTTAGATGATCTGGGATTTGATTGTGATGTCCAGGAATTAGTGATTTCACGCGCTAAACGTGCGTTTGAGGCTGGCTGTGATGGAGTTGTTTCATCAGGTTTAGAGGTGCCCTACATTCGAAAATATGTAGACAAGAAGTTAATTGCTGTGACTCCTGGAATTCGCCCGGTTGCAAATGATGACGACCAAAAGCGTGTAGTTGATGTCGCTACAGCATTTAAAAGCGGTTCCGACTACATTGTTGTTGGACGACCAATCAAAAATGCTGAAAACCGTTATCAAGCGGCAAGTGACATACAAAAAATTATCCGTTCGGTTTTCGAGGCAGTATAATAAGCCCCTTCGTAGTCGCGTAACTCAGCTGGTTAGAGTGTCACCTCGACAAGGTGGAAGTCGTCAGTTCAAATCTGACCGCGACTACCACTCTATAATCTTCATCTTATCTTCACTCATAAAACATTCGACACTTGCATTTAGAGTGTAGACTTGCAATAATATTTCTTTATTTGGTAGATAAAGACAATGATATTAGAAATTTTTTTTGCGGCAGGTTGTTTTTGGAGTGTTGAAAAAAACTTTGAAAACATTGACGGTGTCATTGATGTTGTTTCTGGATACTCCGGAGGCAACTATGAACACCCTAGCTATGAGGACGTTCTCAATAATCGCATTCCACAAACCGGGACTTTTCTAGATATTTTAAAAAATATTGGTCTTTCAGCCGAAGAGAAGGCAAGAAATGACAATGATTTGGTTAATCATACCGAGACAGTCAGAGTTATTTATGACTCAAGTCAAGTTTCAACTGAGTCTTTAATCAGAAACTTTTGGGAAATTCATGACCCTACTCAGTTCAACAGACAAGGAAATGATGTAGGCAACAATTATCGCTCTGCAATTTATTGGACAACTCCAGAACAAAAAGAGATAGCTTATAGAACTAAACAAGAATTTCAAACACTGTTGACAGCTCAAGGTTATGGGCAAATTGTAACTGAGATGGGTGCATTAGAAAAGTTTTGGCCAGCAGAGAGCTATCATCAAAACTATTTATTGAAAAATCCTAACGGTTACTGTCCTGATCACTCGACAGGTGTGAGCTTTCTAAACCAGTCGTTGTCTAAAATTGCTAAAAATGACATAGTTCCCCTTGGGGATAAAGAGATAATTGTGATTGGTCCTGAGATAGAAGGGACCTGTCTTTTTTGCTTAGAATTTGAAAAAAAAGTTACTTCAAAATATAAAGGCACCATTCCATTGAGGTCTTCCCCTGCATCTACCTTGAAGGGGTTTGAATTGAACACAGAGACCTGGGCAACGCCAACTATATTTTTTATCGTTGATGGTAGAGAGGTCTGGGCGCACCAGGGGATTATGACTTCTGAGGAGTTTTACCAAGCCTTAGGAGAATTCAAGTTGGGTAAGGATTCCGAGGCCTTTAATGTTGCCTTTAATGATGGAACAGATAGACGTTTTTGCAAACAATATGAGATATTTAAGGATACCCCCGAAGGCATATTCGTAGATAAGCTTTCAGGAAGGCCGCTATTTGATACTGCTGATCGATTTAAGTCTAAATCAGGTTGGCTTTCCTTTACTAAGCCTGTGGATAATGAGGTTTATGAGAAGTTTGACTTTAGTTTTGGTATGGTTCGGACCGAGATAAGGTCTGTTAGTTCTGATATTCATTTAGGTCACGTATTTAATGATGGACCTGACGGAATGCCGAGGTATTGTATCAATGCAACAGTATTAGAGTTTGTTCCCAGAAATGGCGTGTAAACATATTGCATATCATTGAACGTAATAGTGGCTCATGTTTTGTTTAAATGGACTTAATCGTAGTGTAAAAAGTTTAATCTAAGACTACACAGTTACGTAGTATTTCGTATACAATTTCCTTCTATGAAATTTTTATTATTAATAACCCTTTTATTTGCCACTTCGTTCCCTGTTAATGCAGATTCTAGCCTTTACGAAATAGGGCGGGCTTACTTTTATGGTGACGGTGTTGAACAGGACTATGAAAAAGCGCTACTGGCTTTCGAACATGCAGCCAAAACTGGAGATTTGGATGCAATTACTGCTATTGGCATAATGCATATTGTAGGTGTCGGAGTTGAACAAAATGACGCAAAGGGGCTTGAATATTTACACAAGGCTGCCAACCAATCGCACCCCAAATCTCAGTACTATCTGGGAGCCATGTATTATCTAGGTATCGGGGTACCTTTGGATTTGGAGAAAGCCTTCAGCTGGATTAGCTTATCTGCGAACCAGGATTACCTTTTTGCACAACACAATCTGGCTGAGATGTATGAGCAAGGAAAGGGAGTCAGTAAGAACCTTGAGAAGGCTTTTGAGTACTACATTATTGCTGCAAGGAAGGGCGGTATAGAGTCACAAATCAAGGTCTCTGAAATGTATAAAGAAGGCATCGGTACAGAAAAAAATATAGAAAAAAGTGAGTATTGGTTAAAGCAGATCGAGGAATCCAAAGTCATCACTCAGTAAGACCGTTTTTTATTCGGTCAATATATATTTTTTAAAGGGTGCTAAAATGAATCCTCATCAAATTAACGCAACAGTGAGATGGATTACGATATCGTTATTATAGGGGGTGGACCTGCCGGCCTTAGCTTTGCCTGTTCTGTGGCTGGTTTGGACTTGAATATTCTTCTAGTTGAAAAGTCATCGCTTGAATCAATTTCAAAACCTAAGCCAGATGGTCGCGAAATAGCACTCACTCATCATTCCCGTAAAATATTAATAAAACTTGGCGTTTGGGCGCTTATTGACGAAGCTAAGGTGAGCCCATTAAAAGAGGCAAAAGTATTTGACGGCGGTTCAGATTCTTTGCTGAACTTTGACGCTAAAAAATCCGCAATTGAAGCTTTGGGTTATTTAGTGCCAAACTATTTGATTAGAGCAGCACTATTTGAAAGGGCCTCGCAAGCAGACAATGTGACGATTTTGAATGAGCTGATGGTAGACGGTGTTAATACTACTAATACGAGCGCAGAAATTTCACTATCTAATGGTAAAACCATTAAATCTAAACTGGTTGTTGCGGCAGACAGTCGTTTTTCTGAAATTAGGAGAAAGATGGGTATACCTTCGGTTATGAAAGACTTCTCCAAGGTAATGATAACAACAAGGATGTCACACGAAAAGGCTCACAATCATGTCGCCTTAGAGTGTTTTAATTACGGCCACACGTTAGCACTTTTACCACTTAATGGTAATGTGTCATCTTTCGTATTAACGGTTCCAACCGATAGGTTAGATGAGATGTTAGACCTTGATGAGGAGCAATTTAGTGAGATGGCAAGCGATGGCTTTGGTGGTAAATTAGGCCAAATGAAGCAGATAGGAGATCGCTACTCGTACCCCTTGGTTGGGGTCTATGCTCATAAATTTAGAGCAACAAGGTTTGCCCTGATTGGTGATGCAGCTGTGGGTATGCACCCAGTAACCGCGCATGGTTTTAATTTAGGTTTGAGAGGCCAGGATCTGCTATCGTTGTCCATTAGTAAGGCGCTTAATAACGGCCTTGATATTGGAGCAGACGCGGTACTAAAAGAGTTTGAAAGAAAACAAATCAACCTCTCTAAGTTGATGTATTTTGGTACAAACGTCATTGTTTCATTGTTTACTAATGATGATGCGGCAATTAGGCAGGTTAGAAAGTTAGTACTTAAGTTTGCAAACCGCTTTCCACCAGTCAAGGCTTTGATTACTCAACACCTAACAGAATCAAAAAAGAGTAACCTGATACCCTTTTAATTTTAGATATTATGACAGTTGATTTGACTAATCTCAGAAAAGAGTTTCGACAAACCGGACTGAACAGATCTGAGCTCGATAGTGATCCATTTAAGCAGTTTTCGCTTTGGTTCTCTCAGGCAATCAAGGTGGGTATCGTTGAGCCCAGTGCTATGAGTTTGGCAACTGCTGATGAGAACGAGATTGGCATTCGCACAGTGCTCCTCAAGCATTTCGATGACAAAGGTTTTGTTTTTTTTACGAACTATGGTTCAAAAAAATCCCAACAAATTGAAGTAAAACCTCAGGCTGCCCTTTTGTTTTCATGGTTAGACCTAGACAGGCAAGTAAAAATCGTTGGTAGCGTCGAAAAGATAACAACGCTTGAATCAATTAAGTATTTTGCTTCAAGGCCAAAAGATTCACAGCTGGGTGCTTGGGCTTCACAGCAATCTGCAACAATCTCCTCAAGAAGTTTACTGGTCAGTCAATTTGAGTCAATGAAAAATAAATTTTCTAAAGGAGAGGTGCCTTTGCCTGATTTTTGGGGAGGTTACCGTGTAATACCTCAGAGTATTGAGTTTTGGCAAGGAAGAGAGAGTCGACTGCACGATCGATTCATTTATCAGCGTTCAGAGACTGGCTGGAGCATTAATCGGTTGTCTCCCTAAGAGATTTTAATACTTCTTTTGTTTCTGGGGTCTTGCCATGCCAAAAAGCAAAAGCGCTGGCAGCTTGCTCGACCAACATCCCAAGACCATCAGTCACTGCTAGAGCAGAGTTTTCCCTTGCCCACTGCATAAATGGTGTTTGCTTACCATACATTAAGTCATAACATAGCGCACCAGCGGCAACACCTGGTGCAATTTCAGGCATTTTTCCATCCAATGAAGCGCTCGTGGCATTAATGATAATATCTACAGGTTTGGCTTTTATTTGATCTAAACCAAAGCCACAAACTTTGCCATACTCGCTAAAATTGTTTGCCAATTTTAAGGATTTTGTTTTTGTTCGGTTTGCAACTAAAATACGTTCTGGTTGACATTCTAGTAATGGTAGCAAGATGCCCTGAGTCGCACCACCAGCCCCTAAAATTAAGATGTCTTTTCCTTTGATCGACTGTTGTAAATTATTACAAAGGTCGTTAACAAGGCCGATTCCGTCAGTATTTTCTCCATAAAGAGTGCCATTTTCCACTTTAATGGTATTGACAGCACCTGCAGTCTTTGCATTTAAGGTGTACTCATCTATAAGATCGTATGCTTCAACTTTAAATGGGACGGTGATGTTGAATCCCAAAGCGCCAGAACTGATAAAGTTTTTGGCAGCGACACTAAATCCGTCTAGTGGTGCTAGAATTTTTTTATAACTCATTGAAAGCCCAATCTGCTTAGCAAATTGGGCGTGAATAGTCGGTGACAAGCTATGATCAACAGGATTGCCAATGACAGCGTATTTATTCATATATCGAACTATTGAGTAACCTTTTCAGTCGATTTTTGTTCGGTGTTTGAAGCAGCTTTCTGATTTCGGTTTTTATTCTGATTGCGGTTTCTATTCTGGTTCTCAGAACTCTTCTTATTTTCACCTCTTTTTTGGTTTCTATTCTGGTTCCGATTCCGATTCCGATTCTGATTCCTATTTTGTGGTCTGGTAGTTTTTTGTTGGGGTGTTGCTTGCTTTTCTATAGAAAACATATCAGACAGTTTGCTCATAAATGAGGCCTTTCTTTCAGGCATTTTAGTTGAAGGGTGGTTGGCTAAAATAACTGGCATTTCCAGCTTTTCAAGATAATTAATTTCGTTGTGATTGATTTGAGGTTTTGATATACCTTGAAAGCTTTTGTGTTGCGATTTTTTGTCACCCTTTTGCTTATTTATACTGAAGCTTGGGAATTCCATATATTGGTTAGGTAACAAGGTTATCTTAATACCATGCTTAACCTCCATATCAATTATATTTTGTCTTTTTTCATTAAGCAGATAAGTGATTACTTCAACGCTTGACTGAATTGTAACATCACCATTAATTTTTCTGGAGTTAAGTGAATCCTCAAGCTGACGAATAATGTTAAGCGCTAGCGTAGGTATGGTTGGTGTTGTTCCACTTCCATTGCATTGCGAACAAGTTTTGCCTGTTGACTCTGCTACCGAGTTCATTAATCGTTGGCGTGACAACTCTAGCAGGCCAAATCTTGAAATTGTTCCAATTTGAACGCGCGCACGGTCATTGCCAGTTGCTTTCTCCATGGCCTTTTCAATAGCAACTCTGTTTTCTTCTATTGCCATATCAATGAAGTCAATAACGATCAAACCTCCAATATCTCTTAGCTGTAGTTGGACAGCAATTTCTTCTGCAGCATCTAGGTTTGCTTTAAAGGCTGTGTCTTCAATACTGGTACCCCTCGTTGCTCGTGCGGAATTAATATCGATGGCTGTTAATGCCTCTGTTGTATCAAACACAATTGTCGCTCCAGATTTAAGTATCACTTCTCTGTTAAAGACACTTTTGACCTGTGATTCGACACTCATGTGAGCAAATAAAGAATGTTCAGTAATATCGAAATACTTAATTCGATCTAGATAGTGTGGCATCACAAAGCTAACAAAGTCTCGGGCCTTTTGATAGGTTTCTAGGTCGTCAATTATGACGCTATCAGTATCTTCTCTGAGATAGTCACGTAGAGCTCTTACAGTTATATCACTCTCTTGATAAATTAAAAAAGGTTCGTCTTGATTCTTTGTTGCAGTTTTAATAGACTTCCAAAGTTGCGTCAAATGATCTACTTCCCACTGTAATTCTTGAAGGCCTTTTCCTGCGCCTTCTGTACGAATTATTAGACCTGAATGTTTTGGGACTTGCAACTTTGGTAAAAGGTTTTTTAGATCTTGTCGGTCAGTTGCATTAATCTGTCTTGAGATTCCAGAACTTTTTGGATTATTGGGGGTAAGAATCATGTAAGCACCAGCCAAATTGATGTAGGTACTAAGAGCAGCACCCTTGTTACCTCGCTCTTCCTTTTCAACCTGAACGATGATTTCTTGACCTTCCCTGAGAACGTCACTGATTGTTAGTTTATCGCCTTTAGGTTTGACACTATCAGCAAAGAACTTTGAAACCTCTTTGAACGGCAAAAAGCCGTGTTTTTCTTTGCCATAATCTACGAACGCAGCCTCAAGAGACTGCTCTACTCGAGAGATTCTTGCTTTGTATATGTTGCCTTTAGTTTTTCGATTTAGTCTTGTTTCTATATTGAGATCAGTTAGCTTCTGATCCCTTACTATGGCCACTCGAATTTCTTCTTTGTGGGTGGCGTTGATAAGAATGTGATTCATGATAAAGTCCTATAATATCTGGACTATTGAGTACGTACAAAGCCTCAATACTTGTGTATTGAATTGGAATAAGGGGTTGAATAAAGTGATTCATCAATTACTAAATAGGGTCCTGTATGTGGCGTCAATTAGCCCAGTAAACTACCTTAATTTCATTGTTGTTAGTATTAAGGTGTCTGTAAAAAAAATTCTTGTGGGTCGAAAAAATGTTCGACGACTAAATTATACCATAATATGGTTTAATTTAACCTTTTTACTGATTAAGACTCCGACCCCCGTCAATGTTGATAACCTGGCCAGTAATATATTTGGCATTAACTAAAAATAATACTGCTTGTGCTC
>JAKUUR010000018.1 GCA_022448455.1 Candidatus Thioglobus autotrophicus
AATCTTTGCGTATTTTAGACCAAGTATTTTGCAACATACTTTAAGTATTTTGTTGTTTTCACAGATTGTCTTTAATTTATGCATAACCTTCCCCTTCTTATACTCAAATCATACCATCCAAAGAGATATCAAATTGAATAACCAAGACAAACAGAAGATGAAACAATTGCAGAAAGAACTGCTAAACGCACAAAAGAAAGTTGATGAACTACAAAACAAGTTGAACGAGTTCTTGTGTAATTCACTATGAGTGATGATTCAAAACATATTGATAGTACTGAAAAAGCATTGGAAGTAGGAATTGAAAGAGTAAGACATTTACCACATCCATTAGAAAAAGAGACCAGTGAGAAACTCACTGATATTGCTGACTGCCTTAATCTACTTGCAAAGTTTGTGATTGACGAGTCCAGATATGCTCGTATCGTTCATTCCCAATTTAGAAAAAGATTAGAAAAGAATTAAACGAATAGAGTATTGATTACCAACAGATTTAGATGTTTTAGTTAACAACCACTGATACACTCACCGTCTTTATAATTTCGTTCTGAAACTAACTGACCATTTTCATATATGTATTTAGTTTCAAGAACTAGTTTGTTATTTTTGTAATTTCTCTCTCTAATCTTCAGACCATTACCGTCCCACCATGTATTCTTGCCTTCTTTATTTCCATTTATATAATTTGATTCTGACCTTTTCTGACCATTTGCATGCCACCATGTTTGTATACCTTCTGGGTATCCATCTTGAAAATTAGTCATCCACCTTGTCTGTCCATTCCAATACCACCATATTTGTATACCTTCTGGGTATCCATCTTTAAAATTTACCTTTTTCAATTTTTGACCATTCTGATTCCACCAATTCCAATTACCATCAAACATGCCATTTATTAACTTGCCTTTTGATCGATACTGACCATATGCATCTTTGTAAATACATATGCTAGTGGCAGAAATGCCAACCTCCTCATTTGGAAAATAATAGATGCCTTTTTTTTCTTGAACGCCTGATTGTAGATAACAAAAATCACTTAAAGAGAAGTCCAAATGCGAGTCAGCAATTCTTATTGCTTCTGATCCATATACATGTACGTATAAAATATTTTCTTTTGAAAATCTATCAGAATCATAAGACCATTGATCAAAACTTAGATCACTATTTATTTTTACTATTTGGTTTATTCTTGCATAAAAATCCTCAATCTCAGTCATTGAAAAATACAAATACTTTTTATCATTTTCAAAACCCTCAAATAGATAAGTACAAAGATGTTCGTCAATTAGATCACCTGCCTCACCGTAGCAAATTTGGTTATTTTTTTTATCAATTGACCAACTGACATCATCACCAGTATATTCACTAAGTCCACCAAATTCAGGTTCCCTATATTTGTATTGCCCTATACCATTTTTGGATAATTTCCCATATTTCTCATCAGCAGGATAATAAAAATTCGAACCATCTTTATTAACTAAGACAGTAACCATAGTAGCGTATTGGTATGTTTCCGAGACTGCATCAATAATTTCAGACCAAGTTAACTGTTTAATGTTAGTAATACTATTACGAGGTATTTCTGCATTAATATTTGCAGATACAAAAAATATAATGAAAGATATGATAAATTTTATTTTCATAATTGAGTCTTTTTTGAACTATGAGTGAATTCTACTACTTAATGTTCAGAAAAGTTTACTAGTATGAACTATGGTGTTCGGAAAAGAGGGATTGTTGAACATAGGGTTAAAACGCTTCAAATATGCATTTTTTACATAGACATTGATGAACGTGTTTGTGATGGATACTTTATTAAGCATCCGACTAAAACTTATCTGTAATTGATTAGTTTCACTTTTGTTTCACTTAGTGCTGAAAATGTTGTTATATCAACGATTGCAGACGCATTGATTACTGAACAACAATCACCATTGCTGGTCGAACTAGTCGATCATTAAGAGTAAATCCTACCTGCACAACCTCAAGGACTGTGTTTGATTCTTTGTCAGACATCGGCACCATAGTAACTGCTTCGTGGAGTTCTGGATTAAATGTCTCTCCAATAGGGTCAATGGTTTCAACTCCAAACTTTTCAAGAGTTAAGTTGAAAACTTTATTGGTCAATTCTAGACCTTCAATAGTATGTTCAAGGGTTGCATTTTTATCCATTGCAGATTTGAGGCCTATAGATAGTGAATCTTTCACTTCTAAAAGTGCTTTTACAAAGCCATCCAAAGCATACTTGTGAGCCTTTTCGAGGTCTTTTGCAGTACGTCTTTTTAGATTTTCCATTTCGGCTTGAGAACGTAATAGTTTGTCCCAATTATCTTTTGCTGATTGTTGGGCTTCAGCAAGCTGAGCTTCTAAATCAAGAGATTTTTCATTGGCAATTGAAGCCTCATCTTTAGCCTCAATATGCTCTTCTTTTTGCTGTTTTTGTTTTTTCTTTTTTGTCATTATTTAATCAAACTAATGTATATTTAGCATGTTATGTAGTTACTCTTTAGAATATTTCAAGGCCTATGTTTAATACAATTGGCATTATAACTAAACCACAAGATATTACCAGTGAAAAAACTGCAAGGGAGTTAGACGCTTTTCTTAAAGAACAAGGTGTGTTACTTGCAGAGGATGAGAAATCCATTAAGAAGAGTGCAGACTTGATTATTGTTGTCGGTGGTGACGGTAGTATCCTTAGTACAGCAAGAACTTATGTTGATAGTAACATCCCTATTCTTGGTATTAATCTAGGCAGACTCGGATTTTTAGCTGATGTTTCTGTTGAGTCTATGATGACTGTAATAACTGACATTTTAAGTGGTGAGTATATAAAAGAGGAAAGAGCTTTGTTGAGCTGTCAAGTTGAGCGAGAAGGCAATATCTTATCTCAACATTTGGCATTCAATGAAGTGGTCGTGCATCGCAATGAAACCCCTAGGATGATTGAATTTGAATTATTCATTGACGGTGATTTTGTTAATAAACAACGTGCAGATGGGATGATAGTTACGACACCTACTGGATCTACCGCATATGCACTGTCCAGCGGTGGACCCATTATGCACCCCAGTGCTAACACGATTTGCTTGGTATCAATAAGCCCTCATACGATGAGCCATAGACCCTTTATTCTTCATGGAGAGAGTGAAGTGTTGATTTCACTGATAGATTCAGACGACAAGGCTACCGTTAGCTTTGATGGTCAAGCCTCTTTTTCAATTTTGTTGGGAGATAATCTTCGTGTCAGACAACATGATAATTTTATTCACTTAATACATCCAAAGGGCTATGACTATTTTGAAATTATTCGTTCAAAGTTGCACTGGGGTCACAAAGTTTAAAGCGCTCAAACTATGCTAGATCAACTATCTGTAAAAAATTTGGTGGTTGTAGAAGACTTAAATATAGAGTTTCTACATGGCATGACTGTTGTCACTGGAGAAACGGGTGCTGGTAAATCAATCATAGTACAAGCACTCAACCTAGCTATCGGCGGACGTTCAGATGCTGCATTGGTTCGAAATGGGAAAAGCAAAGCAGAAATTATTGCAACATTTAATCTAGATGGCAATCAAAGCATTCAATCTATCCTTGAGGGTCTTGATTTGGAAGATGGCAATGAATGTATTTTGAGGAGAGTTATAGGGTCTGATGGTAAGTCTAGGTCTTATGTGAATGGAAGTAATGTGACTTTGTCGACTTTGAGAGATGTTGGCTGTCATTTGATCGATATGCATGGTCAAAATGAACATCAATTGCTACTACGTAATCATCAGCATCGCATTCTTTTGGATGACTTTGCAGATACTCATCATCTTTGTGAGGAAGTCAATACTATTGTTCGTGGTTACAGACAAGTCACAAAAGAGGTCGATGATTTGAGAAACAGTCATGAGCTTTTATCTGCACAAAAAGATTTATTAAATCATCAACTTGAGGAACTTATTCAGTGTCAGCTAGACCAAGATGAATTAGATAACATTGAAAATAACTACAAAATATCAAGTAATGTTAGTTTGTTGATTGAAAAAATTTCTAAGACACTTGAGTCTCTGGATGATGAATCGGGTGTAAACAATATTTTGATAGAGGCAGAAGGTGTTATCGGTCAAGCGCGAGAGTTTGATGATCGCCTAGAGTCAATTCAATCTTTATTGTCAAGCGCTCAGGTGCAGGTCCAAGAAAGTATTTATGATTTAACGAATTATCTAAGTAAAGTTAGCGGCCAGGAAGCTAATGTCACCGATTTGGAGGCAAGAATTAATATGTTGCATGACTTGGGTAGAAAGCATCGTTGTCAAATCCCAGAATTATTAAATACACAAAACAGCATTCAAAATAAACTCAATGAATTCGACACTTCTTCTGATAAGTTAGAAGAATTATTGACAAAACAGAAGCAACTCGAGAGGGACTACTACAAAAAATCAAAAATACTGAGCGAGAAAAGACAACATGCCGGTGTGTCTCTTTCAGAAAAAGTGACCGACTTGATGCAAGACTTAGGCATGCCTGGCAGTGAGATTCTTTTTTGTCTTAATTCTTATAAAGATTCAATACGGCTAAATGGAAACGAAGAAATTATTATTCATGTGAAAACCAATGTCGGGCAAGACCTTAAGCCTTTAAGAAAAGTAGCTTCTGGAGGTGAATTGTCACGCATTTCACTAGCACTTTCAG
Source organism: Candidatus Thioglobus autotrophicus (assembly GCA_022448455.1). Classification (GTDB taxonomy): domain Bacteria; phylum Pseudomonadota; class Gammaproteobacteria; order PS1; family Pseudothioglobaceae; genus Pseudothioglobus; species Pseudothioglobus autotrophicus_A. The sequence goes on from JAKUUR010000018.1 coordinate 4,684, forward strand.
TAGTAACCAGTAAAACTGAGCTAACTCCAAGTATCGTTTTTGATGAGGTTGATGTTGGTATTAGTGGTTCGGTTGCAGAAATTGTTGGCCAGCTTCTTAAAAGGCTATCGGATCGATATCAAATCATTTGTGTCACCCATCTGGCACAAGTTGCTGCTCAAGGAAAGGAGCACTTGAAGGTTGTCAAGATTCAACGGAGCGGTTCAACATTTACACAAGTCACAGCTCTTAATCAGGAACAACGAACCGATGAAGTAGCTCGAATATTAGGTGGCATTAAAATCAGTGATAAAACAAGAATGGCTGCAGCAGAAATGATTAAAGCAAGCGCTTAAATTATCCAACTTAAAGCTATTCCAGTTCCATAATAGCTTTATAAAAAACCGATTTCAATATCTTTTATGAATGACTATATTAGTCACAAAAAAGTTGATTTGTAGTCAGTAATTTATACTTGGAAGGCTTGACTCTTTGGCGTAAGATTGTATAATATTGCGTTTGTGTATCGGGCAGGGTAGTTGTCGAAAAAAAGGGGAAAAACAGTGGCTTCAATTTTCCAATCTTTGCTCCTTGTTTTAGTCGTTATAGCCTATACCATTTATGGTTTTGGACTTGCCGCCCTTTATGGGGCGTTGGTCAGTTTTAGTAATACTTGGCTTTTTGATTGGTATACAAATAAACAAAAAGCGGTAGTCGATGCTGACGCTCAAAAAAGTTTTAAGATGGCAATCAAGAGTAGTGCGCTCAGGATATTTTCTCTGGCAGTATTAACTTTAATTGGACTAGGTTTGTTAGGACTTGAACCAGCTGCGCTGATTTTGAGTTTGGTAGTTGGACAAGTTGGATTTATATTGGATAAGTTAAGGCAAAAATAATGGCAAGTGGCGAATTAACATCTAGCGCTTATATTAAGCACCATCTTCAGAATCTAACCTACGGAAAGTTTCCTGACGGTCATTGGGGTTTTGCAGAAAATGCCATTGAAGCTAAAGAGATGGGATTTATGGCGCTGCATGTCGATACACTTGGATTTTCATTTGTATTAGGTGCTTTGTTTTTGTTTTTGTTTGCCAATGCAGCTAAACGGGCATCTATTGATGCACCAAGCGGTTTCCAGAATTTCATAGAAAGCATAATCGACTTTATTGACGATAATGTTCGCGGCTCATTTAAAGGACAAAATCGTATGGTAGCTCCCTTAGCGCTCACAACCTTTATTTGGATAATTTTAATGAATACGATGGATCTAGTGCCTGTTGATTGGCTGCCTGTGTTAGCCCAGAAGATCGGTGCAATATTTGGCATTGACCCTCAACATGTATTCCTAAAAGTAGTGCCAACGACAGACCCTAATATGACATTCGGCATGTCGATTGGTATTTTCCTGTTAATTCTTTTCTATAGTGTCAAAGAGAAAGGATTGGGGGGATTTTTGGGCGAACTAACTTTACATCCATTTGGTAAATGGATGTTACCCGCTAACTTATTTTTAGAAGGGGTGAACTTACTGGCTAAGCCAGTTTCGCTTGCGTTACGATTATTTGGTAATATGTACGCAGGTGAGATGATCTTCATTCTAATTGCACTGTTGCCATTCTGGATACAGTGGAGCCTGTCTTTACCGTGGGCTATTTTTCATATCTTAATCGTATTATTACAGGCATTTATCTTTATGACTTTAGTAATCGTTTATATGGATATGGCACACCAAAAGGAGCATTAATTTTTTTTATAGTTTTTATATGTAGGAGTACAAAATGATTACAGAAGTACAAGCAACATTATTTGTGGCAGGGGCAATCTTAATGGGTCTAGGCGCATTAGGCGCAGCTGTGGGTATCGGTATTCTAGGTGCAAGATTCCTGGAAGGCGCTGCTCGCCAGCCAGAACTTATTCCAATGCTAAGAACACAAATGTTCATCGTTATGGGACTTGTTGATGCGGTGCCTATGATTGCTGTTGGTATATCGATGTATATCTTATTTGCGGTTGCTGGATAATTTGTTTTTTCAACTAAATAAAGGTATTTAGCTATGAATATTAACCTTACGCTAGTCGGAGAAACAATCATGTTTGCGATGTTTGTCTGGTTTTGCATGAAGTTTATCTGGCCACCACTTGTTGATGCGATGGCTGCACGTAAAAAGAGCATTGAAGATGGCTTGAAAGCAGCTGAGCGTGGCAAAGAAGAGCATGCACAAGCCAAGCAAAATGCTGAAGAGCTATTAGCCAGCACTAAAAACCAAGCAGCTGATATTATTGCTAATGCGGACAAGCAAGCAAATGTGATGATTGATAACGCTAAAGGTGCGGCTTCTGAAGAAGCTGATAAGATTAAAGTGCATGCGAAGGCAGAGCTTGATCAAGAAATTGTCAAAGCACGTAATGAACTAAAAGGCCAAGTTTCGACTTTGGTTATGCAGGGTGTTAATTCTGTCTTAGAAAAAGAAGTTGATACTAAGACGCATAAAGATATGCTTTCCAAACTGTCTAAATCACTATAGGTTAGAGCTATGGAACTATCAACAATTGCCAAGCCTTACGCACAAGCGATTTTTGAAATTGCAGAGAAAAATGGCTCTCTATCCGAGTGGAGCGCACTATTAAGCACTGCTAGTGCAATTATGGCTGACGACGCAGCACAAGCCTTCATTGCTTCCCCTGGTACAAGCAAGGAACAAAAGGTTGAATTGATTTGTGCGCTACTTGAAAAAGTAACCTCCAGAGAATTGAGCAAACAAGAGTCAGCATTTATAAATCTTATTCTTAATAATGGACGTACAGACGCTTTTGGCAGTATTGCCTCTGCATTTGATTCTGCAGTCTCCAATGCAAATCAGAGTAAGAGCTTTCAAGTTGTGAGTGCATTCAAGTTAACTGAGGCAGAAGAAAAGGCAATTGTTGATGATTTGACTAGCAAACACAAAACAACAGTAACTGTCGATACTGTCGTTGATGAGACATTAAAAGGTGGTGTGATTATCAAGGAAGGTGACAAAGTAATCGATACATCAATTAAGGCAAAAGTAGACGCGTTAAGTGTGTGCTTGTCTGTAAATTAATTATATATAGAGAGGTTAGTTATGCAATTAAACGCTTCTGAAATCAGTGATTTAATTAAAAAAGAAATAGAGGGTTTTGACTTTTCAGCAGAAGCCCGCACAGAAGGTACAGTAATCAGTGTGAGTGATGGAATCGTTCGTATTCATGGTTTAGCTGATGCACAGTTCGGTGAGATGCTAGAATTCCCCGGTAACACTTTTGGTCTAGCTCTTAACCTTGAGCAAGATTCAGTTGGTGCAGTTATTCTAGGTGACTACCTTCATATATCCGAGGGTGACACGGTTAAGTGTACAAATCGAATCATGGAAGTGCCAGTTGGCAGTGAACTTCTAGGTCGTGTTGTCAACCCGCTTGGCTTTGATCTTGAAGGTAAGGGTGAAATTAAAGCTTCTGACTCTCGTCCACTTGAGGTTGTTGCTCCAGGTGTAATTGAAAGACAATCAGTTAGTCAACCAATCCAAACAGGCATTAAAGCGATTGACTCAATGGTGCCAATCGGTCGCGGTCAGCGTGAGTTGATTATTGGTGACCGTCAAACAGGTAAAACTGCAGTTGCTATAGATACCATCATTAACCAAAAAGGCACTGGTGTTAAATGTATTTATGTTGCCATCGGTCAGAAAGCCTCTTCAGTTGCGGCTGTTGTTCATAAGCTAGAAGAACACGGCGCACTTGAGCATACTATTATTGTTTCGGCATCTGCGTCAGACTCTGCAGCGCTTCAGTACATTGCTCCATATGCTGGTTGTGCAATGGGTGAGTATTTTCGTGATCGTGGTGAAGACGCGCTTATTATTTATGACGACTTAACTAAACAAGCTTGGGCTTATCGACAAGTGTCACTTCTTTTGAGGCGTCCACCAGGTCGTGAAGCGTACCCAGGAGACGTATTCTATTTGCACTCTCGTTTATTGGAAAGAGCATCACGAGTGAATGCTGACTATGTAGAAAAAATAACTAATGGTAAAGTTAAGGGCAAGACGGGCTCTTTAACAGCGCTACCAATTATTGAGACACAAGCGGGCGACGTATCAGCTTTCATTCCAACGAACGTCATTTCAATTACAGATGGTCAAATCTTTTTAGAGACTGACCTATTTAACGCCGGCATTCGTCCTGCGATTAATGCCGGTCTGTCGGTTTCACGTGTTGGTGGTGCTGCCCAGACTAAAGTTATTAAGAAGTTAGGCGGAGGTATACGTCTAGACTTGGCGCAGTACCGAGAGTTGGCTGCGTTTGCTCAGTTTGCATCAGACCTTGATGCAGAAACCAAAGCACAAATTGATCGTGGTCAACGTGTCACTGAGCTGATGAAGCAAGCGCAATATTCACCTCTGAATGTTGCTGAAACTGCGGCATCACTTTTTGCTGCAAACTGTGGCGCTTTGGATGATGTTGAAGTTAATAAAGTGGTTGATTTTGAAGCGTCACTTTTGGCATATATGAATGCAAACCAAGCTGACTTGATGGCTAAAATCAATGAGTCTGGCGATTACAACGATGACATTGCCGCAGGACTTCAAGCAGCGATTGATGACTTTAAGGCTAACCATACTTGGTAGAAAACTATGGCAGTAGGTAAGGAAATTAGGACGCAAATCTCGAGTATTCAAAATACTCAGAAGATTACTTCAGCCATGGAAATGGTTGCTGCTTCTAAGATGAAAAAAGCACAGGATAGGATGCGGGCTTCACGTCCGTATTCTGAAAAAATCCTTAAGGTTATTGGACACTTAACTCATGCCCATTCTGAGTTTAAGCACCCTTATATGACAGCCTCTGGTGACCTTAAGCGTATTGGAGTTATCATTATCTCGAGTGATAGAGGTCTTTGTGGTGGTTTAAACAACAATTTGTTTAGAAGTCTTTTGAAAGATATAACCGTTTGGCAATCAGACAGTATTGAAATTGAACTCTGTACGATTGGTAAAAAGGCCACTTCATTTTTCAAAAATACTGGCCTAAACATTACATCTGTTTTGACTGATCTTGGAGACACCCCTCACTTTGATGACCTTTTAGGTGTGATTAAAGTAATGTTAGACCGTTATGATGCAGGTGAGCTTAATCAAATCATGATCGCTTACAACATGTTTGCAAATACCATGACTCAAGTTCCTACTGTTAAACAAATTGTGCCAATGGAGATCACTGAGATTGAAGGCATGGACCACTACTGGGATTATATCTACGAACCAGACGCCGAAGATGCATTAACTGCATTGTTGGTTCGCTATATCGAAGCCTTAGTATACCAAGGCATTGTTGAAAACATGGCTTGTGAACAATCATCCCGTATGATTGCGATGAAGAGTGCAACTGACAATGCTGGGGATATGGTTAAAGAGCTAAGGTTAATTTATAATAAGGCAAGGCAAGCTGCAATAACTCAGGAGATTTCTGAGATTGTTGGTGGTGCGGCTGCTGTTTAGAGATTTATAAAAAAGGAAAAGCAAATGAGTATAGGTAAAATTACACAAATTATTGGCGCGGTTATCGATGTCGAGTTTCCGTCAGACGCAATACCAAAAATATATAACGCCCTTCATGTAACTGAAACGAACCTTACTTTAGAGGTTCAGCAACAGCTCGGTGACAATATCGTGAGAGCGATTGCAATGGGAGGATCTGAAGGATTGAAGCGTGGACTAGAGGTCACTAACACTGGCAAATCTATCACTGTACCTGTTGGCGAAAAGACGCTAGGTCGCATAATGGATGTTCTTGGGAATCCAATTGATAATGCAGGTGACATTGGTCACAAAGAAGAATGGGAAATCCATCGTGCTGCCCCTCCTTACAACGAATTAGCACCTGCAGCAGAATTGCTTGAAACAGGCATTAAGGTAATCGACTTAATTTGTCCATTTGCAAAGGGCGGTAAGGTTGGTTTGTTCGGCGGTGCTGGTGTCGGTAAGACAGTCAACATGATGGAGCTTATTCGAAACATTGCGATTGAGCACTCAGGTTACTCAGTATTTGCTGGCGTCGGTGAACGTACACGTGAAGGTAACGACTTCTATCACGAAATGAAAGATTCAAACGTACTGAATAAGGTGTCTCTGGTTTATGGTCAGATGAATGAGCCTCCAGGAAACAGACTCCGTGTTGGCTTGACCGGTCTGACGATTGCTGAATATTTCCGTGATGAGGGTCGTGACGTACTTCTGTTTATTGATAATATTTACCGTTATACGCTTGCCGGTACTGAGGTATCAGCGCTATTAGGTCGTATGCCATCTGCGGTAGGTTACCAGCCAACACTTGCATCTGAAATGGGTGCACTTCAGGAGCGTATTACCTCTACCAAGACAGGCTCCATTACTTCAATTCAAGCGGTATACGTTCCTGCAGACGACTTAACCGACCCATCTCCTGCAACAACGTTTGCTCACTTAGATGCAACGGTAGTACTTTCGCGCCAAGTGGCTGAGCTTGGTATTTATCCTGCAGTAGATCCACTAGATTCAACTTCTCGCCAACTAGACCCATTAATCGTTGGCCAAGAGCACTACGATGTCGCTCGTGGCGTTCAACGTGTATTGCAGCGCTATAAAGAATTGAGAGATATTATTGCAATTCTTGGTATGGATGAGCTCTCTGAAGAAGACAAGCAAACTGTGTCACGTGCACGTAAGATTCAAAAATATTTGTCACAGCCCTTCTTTGTAGCGGAAGTGTTCACTGGTTCACCTGGTAAGTATGTATCATTAAAGGATACTATTTCAGGCTTTAAGGCTATTCTCGATGGCGAGCTTGATGCTGTTCCTGAGCAAGCTTTCTACATGACTGGCTCTATTGAGGAAGTAAAAGAAAAAGCAGCGGAGAAAGCGTAAATGTCAGTAATTCATGTTGATATAGTTAGTGCGACTGAGGAAATCTACTCAGGCGATGCAAACTGTGTGTTTGCACCTGCTACTATGGGTGAGATTGGTGTCTATCCTCAGCATGTGCCACTGATTAGTACACTTAAGCCTGGAGAGGTAAGAGTTGAAACAGAAAATGGCGTTGAGTCAATTTATGTCTCTGGTGGTATCGTTGAGGTTCAGCCACATACTGTGACTATCTTTTCAGACACCGCAATTCGCGCAAACGACTTAGACGAAGCTAAAGCAATTGAGGCCAAACAGCGTGCCGAGGAAGCAATGTCTAATGCACAGTCAGACCAAGAGGTCTCTACGACCCAAGCAGCGCTAGCTGAGTCTATGGCGCAACTTCAAATGATCAGTAAGATGCGCGGTAAAAAGCGTTAATAACCCTTAAATAGGATAGACTCAAAGTCAACAATCTTATTATCTACAACTTTAACGCCTTCTTCTTGAAGGCGTTTTATTTTGAGTCTGGAGCCACCTCCGAAACCACCTAAACCACCATTTGATTTCACCACTCTGTGGCAAGGAACTTCCGGTGCGAAGGGGTTTTTATTCATTGCATTGCCGACAGCTCGGTGTGCTTTAGGTCGGCCTACCATTTCGGCAAGACCACTATATGAAATCACTGTGCCAGAAGGAACCTGTTTTAAGGCTTCATAGCATTGAGATTGAAAAGATGTCATTAAAGATATGACTTCATTAAGTCGTCATACTTACTATGAGCCTTAAGTAGGCAATCACATACTTCTCTGACAGCACCATTACCACCCCTATTCTCTGTAATGAGTAGTGCGTGTTCCTTTACAAAAGGGTGGGCATTTGCAACCGCTATTGGTAGGGCGATTTTTTTCATGACCGTTAAGTCCACAACGTCATCACCAACAAAGGCTACCTGGTCGACATTCAAAGAAAGTGTCTCAAGGATTTGTTGCATTTTTATGTTCTTATCAGATTGACCTTGGTAATAGTGCTTGACTCCTAAACCTTCCATCCTATGAGCCACAGAAGGGGTACTTCTTGATGATATCACAGCAACCTCAAAGCCTGATGAAAGTAGCATTTTTATGCCATGACCATCCAACGCATTAAATTTTTTCAATTCGTTACCAGAGTCATCAAAATAGATGCCGCCATCTGTTAAAACACCGTCAACATCCAATACTAGAAGTTTCACTTGTTTAGCTATTTCATTTGTGCCATCATTTAATTTCATGGTGTTTTATCTAGCCATTGATTTTTTTGTTGATGTATTTTTGTTGCGCAATTGACAGCACGTTGTTGGTAACCCAGTATAGTACCAATCCTGCTGGGAACCAAAAGAAAAAAATCGTAAACACAAATGGTAGCATCATCATAATCCTTGCCTGCATGGGGTCCGCCGGTGGTGGATTAAGACGTTGCTGAAACCACATCGAGGCACCCATAATTAACGGTAATATAAAGTACGGGTCCTTCATAGACAGATCTGGCAAATATAAGAATGGAGTTTGTCTCAATTCAACCAACTCTATGAGTACCCAGTAGACAGAAATAAAAACTGGAATCTGAACCAAGATAGGTAAACAACCTGCCGCAGGATTAATCTTCTCCTTTTTGTATAACTCCATGGTTTTTTTACCAATTTTTTGCTTATCTCCTTCATAAGTTTCTTTAATCTTTTGCAGCCTAGGGGCTAATTTTTTCATGCCTGCCATCGAGCGGAATGATTTCTCAGAAAGTTTATAAAAGGCCAGTTTTATAAGCAATGTTAAAGCAACAATAGACAATGCCCAGCTACCAATAAAGCCATTGATCCAGTGTAGAACTACCGACAGAGGCTTGGCAACAATATAAAGAAAGCCGTAGTCGACTGTTCTGTCTAGACCGGGAGCCAGAAGCTCCAGACGTGCATATTCTTTAGGGCCAATATAGAGCTGGTTATTTGAAAGTGTTACTTGATTTCCAGGAGCAATTCTATAACTTGGATTAACCGTTGTCAGTAAATATTTATCATTACTGGATTTGGTTGAATAGGTATGCTTTTCGTTTTCGTTAGGAATCCATGCTGTAAAAAAGTAGTGCTGAAGCATTGCAGCCCAACCACCCTTGGAAACTGTCCTTGGTGTAGAATCAAAATCTTCGAAATCAATTTTTTCGAAAATCTCTTCGTCGTTATAAATCGCTCCACCAGAGTATGCTCGCATGCCAATAGCAAAACCTCCAGAGTCATCTACACTGTCACGCACTAGCTGAGTGTAACTGCTGACGGTTTGTTCAATGCCACTGTTATTAGTGATTTGATAGTCAACCTCAACAATATAGCTGTTAGGCTTGAAGTGGTAATTTTTAGTTACAACGACACCGTTGTCACCTTGCCAAGTGAGTGGCACAATTAGTTCGCCACTATCCCCTAGGAAGTAGTCTTGTCGCTCAGAGGAGTATTCTGAATGGTGGGTTGGCATCTGATCAGCCGGCAGAAGGCCACTTTGTGCTTGGAAAATACTTCCAGTATTGTTGCTTAGTAATTGAAATTTTTCTTCTGAGTTTAACTCTTTTGGGTACTTATTTAGGTAGGCGTTGATTATTGTTCCACCTTTATGTGAAATTTGTAATGTCAATAAATCTGTAGTGACAGTTGTATATGGTCCTTGGTCAATCGACTGACTCATTGATGGCGTTGTATCTTCGATGATAGTAGCAGCAGCGCTAGGTACATCTGAGACTTCAGGAACATCAATGGTGTTGTCTTGTGAATCATAAGCAACAATACTGGTTTGAGTTATAGTATTGCCATTCTCGTCAGTTGTTTTAGTGAGTTCCCATTTATCCCAAAGAAGAAATACAGTTAAGGAGATTGCGATAAAGAGGAATATTTTTTGAGTATTCATGGCCATTTTCTTGGTTTCAATTAGTTAGGTAGTTTTTTAGGCACCGGGTCAAATTTTGCTTCAGACCAGGGATGGCATTTGCTGATTCTTTTTGCGCCAAGCCCTATGCCTCTAACTGCGCCGTGAGATTTGATGGCTTCAAAGGTGTATTCTGAGCAACTAGGTATATGTCGGCAGTTGTTGCCAAGTAATGGGCTAATTAGCCACTGGTAGCCCTTAATGAATATAAGTAATATGTATCGCATTATGATTTAAGACCCTGCTTAGCGTTTTGTAACAAAGATAGTAGATCTGATGCCAATTCTTGGTTGTTCGTATTGGGCATTTTTTTTATCATCACTACAAAGTCCAGAAGATCGAAATCATCTCGATGCTGTCTAAAGGTTTCTCTCGCTAAGCGCTTAAACAAGTTTCGATCAACCGCTCTTTTGCATATCTTTTTAGAGATTGCGAGACCTAGCCTTGAATTTGCGTGCCCAGAAGGACTGGCTATCAACTTCCAAAACCTGCCATCAGAGTGTATACCCTGTTGGAAAATATGAGCGTAGTCTCTAGCCTTGGTTATACGCGCACCTTGAACGAGCGAGCGATTCATTATATTAGGCGGCTAATCGTTTGCGGCCTTTTTTTCTACGTGCGCTTAGGATGGCACGACCAGCACGCGTCTTCATTCTGGCTCTAAAGCCATGGTTACGTTTACGTTTTAGTACGCTCGGTTGAAATGTTCTTTTCATAATGAATATCTACTAACAAAAAACCTGAAATTTTACCATACTTGGTCAAAGTCATTATATTTGTTAAATGACAGTTTATATGCTATAAAATCCTTAATAAACTCAAGCTTTGATAAAGATGTGGATAATGAAACAGGTATATAATTAAAATACCTGTCATATGAATCAATAACGATTGATCAGATGGTTGAAAAATGTACGTCTTGCCCCTAAGTAGTCATCCTAGTGCTTTTGCTCCTTGGGTTTTTAATTAAAGCGACAAGGATGATGTTGTTAATAATGTATTAATTTGATGAGGTTATATGACTAATAATATTCTTGATGTATTAACTTTCATGTTCGATATTCTGTTTGAGTCTGCAGAACAGGATTCAGCACAAGAGGTGGATGACGATCTTTTAAAGTCTCATCTATCAGATGCTGGATTTGATGATGATCGAATCGAAAAGGCATTGAATTGGCTGGAAAATATTGCCGCACTTCAGGATGGAAATATTGCCGCCTTCGATACCACGCATAATTCTATGCGTATCTACAATGAGTTAGAAAAAAACAAACTCGATGCAAAGGCCAGAGGTTTCATTATGTTCATGGAAAATATGGGTCAGTTAAGTGCGAGTCAGCGAGAAATGGTTATTGATCAAGTGATGTCATTGGAAGACTCGAAATTGACTATTGATGATTTGAAGTGGGTTGTTATGATGGTCATTGGAAATAGTATCGAGGCGTCCGTTTCTGCTCAGTGGATTGAGTCTGTTGTGTTTGATGATGACAACCCTACTCTACAGTAGGACAATTTATGTCAAAAAATCTCGTTATTGTCGAGTCCCCGGCGAAGGCAAAAACGATTGAAAAGTTTCTAGGTCCTGACTATATTGTCAAGTCAAGCATTGGCCACATTAGAGATATGCCTAAGAAAGATATGGGCATTGACTTAAATAATAATTTTCTTCCCACTTATGTAGTCAGTGGCGACAAAAAGAAGATAGTTTCAGACCTTAAAAAATCAGTCAAAGCGGCTGAAAAAGTCTATCTTGCGACTGATGAAGACCGTGAAGGTGAAGCGATAGCTTGGCATCTACAGCAAGCATTGTCACTAGCAGAAGATACCCCAAGAATTGTCTTTCATGAGATTACCAAAGGCGCCATCAATGATGCCATAACTAACCCCAGAACAATTAATGCAGATCTTGTGGACGCACAGCAAGCAAGGCGCATTATTGACCGACTGGTCGGATTTGAAATTTCTCCTGTGTTGTGGCGCAAAATTTCTGGTGCACGTTCAGCGGGAAGAGTGCAATCCCCCGTTGTTCGATTAGTGGTTGAAAGGGAGCGTGAAATTACAGCACATAGTACTGTCAGTAGTTATAAAGTTAAGGCAACTCTGACTGATGAGACGAATGAATTGTTTGAAGTGAAACTCAATGAAGATTTTGCCACCAAAGAAGATGCGCAAAATTTTGTAGAGGGTATGTTAGAAGCTACCATGAAGGTTGTTTCCGTAGAAACGAAGCCTTCTAAACGTTCCCCTAAAGCCCCTTTTATTACCTCAACTTTGCAGCAAGAAGCATCTCAAAAGTTGGGTTTTTCTGTGAAACAGACAATGTCGATTGCACAGAACTTATATCGCGAAGGTGCGATTACTTATATGCGTACTGATTCATTGAACTTATCAGAGGAAGCAATCACTGCTGCTCAAGAAGCTATAGTGTCATCCTATGGTTTAGATTTTCATCAAGCTAGGAGATATAAAACCAAATCATCTAGTGCTCAAGAGGCACACGAGGCGATCAGGCCGACAGATTTAACCAAGCCAAGCATTTTGGGTTTAGATAATCAATCAGCCAAGCTATATTCTTTGGTATATAAGCGCACATTGGCATCCCAAATGAGTGACGCACAATTACAAAAAACTAAAATCAATATCGATATATCAAACCGAAATGAGCACTTTATTGCTGATGGAGAAGTGTTGTCCTTTAGCGGCTTTCTTAAAGTTTATGACTATATGGCTGCTGAGGATAAGCTACTACCAAGGCTTGATGTGGGGGAGTCTTTGTCGTTGGTTGATTTAATTTCAAGAGAATCATTCTCTCGGGCAAAGCCGAGATATACAGAGGCGTCATTGGTGAAAGAAATTGAACAGATGGGTATTGGAAGGCCATCCACTTTTGCAACGATGATTACCACGGTGCAGGACAGGAATTACGTTATAAAAGAGAGCCGTGAAGGTGTTCAGCGTGACTACCAGCAAATTGAGATTGTGGACGGTGTCATTTCAGAGTCAACTCAAAGTGAAACTACTGGCGTCGAAAAAAACAAGTTATTTCCAACAAGCGTTGCCTATATATTGGTTGACTTTTTATTGAACAATTTCAAGAATATTATCGGTTATGAGTTTACTGCTAATCTTGAACGTGACTTTGACAAAATTGCAGAAGAGTCTAAACCCTGGACTGGTGTTGTCCGAAATTTTTATGATCCATTTCACAAGCAAATTGAGCTTGCAAAAGATGTTTCCCGAGATGAAACACATGGCAATAGAGAATTGGGTGAAGATCCTGCCACTGGTAAAACTGTGAGTGTTCGTTTTGGGCGTTATGGGCCATTCGCACAAATTGGTCATCAGGATGATGAAGAGAAGCCGACTTTTGCCTCGTTGAGAAAAGGACAAGATATCGAAACTATCACTTTTATCGAGGCTCTAGAGCTTTTTAAAATGCCAAGAATTTTGGGTGAGACAGGTGAAGGTGAAACCGTTAAGGCCAACTATGGGCGCTTTGGTCCCTATATTCAGTATGGAAAAAAATACGTCTCTTTGAAAGATGTCTCACCTGAAGAAGTTACACTTGAAACTGCTTTAGAGTTAATTGCTTCCAAAGAGAAGTTTGACGTTGAAAGGGTTATTAAAGTTTTTGATGATTCCGATATTCAGATTCTGAAGGGTCGTTTTGGACCCTATATTTGGAATGGGAAAAAACGCGGAAAAGGACAAAAAAACGTCACTGTTGAAAAAGTATTTGGAGACAAGGCGCCAATCGATTTGACACTTGAAGAGTGTAAAAAAGCTATCGAGGGTAAAGACAAAGCTAAGGCAAAAAAGCGTAAAAGAAAAGCTGATTCTAAAAAAGCAAACTCATCAAATCAATAAGTTGTAGCTGTCCGATTGTCTGGTAATTCTTTCTAGGCTGTGGGAAAATCTCTATTTTAAATAAAATAATGGTAGCGAAAATATGACGAAGGTTAAGATTTGTGGTTTTACGAATGCCGAAAATGCCCTGCAAGCTGCACTTGCAGGCGTAGATGCTATTGGCTTGGTGTTTTATGATAAATCTCCACGCCATGTCAACATAGACGTGGCTCGTGAAATTGTTGCTGCACTCCCTCCTTTCGTCAATAGGGTCGGTTTGTTTGTTAATGCTAATCCAAGCCTGATCGATGAAGTGCTCTGTGAAGTTGCACTGGATACATTACAGTTCCATGGAGACGAGACTGTCAATGAATGTATGCAATATGATATGCCTTTCATTAAGTCGGTTGGGGTTTCTTCAGAGACTGATCTTAAAAAGTTTGCCAACGACTTTTCTAAGGCCAGTGCTTTATTATTGGACTCTTATAGTTCCAATACCTATGGCGGCACAGGAAAGCCTTTCGATTGGTCCCTAGCATGCGTTGAAATTGACCTACCTGTGATTCTTGCAGGTGGTCTAAACCCAAATAATGTAGCTGAAGCCATCAGCCAAGTGAAGCCTTACGCAGTGGACGCCTCAAGTGGTGTTGAAAGTGCAAAAGGTGTTAAAGATATTGATAAAATAAAGTCTTTTATTATTAACATTCGTTCATGAGTTATAACCTACCAGACGAGAAAGGTCACTTTGAGCAATACGGCGGTGTTTTTATTGCAGAAACACTAATGACAGCTGTAACAGAACTCAAACATGCCTATGAAAAATACAAAGACGACGCCGACTTTATAGCCGAATTTGAAAACGACCTTAAGCACTATGTTGGCCGTAAAAGTCCACTATATCACGCAAAAAATTTAAGCAAGCAGTTGGGTGGTGCTCAAATCTATTTAAAACGAGAGGATTTAAACCACACCGGCGCTCACAAAATAAACAATACCATCGGACAGGCGCTACTGGCTAGTCGGATGGGGAAAACAAGAATCATTGCCGAGACTGGTGCAGGGCAACACGGTGTAGCTTCAGCTACCGTTGCTGCAAGGCTCGGTTTAGAGTGCGTAGTGTATATGGGTGAAGTTGATGTTGCCCGTCAAGCTCAAAATGTTTATCGTATGAAGTTACTAGGTGCGACAGTTGTTCCAGTCACCGCGGGGTCACGAACCTTGAAAGATGCGCTGAATGAAGCAATGCGTGATTGGGTAACTAATATTGACGATACTTTTTATATTATTGGTACTGTTGCAGGGCCGCACCCCTATCCAATGATGGTAAGAGATTTCCAGTGCGTTATTGGTAAAGAGGTAAAAGAACAGTTTGGTGCCCAGGTTGGAGGCTTGCCAGATGCATTGGTTGCCTGCGTGGGAGGCGGCTCAAATGCGATCGGACTTTTCCATCCTTTTATTGATGACGCCTCAGTTAAGTTCTATGGTGTTGAGGCCGCAGGTTACGGTATTGAAAAGGGACCCGTTGCTCACGCAGCTCCTTTGTGTGCAGGCAGTGTTGGTGTCTTGCACGGCAATAGAACTTACCTTATGGAAGACTCAAATGGGCAAATAATCGAAGGCCACTCTATTTCCGCTGGGCTTGATTACCCTGGTGTTGGTCCAGAGCACGCTTACCTAAAAGATACTGGAAGGGCTGAATATGTGTCCATTACAGACAAAGAGGCATTAGAGGCTTTTCATTTACTAACAAGGGTTGAAGGCATATTGCCAGCACTAGAATCTGCACACGCTGTCTCTTACGCTGTTAAGTTGGCTCAAGAATGGTCAAGTGACAAAAACATAGTTATCAACCTGTCTGGACGTGGCGATAAAGACATGCACACTGTTGGCGAAATTGAGGGTCTTGAATTCTAACAAGCAGGTTAGATATTAATCAAAAATTCTGTCATAATGCTCTTACTCTAGTGATTTGTATTAGTGCTTGATAGGAGAGATTGTGCAAGAGGAAAAATCGGTTCTGAGAGAACGTGCAGGCATCTTTGCCATTTATCTTGTTGTATTGTTCATTAATGCTTTCGTTGATTTAGGCCACAAAATCATCATTCAGAATACAATTTTTATGATCTATGGTGAGCAAACACAGCTTATTTTAACTGCCATAGTGAATGCTATGATTCTTGTTCCTTTTATCCTCCTATTTACTCTTTCTGGCCATCTTTCTGACAAGTTTGCCAAGCCTCATATAATGCGCTGGAGTGCTTTTGCAGCTGTTTTAATTACATTGGCGATTACCTATTGTTATTATCAAGGAGCCTATAAATCTGCATTCGGTTTTACACTGCTTCTTGCAACTCAGAGTGCTATCTATTCCCCAGCTAAGTATGGCTATATTAGAGAGTGCTTAAAGAAGGCTGGATTGAGTATAGGTAACGCTTACGTTTCTGCAGTCACCCTGACATCAATTTTATTGGGTACGGTCTTTTTCTCTTATCTGTTTGAACTTTATCTAGGACTTAAGCAATACTCAACACCCGAGGAAATATTGATTCATATCGCTCCAGTTGGTTGGGTCTTGGTCGGTCTGTCAATGGTTGAATTGTTGGCAACCTTTGGGGTCCGTTTTTACGCTACTAAATTTAGTGAAGTGAAGTTGTCAATTCAAAAACTGATTACGCTTCATTACTTAATGAGCAATATTCGAGCCATAAAAGGAAACCAAATCATTTGGTTTTCGATATGGGGGACGGCTATTTTTTGGGGAATGTCTCAAAACCTTGTTGCAGTTATTCCTGCGCTTGCTAAAGCTAATTTGGGAGTCACAAGTCCACTTATGGTGAACGCGATGTTGGCGCTCTCAGTTATAGGAATCATGGTAGGGGCTTATCTTTCTGCAAGAAAAAGCATCAACTCGGTGAAAGTTAATAACATATATACCGGTTCGACTACGATTACAGTTTGCGCGATTTTGGTGCCTATTGTGTCCGCCTTAGGCTTTATACCAAACTCTACGGCTTTAATAATAGTATCAACCTTAATTCTGCTGTTTGGTATTGGTGCAGGTATGATGCTGGTTCCGCTCAACGCTCTGATTCAAGCTCACTCAGCTAAGGATGGCTTGGGAAATGTATTGGCAGGCAAGAACTGGATACAGAACATGGCTATGATTGGTCTTTTATTGCTTACAGTGTTACTCGCCAAATCTAACGTGAGTAGTGTATATATACTTTACTTGAATGCCTTGATAGCGGTAGTTGGATTTACTGTTGTACTTAAAAGACTAAAAGCGATTCTATAGTAGTGCGACAAATCGCCGGTTATCTTTTGTTTGTATGGCGTTATCGATTAAAGGTAAAAGGCATCGAGAACCTTCCAAAAGCTGCCCCGGTGTTGCTTTTAGGGAATCATATTAGTTGGATAGATTTCGCTCTAATACAGTGGGCAACCCCAAGAACAATTCGATTTGTAGTGCACGAAGATTACTACAACATGCTAATTATTAAGTGGGTTCTGATAGCTGTAGGTGCTGTTCCGATCAGACCATCGAATAGTCGCAATGCAATGCACAATATTGTGAGTTTATTAAATAAAAATTGTGTGATTGGTTTGTTTCCTGAAGGAGAAATTTCTACCAACGGTGAGTTGTCTGATTTGAAGAGGGGTTTTGAAAAGATATTGTCTGAATCTAAGGATGACGTCATTGTGGTTCCTTTTGCAATTAACGATATGTGGGGCACTTTTTTCTCAAAAGCACCAAAAGCGATCAAAAAGAAACAAAAGTTTTGCTTTAGAAGGGATATTCATATTAATATTGGATCACCCTTAAATGCTAACGCAACCAGATCCGAAGTTAAGAAGTCTATTAGCAATTTACTCATTTAATGTTAATATCAGTTCTATTTTCAAAACAATAATTAATTAAAAGGTGATGTTATGAAAAAGATAATAGTAGTTGGTGCGACAGGTAAACTCGGCAAAGAAGTTGTTGAAGGTTTGGAAAAAGATTATGAGGTCGTCCGTGCCGGACGTTCAGGCCCTGATCTTAAGCTAGATGCTTTTGATTTTTCTAGTGTCAGCAAAGTGTTTGCTAGCGTTGGCTCTTTTGATGGATTAGTGTCTTGTATTGGTGGAACGCCTTTTAAGCCGTTTGAAGAACTTACCATGGAAGATTTTGCGACTGGGCTATCGACCAAATGTTTGAGTCAATTAAATTTAGCGAAAGCAGCCATTCCATTTTTGAGTGAGAACGGGTCAATCACATTAACAAGTGGCATTATAGGTGATGAGCCTCTTCTTGCGGGAGCATGCGCTGCTGCTGCAAACGGCGCTCTGAATATGTGCGTATCAACTTTAGCCGCAGAGTATGCAGGTAAACTTCGAATCAACATTGTGTCACCATCGATTATTGAAAATTCCGTAGATTATTATGGAATGCTTTTCGATGGCTTTGAGCCAACATCAAAAGAAAGCATCATTCATGCATATCGCCGCACCATATCAGCGCCAATAACTGGTCGTGTGTTGCGCTTAACAAGATCGTAAAAGAGAGTTAAATCATCTATTGGCAATTCAGTTTTTTAATGTTAGTATTGACTCTATTTTTAAGGCACTAATTATTGAATAAGAGTTAGCGTGTTTCTTTTTGGAGAGCGTATGACTGATCAAAAGAGAAAGAGAAAGAGAAGGGATGGCGGACGGTCTGCGAAGATTGCGTATAGAAAAAAATCTGCGCAAATAGAAGCGCCAAGGTTTTTGTCACGCAAAATTCCATGTTATGAGTTACTGGGTGAAGAGGAATTGGTGAGCATTGAAGAGCATGCGGACTGGATTCTTAAAGAGGTCGGTATCGAGTTTTGGGGAGATGATGAGGCCCTAAAACTGTTCAAGGATGCAGGTGTCACAGTTAAAGGCAACAGACTGCAATTTGATAGAGGGCAAGCCCTTGAGCTTTGCAAGACAGCTCCTAAAGAGTTCGAAATGCATGCTCGAAATCCAAAAAGGTCAACGATATTTGGTGGCAATAGATTGGTTTTTGGGCCAGCATACGGATCCCCTTTTGTTTACGATCGAAAGAGAGGTAGGAGGCAGGGAACCATGGAAGATTTCCGGAACTTGGTCAAACTTGCTCACATGATCCCTTGGTTACACCATACAAGTGGCACAGTTTGTGAACCGGTTGACATACCTGTTAACAAGCGCCATTTAGATATGGTGTATGCTCATTTAAAGTATTCTGATAAGCCTTTTATGGGTGCTGTTACTGCACCCGAGCGTGCCGAAGATTCGATTACAATGGCGCGCATTGTTTTTGGCGACGAGTTTCTAGAGTCAAACTGTGTTATTCAGGGCAATATAAACGTTAACTCGCCTCTGGTTTATGACAGCACTATGTCTGGGGCCTTGAAAGCCTATGCGAGAGCTAATCAAGGTGTTGTTATAACGCCCTTTATTCTTGGTGGTGCAATGTCACCAGTTACCATGCCAGCAGCAGTCGCTCAAGCCCATGCTGAAACTATGGTAGGCGTTGCCTTAACACAATTGGTACGACCGGGATCGAGTGCTGTGTATGGCAATTTTTTAACAACCATGGATCTTAAGTCTGGAGCGCCAACATTTGGAACACCTGAATCTACTCTGGCAACCCTAGCGGTTGGACAAATAGCACGAAGATTGGGGTTGCCTTTTCGGGCTGGTGGTCATTACACAGCTTCCAAAGTGACTGATGCTCAAGCCATGCAGGAGTCGGCGGATTCAATGTTTCCAGCATTTTTGGCGGGCGCTAATTTTATCCACCAAGCGGCTGGTTGGTTGGAGGGCGGTTTAGTTGTAGGTTATGAGAAATTTATACTTGATTCGGACCGTCTTGGAATGTTGCATCGAATGGGTGATGGAATGGTCATTAATGAGAATTCTCTAGGTTTTAGTGCCTATATGGAAAACTCCCCAGGTGAGAACTTTTTAGGTACAGAGCATACTGGAGAAAACTTTGAGACAGCAAACTTTCGCTCTGAAATAGCTGACAATAATTCTTTTGAGCAGTGGGAAGAGGATGGCTCTAAGGATGCCGAAGAGAGAGCTTACGAGCGCTGGAATACTATGCTCGATGAATATATAGAACCACCGATGGATTCCGCAATAGATGAAGAATTGAAAGACTTTATAAGGTTAAAGAAAGACAGTATGGATGACGAGTGGTATTAAACCTTATCACCTACTGCACGAGCTAAACCTTCTGGCTTAGCAAGTTTTTTATGAGCTTCGTAAACACGCTCAACTCTATTGATAACTAGTTCACTAGGCATGCTAGCACCACGGGTTTTTAGATTGACATGGATCAGCATATGTTCAGCTGTTGCTAGCAATCTGTCGTCCTCATGGTAGAGGTAATGGAACAGGTGAAGTTTTTTACCGGCACCTTGGATGACTTGGGTTGTTGCGTATACTCCTTCACCGATTAGAACTTCATCTAAATGGCGAATATGCGTTTCCACAGTAAAGTAGGAGCCTATACTAGATATGTATTCCTCATCAACACCAACAATAGCCATCATTTCAGTGGTAGCATCTGAAAAACATTCCAGATAACGTGACTCTGTCATGTGGCCGTTATAGTCGGCCCATTCTTTACGTACTTTGGTTTTAAGCGTCAAGAGTGGAGCTGTCAGGTCAAGTTTTACAAAGTCTGTGCGTTTCTTTGTTCTATTTAAACGATCTTCAAACTCTTTCAGGGTATTGCCAGCGCCCCATCGATTCTTCTTCAATACCTTTAAAAAATCTACCAAGTTGTCGTCACGTTTTTTTTCTAATTCGTCAATACTAAATTGTCCAGATTGCTTATCAGATTGGCTTGAAACTTTATCCACTAATTCCTCTGTAAATTCAGGGACATCCATTAGATGAGTCCATGGCCACTCAAGACATGGTCCAAATTGTGCAATAAAATGGCGCATTCCTGCCTCTCCACCTGCCAGTCTATAGGTTTCGAATAGACCCATTTGTGCCCAACGCAAGCCAAATCCAAAACGTATAGCGTCATCAATTTCTTCTGTAGTTGCGATATCGTCATTGACCAGCCAAAGCGCCTCTCGCCAGACTGATTCGAGGAGTCTGTCGGCAATAAATGCGGGGATTTCCTTTTTAATATGTAACGGGAACATGCCGACATTAGTAAAAATACTACTGGCCCTTTCAATCAATTCTTTGGATGTTTTAGAGCCACCTACAATTTCCACCAAAGGAAGAAGATAGACCGGGTTGAATGGATGGGCTACGATGAGGCGTTCGGGTTGCTTCATTTTCGCTTGTAAGTCTGATGGTAGGATGCCTGACGTTGAGGAAGCAATAATTACATTATTATTGGTACTCAATTCAATCTCATCATAAACCGATTGTTTTGCTGACAGTCTTTCCGGTACAGCTTCGATAATGATATCGGCAGATTTAGAAGCATCTGAAACCGAGTTTTCAAATGTAAGAGTGCCTCTCTTTGGTAAATCACATGCAAGTAGCTGAGCGTAAGCTCTTTCAGCATTTTGAATGACTTTGTTAACATTTTTTGGAGCATCTTTTGAGGGATCATAGACAGCAA
Source organism: Candidatus Thioglobus autotrophicus (assembly GCA_022448455.1). Lineage (GTDB taxonomy): Bacteria > Pseudomonadota > Gammaproteobacteria > PS1 > Pseudothioglobaceae > Pseudothioglobus > Pseudothioglobus autotrophicus_A. Next base: position 25,935 of record JAKUUR010000018.1, read on the forward strand.
CATCTATACCATTTAAAAGAAATCGCGCTATCCAGCCACTACCAATAACGCCTGCACCAATAACGCCAGCGGAATTAATCCTCGTCATTCTATCCCCAGCGTTTCACTAGCTTCATTTTATCGCGTACATCTTGCGGTTCCATAATACTGCAACCCATACCTAGTGCAGTTTGTACAGCTTTTTCAACGAGCTCTTCGTTGGTTGCAAGGACGCCACGTTTGAGGTAGATGTTATCCTCAAGTCCGACACGAATGTTGCCACCAGCTAAAACTGCCAAGGCGACATAGGGCAATTCGTTCCTGCTAATCGAGAAGGCAGAAAAGGTCCAATCTTTTGGAACATTTGATGTCATTGCGAGAAATGTGTGTAGGTCATCAGGTGCGCCCCAAGGTATACCCATACAGAGCTGAATCATCACCGGATCATCAATTAGGCCTTGTTCTTTGAGCCATATTGCAAACTGTAAATGACCAGTATCAAAAACTTCAATTTCAGGTTTCACTCCCAGCGCTTGAACTTGTTTCGTCATCTCTTGCAATACTGAAGTGGTGTTGGTCATAACGTAATCACCTTGGCCAAAATTCATGGAGCCACAATCAATAGTACATATCTCAGGAAGTATATCTGTGACATGTTCAAGTCGCTCCGTTGCACCAACCATATCGGTTCCTTTGTCATTTAATGGCAGCGGTTCTTCAGCAGAACCAAAAACCATGTCACCACCCATCCCAGTGGTTAGATTCAAAACCACATCAACCTTTGACTCTCTAATGAAATTAACGACTTCAGCATATAGAGCAGGATCACGAGCAGGAGCGCCTGTTTTTGGGTCTCTAACATGGATGTGAACAACAGCGGCGCCTGCCTGGGCTGCTCCAATACATGAGTCGGCGATTTGTTGAGGTGTGATGGGAACCTTGTCGGACCTTCCAGTCGAGTCTCCAGAGCCTGTAACGGCGCAAGTAATAAATACATCCCTTGATGGTTGAAGGTTGATCATAATAATTTCTCCAATAATAGACTATTCATTTTAGACAAAATAAATTGAGATTTAAATATGTTACTGTTCAACATACTGTGTGCTATACTTTTTCCGTCATAAATTATACATAATACGAAATGAGTATATTTACCAGTTCAGAATCAACATTGCAGGTAACGATCTTGGTGTTACCTGAATCCTCTATGCTGGTACTTGCTTCTATGATTGACCCAATGCGGGCTGCAAACCGTTTATCGGAGAGGCAATGTTTTACTTGGAAGATTGTTACAATTGATGGTCTGCCGGTTGAATGTACATGTGGTCTTCAAATTACAGCAGACGGGAAACTTGAATCCATCAAAGATGGAAATCTACTTTTTATTGTTTCTGGCTTTAAACAATTTGAATATATTTCCAGTGATGAGATAGGGTTTATTAGAAGATTTTCATTAAAGTTTGATGCAATGGGAGGCGTTGATACCGGGGCTTGGATTTTAGGAAAAGCTGGATTACTAGACGGCAAATCTGCTACAACTCATTGGGAAGATTTAGAAGATTTTGCAGATTATTTTCGACAAACTAAGGTTCAACCGGACCGCTTTGTCATTGATAAAGATGTTATTACAATTGGTGGCGCATCGCCTACCTTTGATTTTATGCTTCATTTGATTAGATCAAGAATCGGTTACCCTGCAGCTTTGGAGGTTGCAAGTGTTTTTGTATACGATGAAACGCATTTCTCAACTGATGCACAGCCACTCGTATCATTGGGGTTATTGAATGATTTTGAGCCACGTGTCACTAAAGCTATCCGCATCATGGAATCAAACCTTGATGAACCGATTTCTGTGACATCAGTTGCAAAGAGATTGAATATTTCAAGTCGTAGACTAGAAAATCTCTTTCAATTGCATTTACAAACCACTCCAGGAGTATATTATTTAAATCTAAGATTACTTCGTGCAAGAAAATATGTCACGGATACGCTTTTACCAATGCAAGAAATAGCTATAAGAACCGGCTTTAACAGTCTTTCATCATTCTCAAGGTCCTTCAAGAAAAGTTACCATAACTCACCCAGTGCGTATCGTCAGAAATAATTGTATTGTAGCCCAATAATAACTCTAAATATTATTTTGCATACGCTTGCAAATACTTTATAAAATATAGAAGGGCTGTGCTATAATTATTTGCAAGCGTATGCATCATTATTGTTATATCTAAAACTTCAGGTGATTAACACAAGGATAAACTATGGCTGAAATTCAATTAAAAAATCTAACCAAGCGATGGGGCAGTTTTGTTGGCGTAGACAACTTTAATTTAACTATTGCTGACGAAGAATTTTTGGTATTGCTTGGACCCTCTGGTTGCGGGAAAACGACTACTATGCGAATGATCGCTGGCCTAGAAGATGTTACTGAGGGTGAAATAATAATCGGTGGAAAAATCGTTAATGGACTGGAACCAAAAGACCGAGATATTGCAATGGTTTTCCAGTCATATGCGCTCTATCCAAACATGAATGTTTACGAAAATATTCGATTCCCTCTGAAGGTAAGAAAGGTTGATCGAGAACTTCATGATGAGAGAGTGATGCGGGCGGTTGCAATGGTCGAACTGGATGACTTTTTACATCGAAAACCATCTGAATTATCGGGTGGTCAGCGTCAACGTGTTGCCTTGGCAAGGGCAATTGTTCGTGAACCTACTGTGTTTTTGATGGATGAGCCATTATCGAACCTTGATGCTAAATTGCGAGTCTCTACTCGCGCACAAATAAAAAATCTACAGCATGAGTTACGTGTCACAACCATTTACGTGACCCATGATCAGGTAGAGGCTATGACACTTGCTGATAGGATTGTTGTTATGAATGCTGGTGCTATTCAACAGATTGGGACTCCAAAAGAAATCTATAACAAACCTGCCAATAGTTTCGTTGCAAGCTTTATTGGTGCTCCTGCTATGAATTTGATGCATGGTTCCATTAATGATGGCATCTTTATTGGTGAAAACGTCAGAATCACAGGATTAAATAAAGACCATTCTGGTGAGGTAACTCTGGGGTTTCGTGCTGAAGATGCATCCATTGTTGAAAGTGGAGGCGAAATTACTGGCCCTACCTTTTCTATGGAGCTTTTGGGCGATGCGACAATGGTTTCTATTAGGGCTGGAGGCGAACTGGTTTCCATCAAATCTGAGAAAAATTACTTTACTGAAATAGGCTCTATGGTTATGGCACATATTCCTGCAAATCTTTGCTTACTATTTAGCAAGGAAACAGGAGAGATGATTGACAACTAAAAAATAAATATATAGATATTAAAACTTGAATTGAATATGAACCATAAAGAAAAATCAAAAGAAACATACTCCGTAGTAAAAGCCATGGAGGACGCTTTAGTAGCTGGCTCGAATGATATGGGTAAGTACTTCCATGAAGAATTTCGCTGGATGGGAAACCAGGGTTGCGGCACCAAAAAAAACCTTAAAGAGTTTCGAAATAATTGGCAGTTGCCTCTTAGAGCTGCTTTCACTGAACGAATATACAAAACAGATAAGTTCTTAGTGGATGGTGAGTGGGCCGCATGCTTTGGCCACATTGACGCAATCCATAGCGGTGAATTTATGGGTATTGTACCAACCAACAAACGAGTGAAAATTCACTACACTGATTTTTGGGAAGTTAAAGAAGGACTTATAGCTGACAACTGGGTAACGGTTGACTTTCCAAGTATTTTGGCACAGCTTGGTGTTGACGTATTTAACGGTCAAGGCTGGGAAGCCTATGATCGTGGCGAAAAAAAACCACGGAAACCTGAATAAGTAGGGACATTATGGCTATTCAATATTTAAAAAAAGGTAAAACTGAAGCAGACCGAGCAGTAGATGATGCGAAGGTCAGTAAGGTCGTCGAAGATACACTACAAGCAATTGCAGAAAAGGGTGACGAAGCTTTAAGAGAGTTCTCTATAAAGTTTGACAATTACAACCCAACATCTTTTAAGTTGAGCTCAGCCGAAATTGAAAATCTAATAAAGCAAGTGTCAAAACGTGACTTGGAAGACATTAAGTTTGCTCAAACCCAAATAAGGAAATTTGCTCAAGCCCAGCGTGATTCAATGTTAGATATAGAAATTGAAACTATGCCCGGCGTTATTCTCGGACACAAAAACATACCGGTGCAGTCTGTCGGTTGCTACGTTCCTGGGGGTAAATTCCCGATGGTGGCCTCTGCGCATATGTCTATCGTTACGGCAGAGGTCGCGAAAGTTCCTCGTATTATAGCTGCTACACCACCATTTGAAGGGGAGCCCAATCCAGCAGTTATCGCTGCCATGCAACTTGGCGGTGCTCATGAGATTTACGTTATGGGTGGTATTCAAGCGGTTGGTGCAATGTCGCTTGGCACTGAGACTATAAAATCCGTTGACATGATGGTAGGTCCGGGAAATGCATATGTTGCTGAAGCCAAAAGACAATTATTCGGACGCGTAGGTATCGATTTACTTGCCGGACCAACAGAAACCATGGTAATAGCCGACGACACAGTTGATGCTGAATTATGTGCAACTGATTTGCTTGGTCAGGCTGAGCATGGATATGATTCTCCCGCCGTTTTGGTGACTAATAACCAAAAACTGGCTGAAGATACCCTCTCTGAGATAGACAGAATATTAAAGATTCTTCCAACCGCGAATACAGCCTCAGTAAGTTGGAAAGATTACGGTGAAGTCATTCTTTGCGATAGTTATGAAGAGATGCTCAATGTTGCCAACGATATTGCCTCAGAACATGTTCAAGTTATGACGGATCGAGATCAATGGTTTTTAGATAATATGCACTCCTATGGCGCACTATTTTTAGGACCGAGAACAAATGTTGCTAATGGTGACAAGGTTATTGGTACCAACCATACATTGCCAACTAAAAAAGCGGGTCGTTACACTGGCGGACTGTGGGTTGGCAAATTCCTTAAAACGCATAGCTATCAGCAAATAACCACTGATGAGGCTGCCGTTAAGATTGGAGAGTATTGCTCTCGTTTATGCATGCTGGAATCATTTGTTGGGCATGCAGAACAGGCCAATATTAGGATTCGTCGTTATGGCGGAAAAGATATACCCTATGGAGAAGCTGCAGAATGATTGAACTACCTAAAACTCCATCTAGGTCGCTTAATGGACGTAAAGCTCTTATTATTGGAGCATCGTCTGGTATTGGTTTAGGATGTGCCGTAGCTTTGGCTGAGGCAGGCGCGCATGTATGCTTATCAGCTAGAAACGTCAACAACCTTAATCAGGTCGTTAAAGCGGTTCAAACAAAAGGCTGTAGTGCTGAAGCAATGGTTTTGGATATTTCTGATGTTGAAACTACACAAGAATCAATTGCAAATAATGGTCCTTTTGATATCTTGGTTAATAGCGCTGGTTTAGGTCGTCATGCGCCATCTCAGTACACCACTGTTGAGGATTTTGATGAAGTTATGAATGTCAATCTTCGTGGGGCTTATTTTGTAACACAGGCTGTAGCAAATGGTTTAATCATTAGCAACAAGCCCGGCTCTTTAATAAATATTTCTTCTCAAATGGGACATGTAGGCGGTATTGATAGAGCCGTATATTCCGCATCCAAACATGCAGTAGAAGGTTTTACCAAAGCTATGGCAATTGAGTGGGGGCCATATAATATTCGAGTCAATACCATTTGTCCCACATTTATCCGTACACCATTAACACAAAGCACTTTAGATAGCCCTAAGCATAGAAGTTGGATTGAAGCAAAGATTAAGCTTGGTCGAGTAGGCAAGGTTGAAGATATCATGGGAGCGGTAGTATTTCTAGCTTCTGACGCTTCTGCAATGGTCACAGGTTCGGCATTGATGGTTGATGGAGGTTGGACGGCAGATTGATGGTAACTAAAAAAATAACCTCATTGGAAGTGGCAAAATTGGCTGGCGTGAGCCAGTCCGCAGTTTCACGGGTTTTTACACCTGGCGCTTCTGCTTCCAAAAAAACAGAGGAAAAAGTTCGGAAAGCGGCTACGGAGCTTGATTACCGACCAAACGTTTTAGCTCGATCTTTAATTACCGGTCGGTCACGCATTATCGGTCTAGTGGTTGCTCATCTGGATAACTACTTTTATCCTGAGGCACTGGAGCTTATTTCTAATTCCTTACAAAAAAAAGGCTACCATGTTTTGGTTTTTATGGCATCAAAAACAGCAGGTAGCATTGATGATGTGGTAGACGAGATTCTAGACTATCAGGTTGATGGCATCATTCTTGCTTCTGTGGCAATTTCTTCAAACCTAGCCAGTCGATGTAATGCTAGAGGAGTTCCAGTAATTTTGTTCAATCGTTCCCAAGATGACGACAGGTTTTCGGCAATCACATCAGATAATATTCTTGGCGGGCAAAAAGTTGCGAGACTCTTGATTGCTGGAGGTCACAAACGTATAGCTTATATCGCTGGATGGGAAGGCGCTTCAACTCAGCGTGATAGAGAAGCTGGTTTTGTCGAAGAGCTGAAACAGCACGGAATGTCTCTTCATGCTCGTGAGGTTGGTAATTTTATTCAAGATGAAGCTCGACAGGCTGCACGGAAAATGTTTACTGCTAACGAAATACCAGATGCTGTTTTTGTAGCAAGTGATGACATGTCATTTGCAGTAATGGATGTAATTCGTTTTGAGCTAGGGTTAAAAATTCCAGAACAAGTTTCGGTTGTTGGCTATGATGACGTGCCAGTTTCTTCTTGGCCTGCTTATGATTTAACAACTGTTAGACAGCCAGCTAATCGCATGGTAGCTGAAACCATTTCAATGATTCTTGAGTGTATTGAAAATAAGAAAACAAAGCCACGTCAAATAAAAATAGATGGTCCACTTATCATGCGTGGCTCAACAAGAATTTCAACTAAATTGTCCAAATAGGGGGTTGAGTGAAAGGATTTGACTCAAAGTTTGAAAATTTTCCTGATTATATTAATGGTATTACTTATGAGATTTGGGAGGAGCGTGGAATTGATAAATTAGAATATCTCTATTCTAATGATATACCTGTGCGTTCACCATCAGGCATAGTGATAGGAAACAAGGATGTCATTAAAGCTACTAAAGCTACATTATCTGAATTTCCAGATAGGCAGCTTCTAGGTGAAGATGTAATCTGGTCTGGCTCGCCTGAACAAGGCATGTTATCTTCTCATCGTATTATTTCTACAGCAACGCATTTGGGTGACGGCCAGTATGGCAAAGCAACTGGAATAAAAGTTAAATTCCGAACAATTGCAGATTGTCATGCAATCAATAACCAGATAAATGATGAATGGTTAATTCGGGATCAAGGGGGCATAGTTAGACAGTTAGGAATGGAGGTAGAGGATTGTGCTAGAAAACAGATAGATGCTGAGGGTGGACCAGAAAACTGTAAGTGGCCTTTTTCAGAATCCATGAATCAAATAGGCCCTTATCAAGGTAAAGGAAATTCTAATGAGTGGGGCGAGAAGTATGTTGATATATTAAGACAGATTATGAACTCCGATGAAGCAGTGATTACAAACCAATATGACCGAGGATGCCATCTTGAATATCCTGGAGGAGTTACAGGTCATTCATATTCAGATGCAACCGAGTTTTGGACAAACTTGCGTTCTGCTCTTCCAAGTGCAAAGTTTACAATTGAACATCAAATTGGCCGTGAAGATAAAAATATGTCACCTCGAGCTGCAGTTCGCTGGACCCTAGAGGGTAAGCATGATGGCTGGGGTGTTTTTGGAGCACCATCTGGAGCAGAATTATATGTGATGGGTGTTTCACATGCTGAATTTGGGCCATGGGGGCTCAGAAGAGAGTACACCATATTTGATGAGGTAGCTTTATGGAAGCAGATAATACTTAAGACAGGCTAGTAATGAATAGAGAAGAAACAAAACCTCAAATAGTTCGCTTTAATGAATTAAAGCCTTGTAAAACAGCATTTATTGATGCACATACACCCGGTTCAGACCAAAAAGATAACTTCACTATTATCGGTCCGGGTGTGTCAGAAAGTCCTGATCAATATGTACATATTTCTGAAACACCAGGTTTTAATATTGGTGCAGCTGGACAACCACCTAAATGTATTAACTCATTGCATTCACATACAACAGCTGAGGTATTTTTTGTTTTTAAAGGTCGCTGGCGATTTTTTTGGGGCAGGTGGGGTACCGCGGGAGAGGTAATTATTGAAGAAGGAGATATATTTAATGTGCCTACTGAAATGTTTCGGGCTTTCGAAAATATCGGAAATGATTACGGTATGCTTATGGCGATACTCGGTGGCGATGATGCTGGTGGTGG
>JAKUUR010000019.1 GCA_022448455.1 Candidatus Thioglobus autotrophicus
GTTTTACAGGTTCTCTAAGAGGTCCAGAAGGTAAAAGCAAACCATTACCGAAACGACGAATTCCATCAATAACTACAATTTCAACATCCCGTCCCATGGCATAGTGTTGAAGTCCGTCGTCACTAATAATGATGTCGGCTTGATGGTTAGAAGTCAAATATTTAATCGCTTTATTGCGTCTTTTTGCAACCACAACTTGGGCATTTGTCTGCTGCGCTATTAAAGCTGGCTCGTCGCCGCACTCTCTGGGGTCTGTTAATGGTGTAACTTTCAAAGTGTCCTGGATATACTCTCCACCAAAGCCTCTTGAAACAACCCCAATACTTTTACCTTGTGATTCAAAATACCTACAAAGAGCTATCACTATCGGTGTTTTCCCAGTTCCACCGACAGTAATATTACCAACCACTATGACTGGCACTTCTGCCTGGCTTACCTTTAGAATACCTACTTTATAACACCAGACTCGTAATTGAGATAATATGAAAAAGACCGCTGAAAAGGGCAATAAAAGGTAGTTGGTGAAGCGCAACTTGTTATGATCAACAAAACTTAAAATACTTGACATTTTGAATACTTTAATCACTTTTAAAACATTAATTATGACAAAATATTCTGACTATGAGTGTTGAATTTCATATTTCTAACCAATATTTACGTTCTAATCGAAAAAAAGGCTTCGTTTCCTTTATTTCTGGGGTTTCGATGGTAGGATTAATTCTTGCTGTCATGTCGTTAATTACCGTCTTGTCAGTAATGAATGGCTTTCATGAAGAGCTAACAAATCGTGTTTTAAATGCAATATCTCATTCATACATAACTGAAAACGACAATACCCTTGAAAACTGGGAAGAGCTGAGAGAGAAGATTAACACACACGACCAAATATTAGCTTCATCTCCATATGTTGAAAATTTTGCTTTGATAACTTCAAAGAATTCTTCTCAGGGAGTAAGTGTTAGAGGAATAATCATAAATCTAGAGATTAAAACTTCTGCCTTACTAGACGAGATTAAATATGGTGAAATTAAACTGACTGAAGATGCATCATCTGTCTTGATTGGAGTTGGGTTAGCGACGTTATTGAGTGCTGGCATCGGTGATTCAGTAACTCTAATGGCACCCAGTAGAAACTCAATCGGCTTATTGATGCCCAAATTAAAAACTTTTACCGTGACTGGCATATTTAATGCTGGTCTAAACGAATATAACAACAATTTAGCATTTATTCATCTGAATGATGCCCAAGAGCTTTTCAGTTTAGATAATCAAGTGTCAGGAATTCGCCTTAAAGTAGACAACCTGTTTGAGGCAAACAAAATTACTAATGATGTTGTTGAAAAGCTTGGTAGTGATTTGTATTATGGTGTTGATTGGATGCAACAAAAACGAAATTTTATTAGAGCTTTAAACCTTGAAAAACAAATGATTGCTGTAGTCCTTTCTTTAATTATTGCTGTAGCGGCCTTTAATATTGTCTCCATGATGGTTATGGTGGTTACTGACAAAAAATCTGATATTGCAATCCTTAGAACTATTGGAATGACCCCAAAAAGAATCGTCAAAATATTTTTTTATCAAGGTCTAAGTATTGGCCTTATTGGTATCGTTGTTGGAACCGTTCTTGGGCTTTTGTTGGCTCTGAACATCGAATCAGTTATCTCGGGAATTGAAACCATCCTTGGCTTTCAATTTTTTCCAAAAGATGTTTTTTACATCAACCGCTTCCCATCTGTAATCCAATTAAATGATGTTTTAAGTGTCGTAATAGGCGCCATTGTGTTAGCAGTTATTGCCGCAATTTATCCAGCCAGACGTGCTGGCAAAATAAATATCTCTGAGGTGCTCAGACATGAATAATATCATCGAGTGTCGTTCTCTTTGTTTTTCCTATACGGAAGGGAGTAATCAAACTTCCATATTGAGTAATTTAAGGCTTGACGTCAAATCAGGAGAATCTATTGCTATTTTAGGTCCATCTGGTTGTGGAAAATCGACACTACTCAATTTGATTGCAGGTCTCGACACACCTTCTTCAGGCGATGTTCTAATTAATAACAGTAATATTACAAAACTCAATGAACAAGATCGTACAGAGTTGCGCGCCAATACTTTTGGTTTTGTTTATCAATTTCATCACTTATTATATGATTTTTCTTCCGTTTATAATGTTGCCATGCCACTGCTCATTAAAGGAGTTGATAAGGAGAATGCAATTGCCCAGTCTGAGAAACTATTAACAAGAGTTGGTTTGGAAAATCGATTGAACCACAAGCCATCAGAACTCTCTGGTGGAGAAAGACAAAGGGTAGCGATAGCAAGAGCTATGGTCGTTGAGCCTGACTGTCTCTTAGCTGATGAACCTACAGGTAATCTTGATGCCAAGAATGCTAAAGATGTACTAGAGTTAATCTTGGAACTCGATGAAAATAACACTTCATCACTCGTGATTGTAACTCATGATCAAGACATTGCCAAAAAAATGAACAGAAAGCTCACCTTGAGTAATCAGCAACTCATTGAAACATGAAACTTTATCAACTGGAGTTGATCTGTACTCCTGAGAATGAATGGTTCGTTAGATAAAACTTCAATAATTGTTAGACTATCAGCAGAATATATAACTATCCTAAAAACTGAATCATAATACCAGCTGCAATTGCTGAGCCGATTACACCCGCTACATTAGGTCCCATTGCGTGCATTAATAAGAAGTTATGTGGATCAGATTCAAGGCCAACTTTGTTTGAAACGCGCGCTGCCATTGGAACCGCTGAAACACCTGCTGAGCCAATCAGAGGATTAACTTTATTTTTACTGAATATGTTCATCAATTTAGCCATCAACAAGCCACTCGTTGTACCAATTGCAAAAGCAACCAAGCCCAATAGTAATATTCCTAATGTATCGAGTTGTAAGAATTTTTCAGCCATTAACTTCGATCCCACAGCCAATCCAAGAAAAATAGTTACAATATTAATCAGAGCATTTTGAGTCGTATCACTCAGACGATTCACTACACCCGACTCTTTCATTAAGTTACCAAACGCAAACATACCCAACAATGGTGCTGCTGCAGGGAGAAGCAACGCGACAAGTAGTAACAAGATAATTGGAAAAATAATTTTTTCAGTTTTTGAAACCTCTCGCAGTTGTACCATCTTAATTTGTCTTTCTTTCTCAGTCGTCATCGCCCTCATGATTGGTGGCTGAATGAGTGGAACGAGTGCCATATAAGAGTATGACGCTACAGCTATAGCACCTAGAAGTTCTGGCGCCAGTATTGATGCAACATAAATCGAAGTAGGACCATCAGCACCACCAATAATGCCAATGGCAGCAGCTTGCTTTAAAGTAAAGTCAAATATCCCAAGCGCTGATAAGCCAACCGCCCCAAGTAAGGTTGCAAAAATGCCAAACTGAGCTGCAGCACCCAGTAATAAGGTTTTTGGATTTGCAAGTAGTGGACCAAAATCAGTTAAAGCACCAACACCCATAAAAATAATGAGTGGGAATGCACCAGACTCAATACCTACCATATAAAAGAGATGAAGAATGCCGCCATCTACAGCCAAATTGGCTCCAGGAATGTTACTTAGAATTGCGCCGAAACCAATAGGCAAAAGTAAAAGAGGTTCAAACTTTTTTACAATAGCCAGATAAATTAACAGGATACCGACTAACAACATCAGCCCTTGACCCCATGCCATTTGATATAAGCCAGTATTGATCCAAAGTAAGTTTAATTGTTCCATAACTATGCCAACGACAGCAATACTTGGCCAACAGTTACCGAATCGCCTTCCTTGACACTGATATTAGTCACAACCCCAGAATGAGCTGCTTTAATCTCAGTTTCCATTTTCATTGCCTCTAAAATGAGTAATGCATCTCCTTCGTTTACACTCTGATTTGGGTTAACCAAAATTTTCCAGATATTGCCTGAAAGTGGAGCATGTACCTCTTCTGCATCACTCGACGGAGTCGACTTCGATTCAACTTGGGAAATATTGGATGATTGACTCTGTTTATCAGAGGTGGTAATCATTGAAGTTATATCACCACCAGCTGAAACGCTCACTGAATAAGAGTTACCTTCAAACGAGACAGTATAAATGCCTTCATTTTTTTCATTAACAGTTGCATTAGATACTTCTTGTGGAGCTGGTTCAAAGAAATCAGGATTATTTCTATTTTCCAAAAATTGAATCCCAACCTGTGGGAAAAGAGCATAGGTAAGTAGGTCATCAATCTTATCTTCAGCAAGATCTATTTTTTTCTTAGAAATGATTTCATCAAACTGAGATTCGAGAATATCCATCTCTGGAGCAATATTATCGGCAGGTCGACAGGTTATCGGATCAGAACCCTCTAAAACTCTTGCCTGAAGCTCAGCGTCTACAGAAGCTGGAGTGGCACCATACTCGCCTTTAAGAATACCACTGGTTTCCTTGGTGATGGTTTTGTAACGCTCTCCAGTTAAAATATTTAGCACTGACTGTGTTCCAACAATTTGAGAAGTTGGTGTCACAAGAGGTATATAACCGAGATCCTTTCGAACTCGAGGAATTTCTAATAAAACTTCATCCATCTTGTCAAGAGCATTTTGCTCTTTTAACTGGTTTTCCATGTTAGTTAACATTCCACCAGGAACCTGAGAAAGTAAAATTCGCGAATCAACACCCTTTAAAGAACCTTCAAACTTCGAGTACTTAGCACGAATAGGTTTAAAGTATTGATCCACTTCCTCTAGTTTCTTTAAGTCCAAGCCAGTTTTGCGTGGACCGTGCTCCAAAATAGAGACTACCGAGTTAGTAGCTGAATGACCATAGGTCATACTCATTGAGCCAATCGATGTATCAACACGATCTACTCCAGCCTCAACTGCCTTAATAATGCAAGCTGTTGAAAGTCCCGTTGTAGCATGAGCATGAAGCTGAATAGGAATATCAATAGCATTTTTTAACTTCTTCACTAAATCATAGGCCACATAAGGTTGTAATAAACCAGCCATATCTTTAATACATAGAGAATGTGCCCCCATATCTTCAATCTTCTTGGCCATCTCTACCCAAAGTTCTACCGTATGGACTGGACTAACAGTATAGGAAATAGTGCCCTGAGCATGCTGACCAATTTTCACTGTTTGATTGATAGCAGTTTCTAGATTTCGCATATCATTCATTGCATCAAATATGCGAAAAATCCCAACACCATTATCTGCACATCGGTCAACGAATTTGCACACAACATCGTCACTGTAGTGACGATAACCTAATAAATTTTGTCCTCTCAGCAACATTTGTTGAGGAGTATTAGGCATAACTTTTTTTATTTCACGAATTCTTTCCCAGGGATCTTCGCCTAGAAAGCGAATACAAGAATCAAAAGTGGCACCACCCCAGGACTCCATCGACCAGTAACCAATCTGATCCAGTTTTTCAGCAATCGGTAACATGTCATCAATCCTCATACGAGTAGCAAAAAGTGACTGGTGAGCGTCCCTTAAAACTAGCTCGGTAATTTCAACTGGACTGGTGTTTTCTTTTGAATTCGACATAGCTTATCTTCCTCTATGCATCTTGATTGCTTTTTTAACAATTGCTTCTGTTCTTTCATCAATACCACTCGACAATTCAATGTTTGAGGTCGCTGCAAGATTTAAATTGGGCTGAAATCTTTTGACTAATACCGACATCGAGGTAGTTACTACAACCATCAATGCGAGGAATACAAAAACAAAACCCATCCCAAAAAGGGTTAAATTTATTGCTTCAGCAACAAGATTGTTATCCATTGTTAACTTTCCTAATAAATTTTGGTACCAGTGGACGGGCTCGAACCGTCACTCCCGCAAAGGAACCGGATTTTGAGTCCGGCGTGTCTACCAATTCCACCACACTGGCATATCTAAGTTTATTTATGTCTAAATGTAATTCTACCTTTAGTTAGATCATAAGGTGTCATTTCAACAGTTACCTTATCGCCAGGTAATATGCGAATATAGTGCTTCCGAATCTTACCAGATATATGTGCTAGAATGCTGTGACCATTTTCCAATTCAACTTTAAAAGTTGTATTGGGTAATTTTTCTTTTACTACGCCCTCTAACTCTATGTAATCGCTCTTCGACATATTATTTTTATAATTAAGTATTAATAAAAAACCAGTGGAGATTATACATTAACAATTTATATAGTTCATGACATAGAAAGAAGGCAGGTATAATTTTTTCCGATAATGAATATTAGTTTTGAATTTTTCCCAGCACGTACTGAGCATGGGGAAAAAGCCCTCAAAGAAGTACAAAAAGAACTCAGCGCCATCAAGCCTGAGTTTTTTTCTGTCACTTTTGGAGCACTGGGTTCATCACAAGATGCCACTTTTGAAACAATTGTCAACCTCCTAAAAAATACAAATGTTCCAATATCGCCTCATCTTACTTGTGTTGGTATAAAGAAAAGTCAAGCCACTGACTTGCTTGACAAATATGTTGAACTTGGTGTGAATCGAGTTATGGTGCTAAAGGGTGATACCCCTACAGTTCGTTTTCCATATAAAAATAGTAGAGACAAAGGTGACTTTCATTTTGCAAATGAGATGGTTGAGTTTATCAAAGAACAATATAAAGGCTACTTTCACATTCAAGTAGGCGCTTTTCCTGAAAAGCACCCTCAATCAAAGTGTTTTGCTAATGATATGGAGTTTTTTGTTAACAAAGTGAATTCGGGTGCAAACAGTGCCGTCACACAATATTTTTATAATGTAGACGCTTATTTTCGCTTTGTAGACGAGGTACAAAAATTCGGTGTTGATATACCTATTGTTCCAGGCATTATGCCAATTACAAACTATGAAGAGTTGATTCGCTTTTCAAAAATCGCTGGTGCTGAAATTCCCTCTTGGATTATTAATCGACTAAAAATTTATAGAGATGACAAGGAAAGTCTTAAAGCATTTGGACAAGAAGTTGTAAGCGAAATGTGCTTAAAACTAAAAGCTGGTGGCGTAAAGGATTTTCATTTCTATAGCATGAATCGGACCGAGCCAGTTTTATCTATAGCACAAAATATTATCTAGAAATAGGCACACCAATAACCCTTATAAACACATACAAAAATCACCTAAACTATAGTTGGTCAAGGGGTGTTTTTTATGAGATTGAAAACTTAGTGAAGAAAACGCTTTGAATGGACCCAGCCTTGCAGTTTTTGAAAGTCTGTCTTCCTCTCTGGTTGGACAATTTTCTCCAGCTCAACTAATCGCTCGTTAAGCTCATTGAAGGCGTTAGAATAGTGCTTACTCTTTAGTGATTCTTGATACAACTTGGATTTTAAAGTTGCAATCACAGAAACCAAGTCTTGGTCATTACTTGCATCACTCACTTGACTGTCCTTACTGAGTTTAACTTGAGTATCTTGAAAGCGCTTAAGATGTTCAGTCGCTTTGGAATCGTTATAAAAATGGAAATTATCATTGGCCAAATTGTCTGGATTAAAAGGAACAACTCGGGCAGAAATATTTAAATCTTGAAGGGATCCACGAGTGGTTGGTTGTTGGACAGTAAAACCACTTACGCCCAATAAGCGTGCAACCCATGAGATACCAAATTTAATCACTTGAACTCCACTTCATGTTTCAGATAAGTTACCCAGACCTCACCACCTCGGGTAATATTTTTATTTTTGATGATTTAGCAGTTCTATTATAGTCCCTTTATCAGAAGGAGTGCGAGCAACATGCACATTTTTAAAACCTATTGATTGTGCTTGAACTTTTATTCTTTCACTCAAAACAACAAGAGTCCTCGATTTTAGCTGATCCACATGGTATAAACGTATCTCTTTAACTAACTTAACAACATTAAAAAGACTTTCAACACTATTAGCAATGACAATGCCATCTGGTGTTTGCATAAAACGTTCTATCGACTCGACATGAAGGCGAGATACTTCACAAGCGGCGCGCCTATAAACTTCAAGATAGTCTACTTGATTCATTACTTTGAGTGAATTTTTCAAAGTTTCTGAGCCGCCCTTACCTCTCACTATGAGTACTTTTTTATCAGCTAATTCAGAACATTCCGGCATCGCTAAAAGTTCTTGACTAGAGGCATTTTCCAATGGATAGGCGTCAACCTTTACACCCTTATCAGTCAACTTTTTCGCAGTAATCGGGCCTACAGCAAATACTTTCAAAGGTTCAACAAATAACTGACTAAAATATTCTTCAGCATAAATAACCGCATTAACACTAATAAAAATAATGACGTCATAACGCTGACTAGGTAAAACAGTATCAATTTTATTAATCTCGAAGGCAGGAAAGAGCACATAATCCAAATCCGAATCTTCCAATAAGGACTGGAGATTTCCAACTTGTGATAAGGGTCTAGTTAACAGTACCATCAAGACCTCATCAAAAACAGTGTCTTATGACAGCGTATTAAAACTACTGGATAAAAAATGACTCTAAAAGCTAAGCTCAGTTGGCCAATAAAAAACTCTGTTTTATTCATTCTAAGTTGTATGCCTTTATAATAAGCCCCAATAAAATAGTATATATCACCAACAAATAATAATGTTAATGTCGATTATATCTCTTGTATCTGGCTTTGTATTGCTAATTTGGAGTGCTGATGCATTTACAAATAATGGCGCCAAAATTGCCAATATTTATAAGATCTCACCACTCATTATTGGACTGCTAATCTTTGGCTTTGGCACCTCCGCACCGGAAATGTTGGTTTCCGGGTTGGCAGCTTACGCTGGCCATCCACAACTCAGTATTGGTAACGCTTTTGGCTCCAACATATTTAATATTGCCCTGGTGCTTGGCATCACTGCCATCATTCTCCCCGTTCAAGTGAAGCAAGATATTCTTAAAAAAGAATGGCTGTACTTAATGCTGGTAACTTTGGTAGCTGGCGCCTTAATCTGGGATCGTCATTTAAATTGGGGTGACGGCATAATCTTACTGGGCCTGCTGGCATTATTCTTAATTTACACTTTTGTTGAGTCAAAACAAAGCAAGCATAGTGAATTTGAAAATCTCGCCATTGAAGTTAACCAAGCTCAAAAAGGCAAAACCTGGCTAATGCTGATTGTCTCTTTTGCGGTATTGCTTGGCAGTGCCCAACTTGTGGTTTGGGGTGGCTCCGAGCTTGCTGCTGCATTCGGTGTCTCTGATCTACTGATTGGCCTAAGTGTTGTGGCATTGGGCACAAGCCTGCCAGAGCTGGCAGTTTCCATTAGCAGTGCGCTGAAGAAACAACACGAAATGGTCGTGGGTAATATTATTGGCTCCAACCTGTTTAACACTGTCGGTGTTTTGGCAATTCCAAGCCTAATTCTGCCTTTCGATGTGCCGGAAGAAGTGCTAACCAGGGACTATCCGTTCATGCTGGCACTCACCGTTCTGCTGTTTGTCTTTGCCTATAAATTCAAAAAAGAAGGTGTTATTTCTCGCGTAGAAGGCGCAGTGTTATTGGCCTTGATAGGTGTCTATCTATACTTACTGCTTTGGACTTAGTTGTTAACAATCTGAGTGAAACAAAAGCGCTTGCTCGAAATCTGGCAGAATGCTGCTCGTCTTCAAAAGAGACTTTGGTAATTTATTTAATCGGCGATCTGGGTGCAGGAAAAACCACCCTGGCGCAAAGTTTTATTCAATTCTTCGGCTTTGATCGAGTCAAAAGCCCTACTTATTCATTAGTCGAGAGCTATCAGAATGAAGTTATCAACATTCACCATATGGATTGTTACCGGCTGAGTGATCCTGAAGAACTAGAATATATTGGTATTCGTGAATACCTTTTATCAGGACACATGCTGCTCATAGAATGGCCAGAGCTTGGTAAAGGAGTTATCGCGGAAGCTGACATCTCCATTACTCTTAGCGGTGATGGGATTCAGAGAAAAATTAATATAAAACCCCACACTGAAATAGGAAAGCAAGTTACAAAGTGCGCAATTACTTAACGCTGTTTTTTGTACTGTGGATTTCTTCAGTGGGTGCTGAAGATAAAACAACGTTGTACGATTTTCGTTATTGGACAGCGCCAGATCATACTCGTATCGTGATTGATACTGAAGAAGACACTCTCTTCAGCATATCAGAAGATAACAATTACATTATTTTAAGTGTTGATGACGCTGAAGTATTATCAGAAACGTTTTCTCATATATTTTTTGAGGATAAACGCATAAAGAAAATCCGCATTAAACGTGACCGAGAAACAATTAAACTCATCTTTCACACTAACAAAGATTACATTGTCAAACATTTCACATTACCTCCAAATGCAAAATACAAATATCACCGCCTAGTAATTGATGTTATTGACTTAGAATCTGACGTTGTAGAAACTGTCGACTCAATTGAAAAAGTATTTCCGGTTAAAAAGAAAGTTATATTGGTTGATGCAGGTCACGGAGGTGAAGATTATGGCGCGATTGGAAAGAGCAATTCTCGAGAAAAAGATGTCAATTTAGCAATCGCAAAGAAACTAGTTACCACTATTAATCAAAATCCAGATTTAACAGCTGTACTAACTCGTAGTGGTGATTACTATATTCCTCTTACTAAACGAATCACTATAGCTCAAAGGGAAAAAGCCACGATGTTTATTTCTATTCATGCTGATTCAGTAGAGAGTACAAGTGCTAAAGGGGGATCAATCTATACCTTGAGTGAAAAAGGTAATAACAGTCAGTTAGCCAAACAATTAGAACAATCTGAGAACTCAGTTGATCAATTCGGAGGCGTAGAAACAGTAATTGATAGTGACCAATTTTTAAAGAATATACTCACAGATTTTTCCAGGAAAGATCGAGACATTCAATCACAACAGCTTGCCAACGAAATATTAAACCAACTTAAAAAAATTGGTCCAGTTCATAAAAAAGAACCACAAAAAGCCAACTTCGTTGTCTTAAAAACTCCTGCAATTCCATCAGTTTTGATTGAGACGGCTTTTATCTCAAACCCCACTCAAGAAAAGCGTTTAATTAACAGCAAACAACAACAAAAAATAGCCAACTCAATCTACCAAGGTATTATTGATTATTACCACAAAATTGAAAATTCCCTATAAAGAATCTTCTGCCTTTGTTTCAGATTTATCACTGAGAACTAGAGCATCACTAACCAACTGATGCACACTAACTATCATGTACGGGTCAAAATCATAGTTTGGCAAAACTTTGCTAAACTGTGATTTGCAAATGGCACAGATTGCTGCCAAAGTATTTACACCATCATTTTCTTGACTTTGTTTTAAGGCTTGCATCCTTGGCATTGCACCCTTGATTCGAAGCTCAATAAGGTCATCAGTCAATAAACCGCCACCGCCACCGCAACAATATGTGGAGGCTTTAATAGTCGCTTTTGGCATATCTACAAAATGATTACAAGCAGCTTTGATAACTTCTCTTGGCAAAATGAATTGACCATTTTCAATATCACCCATATTACTTCCACGAGCTACATTGCATGAGTCATGGAAAGTTACCTTGCGATGATCGTTCTTGGTTTTATCGAATGTCAGTATGCCTTTTTGAATCAAGTCATAGGTAAATTCAATAATGTGCTGTGGTTGCGGATAGTTGCTATCTAACTGCTTTTGCAGTTTTAATGCATATTCATCACTGGCACCACCACCAATACCTGAAAGAGTATTCCAGAAACTATAAGCGACACGCCATGCATGCCCACATTCACCAACGACTATACGACTGACACCTAAGTCAAGGGCAGCTTTACGTATTCGTAAAGCACCTTTACGCATCACTTCATAACTGCCTATAAACATACCAAAATTTGCCGCCTCAGAAGCGTATGAACTCATGGTCCAAGTAACACCACTCTGATGAAAAACTTTTGCATAACCGATCAGACCATCGATGTGAGGTTCGGCAAAAAAATCAGCGGAGGGGGTAACCATCAAGATTTCAGCATGTTTGTTATCCAAAGGTAACTTGACAGCAACGCCCGTCTCTTTTTCAATTTCTTCTTCAAGGTCAAGCAGCGTGTCTCTGAGCGCTGGCTCCGGCATACCTAAATTATTACCAATTTTATTTATTCTTCCCAATATTTGGTTGCTGTACTTCTGTCCAACACCGATGACATTCATTACCTCCCGAGCTGCCATTGAAATTTCAGCTGTATCAATGCCATAAGGACAGAAAACTGCGCAACGACGACACTGAGAACATTGATGAAAATAGTTATACCAATCATCAAGCATTGCGTCATCAAGCTCCTTAGCTCCAACCAGTTTAGGGAAATATTTTCCAGCAAAAGTAAAATGTCTTCGATATACACTTCGAAACAAATCTTGTCTTGCAACTGGCATATTTTTTGGATCGGCAGTACCTAGGTAATAATGACATTTATCAGTGCATGCCCCACACTTCACACAGGCATCCAAAAAAACTTGGACAGAACGATACTTGGATGTAGTTTCTGCCATTTTCTCAATCGCAATTTGTTGCCAGTTTTCAACTTTCTCTCCAGGAAATCCGAGCTGCTCTTGGATCTCTGCACTCGCTTTAAAAGGTCCATCTCCTGCCATAGAATCTTTTTGGATTGCTGGAATCTCAAGATAGGTTGGTAGTTTATCTATTTCAAGTTCAGCCACAACTATTCATCCTTTTCTGAATTTTGTTCTATAAAAATTTCCTTGTCTGTTTCTTTTTGCATAGCCCAAGACGAAATATGTCTCTTCTTACGGGCATTATCCACCTGATTGAGTGTCGGCGAGAAAAATATCCCGGGGGCGTGCAACAATTTCGAGATTGGGAAAATAGCAATGAGCGTAAATGCCAAAAAAATATGGGCGAGAAAAATCCACTCACTCGGCAGTTCCGACCAATTTAGGGTAACAAGACCTTCTGCAAAGCTATAAACCAAGCCCATATCTGGATAATAAAGAGCGAAGGTCATCAGCATGCCACTAGCACCAATGGCAATCAGTAAAATCAGCATCAGATAATCCGATGGAGCAGAAATATATCTAACGCGATCGACAAAAATTCGCCGCCCCAAAAGACCCATTAAGCCAATAATAAGAGGAAAAGATGCGTACTTAAAAGACTCGGTTTTGAGCAGCACCTCAGGCGTATCACCTGGCCAGAAATAGCCCAGATGCCGAATAAACAACAACACCAAAGCCCAGTGAAAAATCCAACCAAAAAACCAAGTCCATTTACTGGCTCTGAATAAACTTTTGAACAGGAATACCTCAGCCGCCATTCGCATAAACACCCCCGTTCTCGTCAGCGGCGCAGGTGCAATGGGGATTTTCAGCGGTGCAGGGGTCTGCCAATATTGCACAATCTTGCGCGACACGCCGATAATACAAATCAACAGCGCCAAATAACAAAAAAAAATAAAACCAATAGTCATTAATGACATAGGACTTTACCCAAGACTTCGGAGAGTATTAAAGCCAGCTGTCAATGATGAGAGGATCATTAGCTTACACACAACCGGTTGGCTTTGGCAGGCCTGCAAATCGACATCCTTGTTTAGCTGGGCCATAAGGAAAAAGTGAGTATAAATAACGTGAATTACCCTTGTCATTACCCAACCTCTTAGCGATTGCTTTTGTAAGAATACGCACTGCAGGTGCAAATTCATATTCTTCAAAATATTCTCTAAGAAAGTTAATCACCTCCCAATGTTCTGCCGATAATTCAATGTCGTCCTCAGCTGCCATTGCTAAAGCAATTTCCTCACTCCAATCAGCAATCTTTAAAAGGTAACCCTCTTCATCAACTCCTACACCTAATATTTCAGCCATCTCTCCTTAAATCCTGCTCTAAATTTTATCTATCAAAACATCAAACTACAAAATAATTCAATCAAATAATTTAATACATTTAAGGGGTGATTTTACTGCTATCAAAAACAAAAATAGGTTAAATATTTGGAATCTTATACTTATTTAGATGTAGCAACTGTTAGTCATAATTATAAATTGAGAGGTTATTAAGAAAGATATGTGTTCACGCTTTTAGCGACACCACGACCCTCATTAATTGCCCATACAACCAAGGATTGCCCTCTGCGACAATCTCCAGCAGTAAAAATCCCTGATTTTGAGGTGCTGTATTCACCATGCTCAGCTTTATAATTTCCACGCTCATCTAAATCTATTTTGGCGTTTTCACTTAAATAGTGCTCAGGGGACACAAAGCCCATTGAAAGTAAAACTAATTGAGCATTCCAAGTCTTTTCGGTTCCGGCAATTTCATTCAATTTGCCGTCTTCGAATTCAACATTGATGGTTTTTAAACCACTAACATTGCCATTGTCACCCTTTATAAAAGCCTTTGTTAGTAACTGATAGTGTCTAGGGTCTTTACCGAAGACCGATTTAACTTCTTCGTGTCCATATTCAACACGAAAGATGGTAGGCCATTGTGGCCAAGGGTTATTCTCAGAACGATCAACAGGAGGTTGACTCATAAGTTCGAAGTTGACTAATGATTTTGCACCTTGTCTTATTGCAGTACCAATACAATCAGTGCCGGTGTCACCACCACCAATGACAATAACATCTCTTCCTTTTGCAGAAAACTCATCCTGGTCAACATACCCATTATCAAGAAGACTCTTAGTGTTTGCTGTCAAATAATCCATGGCTTGATAAATACCTTTGGCATCACGATTTTCAGCAGGTAAGTCACGCGCTTTGGTTGCGCCTGTGGTGAAAACAATTGCATCAAATTGTGCTTGTAATTCCGTTGTCTTGATGTCCTGACCAATATCAGTGTCAGTAATGAATTCAATTCCTTCCGCCCTTAGAAGATTAATACGACGATCAACCACGTCTTTGCCCAACTTCATATTGGGAATGCCGTACATCAATAACCCACCTATTCTGTCGCTTCTCTCATAAACTTTAACAGAGTGCCCCATTTGATTGAGTTCATCAGCAGCTGCAAGTCCAGCGGGGCCAGAACCAACAACTGCAACTTTCTTGCCTGAGCGTCCAGTAACTTTTCTGGCTTTAATCCAACCCTCATCAAAACCCTTGTCAACAATTGCAAGCTCAATATTTTTGATCGTTACTGCTGGATCGGTCAACCCCAGTACACAAGAGCTCTCACAAGGCGCAGGACAAACTCGGCCGGTGAATTCAGGAAAATTATTCGTCTTCTCAAGACGTTCTAGGGCATTACGCCACTCATTGTTATAAACAAGATCATTCCACTCAGGAATTAAGTTATCTATTGGACATCCGTCTACGGACTGGCAAAAAGGCACACCACAATCCATACAACGTGAGCCTTGCTCTTGCAATTGATTCAGGTTATGATCACCTGAAAATATTTCATCGTAATCGTTGATACGTATATCTACATCACGATATGACTCAACTACCCTATCTAACTCTAAAAAACCAGTAACTTTTCCCATTAATTATTCTTGCAACACAAACCCCGATGATTATCTCACACTCTTATTCAAGAGTTTTAATAATAAAAAGAATAATGAGAATTTTATTCTCACATTATATGAAAAATTTATTGATATTTATCTCTAAATAGTCTAAATATTTATCCTGAGAAGATAATTTTATCTAAGGATCAAAGGTTATTTTTTGATAAAAAACCAACTCAATTTTACAATTCCCGTTTAACGCCAATATATGCATTAGCGAATCTTGTGCGGGATAAAAAACCTCTGTATAATTAGCGCATTTTCTAAAACCCCAAAGGGGTATCAACGTGAATTTAATTGATCAAATTGAAGGTGAACAACTAAGGTCAGATATACCTGAATTTTCTCCAGGCGACACAGTTGTTGTTCAGGTTAAGGTTCGTGAGGGTACTCGCGAGCGATTACAAGCTTTTGAAGGTGTTGTTATTGCCAAAAAAAATCGTGGCTTGAATTCTGCTTTCACTGTTAGAAAAATCTCTCATGGCGAAGGCGTTGAAAGAGTATTCCAAACGCACTCTTCTATGATAGACAGTATCTCGGTTAAACGAAGTGGTAAAGTGCGAAAGGCAAAACTATACTATCTTCGAGGCCTAACTGGTAAGGCCGCTCGTATCAAAGAGAAGCTTAAAAAGAGATAATATAAATGATAGTATGAATGCCAGCTTAGACTGGCATTTTTTTGCCCTGATTTCAACCGACTCAAGTAGAATAACAGCTAATGAATACTGAGTTGATAGACCAATTTATCGATTACTACTGGTTAAGCACAGGTGCTAGCAAAAACACCTTGGCTGCATATCGCTCTGACCTTAAAATATTTAACAAATGGCTAGCAGGAAAGTCGTTCATCTCAGTTAATTCAAAACACATTCAAGATTATTTCTCTGACAGACAAAAAAATAACATAGGCTCATCAACCCAAGCAAGAATCCTAACCTCTCTTCACTCTTTTTACCAATACTTATTAGCTAATCAACTCATAAAAAAAGACCCAACAGAGCAATTGTCTCATCCTAAGCTAGAAAAAAAATTACCTGTCTTTTTAAACATAAAAGAAGTAGAAAAACTGCTTGAAGCTCCAAGCGGTTCTAGTCTTATTGGACAACGAGATCGAGCAATGCTTGAACTATCATATTCGTGTGGCTTGAGAGTATCCGAACTTATTAACTTGAGTTATCACAACATCAATTTGAAAGAAGAGTTTATTCGTATCCACGGCAAAGGAAACAAAGAAAGAGTTTTGCCCATGGGAGAAATAGCTATTGATTATTTGATGAAATATGAGACAAATGCGAGGCCCGTGTTATTGAAAAATGGCCAAAGTGACAGTTATTTTTTATCTAATCGTGGTAGTGCGATGTCACGGCAAAACTTCTTTTATATTATTAAAGCTTACGCCACTCAAGTGGGAATAGACAAACCACTCTCTCCGCACTCTCTCCGTCATGCTTTTGCAACCCATCTAGTACAAAAAGGCGCTGATTTGCGTTCCGTGCAATTAATGTTAGGTCACAGCGATATTTCTAGTACTCAGCTATACACACACATACAAAATGCACAGCTAAAAGCGCAGCATGCTAAACACCATCCAAGGGGTTAATTATCCAGATCCAAAGTCATCTGAAGCATTGTTTTTTGTTGTCCTGATTTATCAAAGTTCTCAGGGTCAAGCCAATTTTGAAATGCTTGCTTTATCTTAGGCCAATCGGAGTCAATAATCGCATACCATGCTGTATCTCGATTACGGCCCTTGTACATCGTTGCCTGACGAAACACTCCCTCGAAAGTGAAACCAAGTCGTTGAGCCGACTTGCGTGATTTTTCATTAAGTGCATCACACTTCCACTCATATCTACGATAACCCAATTCATCGAAGACTCTTTGCATCATCAAGAACATGGCCTCTGTTGACATTGCTGTTTGTTTCAGCTTAGGGGAAAAGTGTATATGCCCCACCTCAATTACGCCAACCTTGGGATTAATTCGAAGATAACTAGCCAAACCTACTGCGGATTGAGTGTGTTGATCAATAACTGTATGAAACAAAGGATCATTACTCAAACAAATATCTTTTAACCATAAGTAAAAAGATTCATATTCATTGAATGGTCCATAAGGCAAGTAAGTCCAATTATGTTGATTAGTATCCTCCGAAAAGGAATGATAAAGATCTTCGGCATGCTTATCAACATTTAGCGCCTCCAATCTACAAAAGCGTCCATTCATATCAGTGCGGGATGGCAACTGACATACGTGCCAATCATCAACGGTAAAACCAATCTCTTGGCCAATGTGGTTGCGGAATCTATCTTTATTCATAAATGTAGTGTAAAAATATTTTTAGAGGTACGATATCATAAGTTGGCTTATTACATACAAAAATGGCAAAGAGACTATAACGATAGCCACTAAAAAGCCTATAAAAGCTTTTTTAGTCATTGTAAATGGCTCTTCAAAAAAAACTAATTCTTCTTCCGAAGAATTTTTCTTTTCAGCTACTAAAGTAGGGAAAAGGTGGCGATTCTCCCATAATTCCCAGTACAAAATATAGGAAAACATAACCAAAATGACCAAAAACGATTGTGGTTTATGAACAAAGCTATCGTAATAAAACAAAAACATTAACACACCACAAAGGGATGACAATACTTGTCCAGGAATATAGTAGGTTGGGCGCTTTTTATACATTATAACAACGCCAATACCACTCAATATAATTAACAAACAATATACAATTGCCCAGAATGGCATTTTAAACTCTCCCTACAAGAAAAAAATAGCTAATGACTTGGCATTTGATAAGTTACAAAATCTATTGTGTCTGAAATCTTATCATAAACTGCGCGTGCTCGATGATTGTCGGTAGCAGTAATCCATCGTACATAAGGCCAACCATTCTTTTTTGCAATTCCTTTGAGCTCTTTAAATAGAAGTTGAACAGCTCCAGTACCTCTGTAATTCGGATGAACATATAAATCATCCAAAAAACCGACAAGAGAACCGCGCAAAGGGGATGGCATCTCTCGATAATGCATAAAACCAATTAATTTACCTTTACTTGTTTTAACCCCTATGGCATAAAATTTGATATTTGCATCAAATATCCATAACCAAACAGAATTAAGAATATCCTCATTCATTGGCATTTGATAAAAGTCTGCATAACCACAGTAAAGTGACTGCCAGTCTTCTCGATCAGTTTTAGTTAATTTTTCGACTTTCATGTCCAAATATTTGAATAATGGATTTTTTAAATGATAAATATTTAAATAACTTGGTTGAGCGCATCTTCAAGCCTTTTAACCGCAGCATCAACGTCTTTTAGTTTGTCCAAGCCAAACAATCCAAGGCGGAAAGTTAGATAATCATCTCCTTCATCACACTGTAGGGGTACACCTGCAGCAATTTGAATACCTACGTTTGTGAATTTTGAACCATTATGAATTGCCTTATCATTGGTATAACTAACAATAACGCCTGGCGCTTGATAACCTTTTTCGGAAACGCTATTGATATTATGACTCTCAAGTAAAGCTCTAACTTTGTCACCTAACTCTTGTTGTTTTTTACATGCATTATCAAAGCCAAACTCCTCCGTCTCCATAATTGTATCGCGAAAACGTTTAATTGCATCTGTGGGCATTGTGGCGTGATAAGCGTGTGCTCCATTTTCATAAGCTTGCATAATTTGTAACCATTTAAGCAAGTCACAAGAAAAACTTGTGCTTTGAGTTTTATTAATTTCCTCATTCGCTTGAGGTGAAAGCATCACTAAACCAAATGCAGGGGAGGCACTCCATCCCTTTTGAGGAGCACTGATTAATATGTCTACACCGCTATCTTCCATGTCAACCCAGATAGCACCTGAAGCAATACAATCCAATACAAACATGCCACCAACTGAATGAACAGCGTCGGCAACAGAACGGATATAGTCATCTGGCAGAATAATGCCAGATGCTGTTTCAACATGAGGTGCGAAAACCAGATTAGGCTTTTTCGTTTTAATCATGTCTACCACTTCATTAATGTCTGCTGGTGCAAATGGTGCTTGCGCACCTTCACTGACACGGCGAGCCTTCATTACTGTCTCCTCAGATGGAATACTCCCCATTTCAAAGATTTGAGACCAGCGAAAACTAAACCAACCATTACGCAATACTAAGCAATTCTGATTGGTTGCAAATTGACGGGCTACAGCTTCCATTGCATAGGTTCCTCCTCCAGGAACAACAATAACTGCTTGTGCGTTATAGACATCTTTAAGTGATGTTGACACATCGTTCATGACGCTTTGGAACGATTGCGACATGTGGTTGAGTGATCGATCCGTATAAACGACTGAATATTCTAAAAGCCCATTAGGATCAATATTTGACAATAAACCGGGCATTAGTCACTCCACTTGATAAAAATAGAATAATACAACAATTCAACAATTCAATATAACAATATTGAATCAATTAGAATTAAATAAATTATTAATTTTTTCAGTAGTAGGACTAAAAATAACTCCTTTTTCAGTAATCAATCCCGTTACCAAATCTGCTGGGGTCACATCAAATGCTGGATTACGAACGCTAACCCCCTCAGCCGCCCATTGATAATCTCGATATCCAGTTACCTCATCAATTGGTCGTTCTTCGATAGGAATATCACTTCCACTTGAAATTGAACGGTCAATTGTCGATAGTGGGCATGCAACATAAAATGGAATATTATGCCTTTTGGATAAAACAGCAACCATATAAGTTCCAATCTTATTAGCCACATCACCATTACCTGCTACTCTATCAGTGCCTACTATAATAGCGTCAATCTCACCACAACTCATTAAATGACCAGACATATTATCTGAAATTAAAGTAATAGGGATGTCCTCTTGCACCATCTCCCAAGCAGTAAGACGAGCTCCTTGAAGAAATGGACGAGTTTCACCGGCAATTACTGAAATCTTTTTACCAGCTTCAACTGCAGATCTTATGACCCCTAAGGCAGTACCATGGCCTGCAGTAGCTAAAGCGCCTGCATTGCAATGAGTTAAAACACGAGCACCGTCAGGTAAAAGCTCAGCGCCAAAACTACCCATTTTGCGATTAATTTCAATATCCTCATTTAATATTTCATGGGCTTCTGATAATAATGTATTCGCAATTTTTTTTGGAGTTAGACTTATATTTTCATTCATTTTTGAACGCATTCTATCAATCGCCCAAAAAAGATTGATTGCAGTAGGGCGACTTTGAAGCAATATCTTAAAAGCTTGCTCCATACCTTTTGAAAACTCGTCCACACTAGCATCCTGAAAATTTAATGCCTCCAATGCAACTCCATAAGCTGCTGCACAGCCTATCGCTGGTGCACCACGAACAACCATTGAACGAATTCCATCAGCCACTGAAAGGGCTGAATTATAGGAAATATATTGAAAGTCTGCAGGTAGAATTCTCTGATCAATCATCTCAAGATGGTCTTCTACCCACCTCAAAGTTTCAATCTTATTTTCGCTCATCTATTCTCCCTCGAATTCACAAAGTGCAAACACTTTTTGACCCATATTTTCTAAACGTGCCCTGCCACCTATATCTGGCAAATCAATAACAAAGCAACACTCGATTATTTCACCACGCATCTTTTTTACTAATTTAACTGTAGCTTCTGCTGTACCACCTGTTGCAATCAAGTCATCCACAATTAATACTTTATCACCTTTATTAATTGCGTCCATATGAACTTCAATTCTATCAGTGCCATACTCCAATTCATAATCCTGAACAATTGTTTTAGAAGGCAATTTACCTGGTTTTCTTATCAAGACAAGCCCCACATTTAAAAGATAAGCTAACGGAGCAGCTATTATAAAACCACGGGATTCAATGGCAACTATTTTATCGATTTTTATGTCTTTATAACGGTTTACAAATTCGTCGATAGCAGCACGAAACCCTTCCGAATTATTTAATAATGTTGTAATATCTCTAAACATAACTCCTTTTATAGGGTAGTTTTTTATTGTTCTAATGTGAGATTTAATTGACATAAATTTTTCCTTACTTAGTGGAGTTTAATAATCTACCCGCAACCGCTTCTAATTTCTTTACTAAATCTTTATCGCGAGCTTCTGGAGAAGTAATAATTGCACTTTCAAGACTAGTTTTACATTCACACTTGGAACTAGATTGATCTGACTCAATAAATGAGGCAACATTCTTAACTAAAGATCTTGCGTTATCAGCATTATCCATGAGCACTTTTATCATTGCATCAACACTGACGTTATCATGATGTGGATGCCAGCAATCGTAATCTGTCACCATGGCTACTGATACATAACACATCTCAGCTTCTCGAGCGAGTTTTGCTTCTGGCATGTTCGTCATACCAACAACATCACAACCCCAACTTCGATATAGTTCGGATTCAGCTACAGAAGAAAATTGGGGGCCTTCCATAGCCAAATAGACACCACCACGTACAACTTTTATTCCATTTTTTTTTGCTACATGCTCTAAATGATTACCTAATCGATTACAAACAGGATTAGCCATAGAAACATGTGCTACTAGTCCTGGCCCAAAAAAACTCTTCCTTCTTGCAAATGTCCGATCAATAAATTGATCTACAATCATGAACATACCTGGCTTTAAATCTTCTTTTAACGAACCGACAGCACTTACTGAAATAACGTCAGTTACTCCTGCTCTTTTCAACGAATCTATGTTAGCTCTATAGTTAATTTCAGAGGGAGGAATACGATGTCCTCGGCCATGTCTTGGTAAAAATACCAATTTCTGACCATCTAACTCACCGAAAAATAAAGAGTCAGAAGGTTCTCCAAAAGAAGATGAAACTTTCTCCCATCGGGTGTTTTGAAGTCCATCAATTTCATAAACACCACTACCACCGATAATTCCAAGTATTGGCTTTATATTAGTCATCATTTACCTTGTATAGTTTATAAATTCAAATCACTCTTTCATTACCACCGTCAATGGGTATTTGTGCTGCAGTGGTTTTAGAAAATAAAGAGCCACACAATTCAGCTGCTAGTTCTGAAACATCCATACTATTTACTTCAACTCCAAGTAAATTGTTAGTTTTATAGCTTTCAATTGTCAAACCATAGTGTTCTGCTCTAGATTTTAGAACTTCATCAGTCCATATACCGGTATCAAAGACTGCGTTAGGATGAAGTGTATTTAATCGAATACCATCACTACCCCATTCCATTGATAAGACACGTATGAGCTGGTTTAAGGCTGCCTTAGAAGCTGAATAAGCTGCTGCACCAGGGCCAGGAGCTGAAACATTTTTAGAACCGATAACAACAACACGACCTTTGTTTGGAGCCATTATTAATAGAGGATATACCTCACGTAATAAATTCAAATTTGAATTAAGATTAATGGAAAATACTTTATTCCATTCTTTTAGGGAAAGTTGAGACACCTTCTTCCCTTTCGGAAAAATGCCAGCATTTAGTACGATCATATCTAAACCACCAAAATGACAAACACTTTTCTCGAGTATTCCTTCTATCGCATCTTCATCAGTTACGTCACAAATCAAACCCAAATAATTTTTATGCTGATAGCTAGTTTCGATGGAAGAGTCTATATCAATTCCTACTACTGCAGCACCACGATTAAGGAAAGATTGCACGCATGACTTTCCAATCCCTGATGCAGCACCTGTAATTAATACTACTTCCCCCTGAAACTCAAGAAAATTAGTATTCTTAAGTAATTTTGCTTGCTCTAAATCCCAGTATTCAATATCAAAGATATCAGATGCCGGGAGAGCCTTAAAACCACCAAGTTTTTCCGCTCTAAGAATACTTTCCATTGTATGTTCGTATATATCAGAGATAATTCCAATTTCACCCATATTTTTGCCCACAGCGCAAAGGCCAAATTCTCTATCTAAAATTACTCGAGGTGCAGGATCAAGCATTGTTTTTTTATCTTTAGCGTTAGTTTTATGAGCATTAAAATATGAGACATATTCTTTCACAAACTTTTCAACATCACGACCAATCATTGGTATCCGTTTAGTACGAATTACATGGTCAGGAGTTAAAGGGCCTCGAGTTGCAATTTTCTCAACATCGTCTCGGTTGGAAAAACTAATACCACGTAGGCTATTAGTAAGATTGAACAAAACAGGATTTCCAGCAACTAATGAAATCTTCTGCCTTAACTGAGAAACATCATTACGTATTTTTTTAGATTTAACATAAGTCAATTGTTTTTCATTATCCCAAGCATTTTGACTAACAAGGTATTGTTCAGCAACATTCACTAGATCTATCATTCGTTCATAAGATTCTCGTGCTGTATTTCCAAAAGAAAATATTCCATGATTTAAAAGAACCATTCCTTCTGTTTCATCTGAGGCCATCTCTGAAAATAAAAGACCAACTTCTTTTGCCAAATCAAAGCCTGGCATTACGTAAGGAACAATAACAACTCGATTGCCATAAATTTCACGAATTCTTTCTTCACCATTTGAAGTATTTGATATTGTTACGACTGCATCAGCATGAGTATGATCAACATACTTAAATGGCAATATTGCATGAAGAATTGTTTCAACAGAAGGAGTTGGAGATGTGGCATTGGTAAGTTGAGTTTTTAACTCATTAACCATCTGTGGATCAGAGAGTGATTTCAGCTTAGAAAGACTCAACATATGAGCCATACGTACTGGTGAAAAACCATCTTTTTCAATAG
This sequence comes from Candidatus Thioglobus autotrophicus, assembly GCA_022448455.1. Lineage (GTDB taxonomy): Bacteria > Pseudomonadota > Gammaproteobacteria > PS1 > Pseudothioglobaceae > Pseudothioglobus > Pseudothioglobus autotrophicus_A. Next base: position 24,183 of record JAKUUR010000019.1, read on the forward strand.
AAACTAAATCCCATCCACTTCCTTTGACATAAAGTATGTCTTCTGTCGAACCAACCAAGTTGGTTTCGGTAATTTTGACAGATGTATTTCCTCCACCATGAAGAACTAAAGAAGTGTCTTGTCCAAGTAATCGTGAGGTGTAAACTCGTAACGCCAGATCATCTTGGAACTTATCTGATTCAGTATCAGACCATAAGTTTTTCATCATATATATTGAACTTCAAGAATTTCGTAAAGTATGTCGCCTTTGGGAGCTTTAACGGTTACCTCATCTCCCTCTTCATTACCCATCAATGCTTTTGCAATTGGAGAGTGGCAAGAGATCTTACCTAATTCAATATCTGCCTCATCTTCTCCAACTATTTGATAACTTATTTCACTGTTATCAGTTAAATTTAATAGAGTGATAGTTGTTCCAAATACACATCGACCATCTTGAGTAAGTTGCCTGACATCGATCAATTGCATCCGAGAAAGTTTTGACTCAATTTCTTGGATACGCCTCTCAATAAAGCCTTGCTCATCTTTTGCAGCGTGGTATTCAGCATTTTCTTTTAGGTCTCCATGCTCTCTAGCTGTTGCAATCTCATTAATAATTCTTGGGCGCTCTACGCCCTTGAGTCTTAATAACTCAACCTCAAGTGCCTTTGCACCGGCAACTGTCACAGGTATTGCATCCATAGATCAAAATTAATGTAATGATTGTAATGATCTAACAATCATCTTATCATGCGTCTTAAGGCCATCAAGCGTAGCAAATGCTGCTGCAACTGTTGTCATACATGGAACCTTGTGAGCCAAAGCTTGGCAACGAATAACAGCTGCATCCTCCAATCCCTGAGTATCTTCAGTTGAACTGATAATCAAACTGATTTCATCATTTTTAACCAAATCCACAATATGAGGTGACCCTTCAGAAACCTTATTAACCATTGTACATTCTAAGCCTGCATTTTGGAGTATTTCTTGGTTAGTGCGTGTTGCCACAATTTCAAAGCCTTGATTATTGAGCCTTTCACCTAATTCAACTAGGCGTTCTCTATCTAGAGTTCGAAGACTAACAAAAACCTTACCACTGGTAGGTATGATGTCACCTGCCGCTAGATAGGCCTTATCACAAGCTGAAGGAAAGTCATGACCGATCCCCATAACTTCACCTGTTGATCTCATTTCTGGTCCAAGATAAGGATCAACACCTAAAAATTTATTGAATGGAAAAACAGACTCTTTCACAGAATAATGCTTTGGAATAACTTCTTTAATAAAACCTTGCTCTTTCAGTGAAATTCCTGTCATTGCTCGTACAGCTATACTTGCAAGAGAGATACCGGTCGCTTTAGAAACAAATGGAATTGTACGAGAAGCACGAGGATTCACTTCAATTACATAAATTTCATCATCTTGATAGGCTAACTGAGCATTCATTAGGCCAACAACTTTAAGCTCTTTTGCCATTAATTTAACTTGTCTACGCATCTCATCAAGAACCCCATTTGACAGAGAATGGGGAGGTAATGAGCAGGCCGAATCACCCGAATGAATACCCGCTTGTTCAATATGCTCCATGATGCCACCGATTACAACATCTTTTCCATCACAAACTACATCGATATCAACTTCTATAGCATGATCTAAGAATGAATCAAGCAATACTGGGGAGTCATTAGATACTTGAACAGCAGTTTGCATATAACGCTCAAGACTTTCCTTGTCATACACAATTTCCATCGCCCGCCCACCAAGAACATAAGAAGGTCTAACAACCAAAGGAAACCCAATACTGTTTGCTTTGATAACTGCCTGCTCCTTCGAACGTGCAGCACTATTTACGGGCTGCTTAAGTCCTAACTTTTGAATCATCTTTTGGAAGCGCTCCCTGTCCTCGGCTAAATCAATAGACTCAGGACTGGTGCCAATAATGTTTGCACCATTAAGTTCAAGTGCTCTTGCCAATTTAAGAGGTGTCTGACCGCCATAATGGACAATAATGCCTTCAGGCTTTTCAACTTCTATAACAGCCAAAACATCCTCAAGTGTAAGTGGCTCGAAATATAATCTATCAGAAATATCATAATCTGTCGAAACAGTCTCAGGATTGCAGTTCACCATAATTGTTTCATAACCATCCTTTCTTAAAGCCAAAGAGGCGTGCACACAACAATAATCAAACTCAATTCCTTGGCCAATTCTATTGGGCCCCCCACCCAATATCATGATTTTTTTATTATTAGTAGGATTAGCTTCACACTCCGATTGATAAGTTGAGTATAGGTAAGCTGTTTGAGTGTCAAACTCTGCTGCACAGCTATCTACCCGCTTAAAGACAGGTTTAACCTTAAGTAATTCTCTCTTATTTTTTAAAGCTTTCTCTGAGCAATTTAGAAGTTGAGACAGGCGTTTATCTGAGAATCCTTTTTGCTTCAATTGAAGCATAACCTCGGCGTCAATTTCCTTCAATGAGATGCCTTTAATTTCATTTTCAGAAAGGATAAGATCTTCAATTTGTGCTAGGAACCAGAGGTCAATTTTTGTAAGGTCAAAAACCTCTTTTTTGGTCATCCCCATTCTAAAAGCATCCGCCACATAAAAAATTCTATCTGCACCTGCTGATAGTAATTCACTTCGAATCTTGCCTCTGGCGTCATCTGCTGAGATGTCGATTATTGGATCAAGACCTGACTTATCGGTCTCCAATCCTCGAAGTGCCTTTTGAAGAGATTCCTGAAAAGTGGATCCCATTGCCATCACTTCGCCGACTGATTTCATTTGCGTGGTTAAGCGATCATCTGCCTTTGGAAACTTTTCAAATGCAAACCTAGGTATTTTCGTGACCACATAATCAATCGTTGGCTCAAATGAGGCAGGCGTCCTACCTCCAGTTATATCATTCTCGAGTTCGTCAAGCGTATAGCCTACAGCAAGTTTAGCTGCCACTTTAGCAATCGGAAAGCCAGTAGCCTTTGAAGCTAAAGCTGAAGAACGTGACACTCTTGGATTCATCTCAATAATAGTCAATTGTCCATTATCTGGGTTAAGTGCAAATTGAACATTGGAGCCGCCAGTATCGACACCAATCTCTCTTATAACTGCTAAAGAAGCATTTCGCATTACTTGATATTCTTTATCTGTTAGTGTTTGAGCTGGAGCTATTGTTATTGAGTCACCTGTATGGATACCCATAGGATCAAAGTTTTCAATAGAACAAACAATAATGCAGTTGTCATTATGGTCACGAACTACCTCCATTTCAAATTCCTTCCAACCAATAATAGATTCTTCAATTAAGAGTTCATTTGTAGGAGATAAATCTAGTCCACGTTGACAGATTTCAATAAATTGTTCTTTGTTATATGCAACACCGCCACCGGTACCACCCATCGTAAATGAAGGGCGAATAATAGTAGGATAGCCCACTGTTTCTTGAACTCTGTGCGCATCTTCCATATTATGTGCTATTGCAGCCTTTGGCATATCTAAGCCAATTTTTAGCATTGCTTTACGGAATAATTCTCTGTCTTCAGCTTTATCAATAGCTTCTTTGTTGGCACCAATCATTTCAACATTATGCTTTGCCAATACGCCATGTCGTTCGAGATCTAATGCACAGTTAAGTGCAGTTTGACCCCCCATCGTAGGCAACAGAGCGTCTGGTTTTTCTTTTTCAATAATTTTTTCTAAAATTCTCCATACAATTGGCTCGATATAGGTGGCATCTGCCATTTTGGGGTCGGTCATAATGGTGGCAGGATTTGAGTTAACTAAAATCACGCGATAACCTTCCTCTCGAAGAGCTTTACAAGCTTGCGTACCAGAATAATCAAATTCACAGGCCTGACCAATAATGATAGGTCCAGCACCAATGATTAAAATACTTTTTATGTCTTCTCTTTTAGGCATGCTTAACTACAAAATTTTCATTGAGACATATGATTAATAAATTGGTCAAACAACATACTGATATCATGAGGACCCGGTGAAGCTTCGGGATGACCTTGAAAGCTAAATGCAGACTTGCCCTTGATCTTGACACCTTGTATTGTTTTATCGAACAAAGACCGATGGGTTACTTCAACATATTTAGGGAGGTCTTTTTCAGAGACAGTAAAGCCATGATTTTGTGATGTTATCATCACATTCTTTGAGTCTAAATCTTGTACAGGGTGATTTGCACCATGGTGGCCAAATTTCATTTTTTCTGTTTTGGCACCACTCGCAAGCGATAAAAGTTGATGACCCAAACAAATACCAAAAATTGGTAGGCCCTTTTCCAGTAATTTTTTTATATTCTCAATGGCATAGTCACAAGGTTCAGGATCGCCAGGACCGTTGGATAAAAAAATACCATCTGGATTGATATCTAGAACCTCTTCTGCCGGAGTTTCAGCATTAAATACAGTAAGCTCGCAACCTCTATCAACCAACATTCTAAGGATGTTTTTCTTTACGCCATAATCATAGACTGCTACATTAAATTTCGAAGTCGCTTTACGAAAATCAGATTGCTCTAAATCATAACTTCCCTGACCAAAAGTATAGGTCTTAGTAGTAGACACTACCCTTGCTAAGTCCATATTTTTCAGACCGGAAAATGCTTTTGCTTTTTCAATAGTTTGATCTGAATTAATATTATTCGCAGCTTTAATACAACCTTTTAATGCTCCATTGATGCGCAAATGTCGAGTTAAAGCTCTAGTATCAATATTTGCAATCGCAACAATATTATTACTCGACAAGTAGTGTTCGAGACTCATCTCAGAACGCCAATTACTATGTGAAATTGGTAAGTCTCGAATAATTAAACCAGCAGCATAAACTCCAGAAGATTCTTCATCAACCATATTGATGCCCGTGTTACCAATATGGGGATAAGTTAGGACAACAATTTGTTGAGAGTAAGAGGGGTCTGTCAATATTTCTTGATACCCTGTCATGGCAGTATTAAAAACCACCTCTCCAACTGTTTCGCCTTTAGAACCAATTGACTTGCCCCTGAAAATTTGACCATCTTCAAGTGCTAGTATGGCGTTTTTAGGCAAAAGAATTCTCCTAGGGCGGATAGAAAAACTTGGGAAATTTTACCATGTGTTTGCTTGATATTTATCTTCAATTTTAGAATCCAGTGATATAATTATAGCGCTGGCAACTATGATAAAAATAAAGTGAATATTCATGTAAACGGTGAAAGGTTAGAACTCCCTTTTAATTCAAATATTACAGACCTTGTTGTTTATTTAGGATTTCAAAATCAGCGAATCGCACTCGAAGTAAACGAGTCAATCATTCCCAAATCAAAGCACTCAACGTTTTTATTGAGCGATAACGATAAAGTTGAAGTAATTAATGCTGTTGGTGGTGGTTAGCTACAAGAGTTAGCAGAATCTTTGCATTAAGGTCAAATCATCCAGTCCTTTGATATTTCCTCAACCAAAAAAGGCTTCACACTAAATTGCTGCATAACACCAGAATCAAGTCGCACTTCAACATCAACATTTTCTGTCTCTCGCCCTTGAGAGTACCTTGCTAATATTTTAGCTGCTGTCTTTAAGTCTTTTTGATTGGGTTTGCCATCAATAATAGCTAAGGGGCCATTACAGCTTGTTGGATATAAATTAGTATATTGGTTACGATAACCTTCCAAAAAATTTACCTCACCCTCTTCACGAGCAATGATCATTTTATATCGCTGATTAGGTCGGATATGTCTCCCGACTTTAAGCATCATTAAATCATCCAACTCATACTCACGAGAGCCTCGAGCTTCCCACATATCAACCAATTTATCGGAATACTTCTTATCAGTAAGAAAACAACACCCACCAGCTGGGGTTGCATAATCATCAAAACCAAACTGATCGGCCAAATTCATTTGAGGTTTTCTACTTCTTCCAGAGTAATTTAACAGTTGCTCACGATCAACCCATCCTTCAATTTCAGGTTTTGTTGGTGGTAGTAGTTGTGCACTCAAAGGACGCAACAATAAATCATCTGCGCCAGATTCTTTTTGCACTATAGGCATAGTATCCTTGCGTTGTGACATCGGTCTCTGTCCCATCACTTCGCCTGTGATAATAAAATCAAAATCGTTAGCTAGCATCCATTCTTTGGCTTTTTTAACCATGAAGCCTTTACAGTCTAGACATGGATTCATATTTTTTCCATAACCGTGTTTTGGATTCAGAAGCACATCACGATACTCTTCAATCACATCAATAATATGAAGCTTAACACCTAGCTGTTCAGCAACCCATAGTGCATTATTACGCTTCGGCTTGTCTTTTTTCTGCTTGCGTATTGCGTGAGTATGCCCCTCTACACAAAAACCTGTAAAAAAATTAATACCTTCAACATGAACGCCCTGATCGATTATTAATTTAGTACTAAGCAATGAATCAAGACCACCAGAAATGAGTGAAACTGCTTTGATAGGTTTTTTTGTTATTTGAGTCATAGTTAAACTAATCTAAAACTAATTATTAATATTTTCTTGTACCACATACTCTACACCATTCATCTTTGCTAGATATTTCTAAATTTGAAAAATACTGGGCATAACAATTTACAATCATATCAATCTGTTCTTTTAAAATTCCAGACAGAACCAACAAACCATTCGGACGAACGAGTTTTGCAAATAGAGAGACTAATTCAATCAAAGGATTTGTAAGGATATTTGCTACCAACAGATCACATTTACCAAAATCACTCTCTTCTTCTGAATGCATTGTTGTAATTATGTTTTCACATTGATTATCAGCTACATTTTCTCTTGTAGCATGAACTGCCTGTGGGTCGTTATCAATTGCAAGAACAATTTTAGCACCCAACTTTGCTGCTGCTATAGCTAATACACCAGTTCCACAACCGAAATCTATAACATTTAAATTTTTTGGTGGGTTTGCATCCAAATATTGGAGGCATAATTCTGTTGTTTGATGAGTTCCTGTGCCAAATGCCAAGCCTGGGTTCATATTAATTACAACGGCACCAATGGGTAATTGAGCTTGTTTTTCCCAAGAGGGGCAAATCCAAAGACTTTTACCAAACTGCATTGCATGGAAATCCTTTTTACATTCCTCTTCCCAAACTCGATCCTTGAGTAGATTAAAAGTTAACACTTCGACATTACATATCTCTAACAGCGTAGCTTTAATATCCTTCTGATTAAGATCAGAATGGAATAAAGCATTAATAGTGACATTTTCCCATAATGGCATATGACCGACTGGTGGTTCATAGATAGCGTTGTCAAAGGCATCTGAATAAGTAATCGAGATACTTCCCAAACCCATCAGCACTTCGGAAACAAGATCAGCTTGATTCCGCTCAATTTGAAGTGATAATTGAATCCAATCCATAAGTAGAAAATTATACCTATGGTTATTCTTACTAGACTGTTTGAATAGAACTCAGATTATATCTTTAACTGAAACCAAGGCTTTTGCAAGCTTGTCAGGCTCTGTTCCTCCACCTTGCGCCATGTCAGCGCGTCCGCCACCTTTACCACCAATTTGAGTAGCAATGTGATTCAAAATCTTACCAGCTTGATATTTATCTGTAAGGTCCTTAGTAACACCCACAACTAGTGACACTTTTTCTCCAGAAACAACGGCTAAAACTACTACAGCTGAACCTAATTTATGTTTCAGTTTATCGGCTAAATCTCTAAGATCCTTAGCACCAACGTCAGAAACTTCAGTAGCTAGTATTTTGACGCCATTTACCTCAATCGCTTTGCTTGTTAATTCGTCATCCTGACCACTTGCCAATTGTTTTTGGAAGGTTGCAATTTGTTTCTCAAGATTTTTTTTATTTTTGAGT